>CP064993.1:908622-1211496 GCA_016699955.1 Candidatus Saccharibacteria bacterium | reverse complement strand
CTCGCGCGATGCTTGAGCAGGAGAAATCCATGATTAACTTTGATGAAATCCTTGACGGCAAAATACTTATCTGTAGCTTTTCAAAGGGTCGACTTGGCGAAGATACGTCGATGTTATTTGGCGTCACAATCCTAGCCAAACTTCAGCTTGCCGCGCTGAAGCGTGCGGAGAAAAAGCAGGCAGACCGCAAAGCGTTTTACCTATACGTCGATGAGTTCCAGAACTTCGCGACCCTATCGTTCACGCAGATGCTTAGTGAAGCAAGGAAGTACAAGGTTTTCCTGACGGATGGCAGAGCAAAGTACACAGCAGCAAGACGATCAAAAGATGGTAAATATTATCTTAGCAAACGTCGGGACGGTAATCGTCTTCCGCACGGGTAGTCCTAGCAAGACGAAGAGCTGTTACTGCCTCTGTTTGAGCCATATATCGAGAAGGGTGAGATCTCGAACTTATCGGCCTATAACTTCTACTGTCGAATTACTGGGGTTGAAACTCAGGAGCCCATGAGCGGAGAGACTATAGTAGTCGATTAGGTGGTTTGTTTCGTCCACTTACAACTATTCGTCATCTTCTACAACAATTTCAGCCTCTATATCTCCAGACGACAAGTTTAATAGCGTCGCAATCCTACGAATAATGTTGAGTTTTGTATCAGTATTGTTGCTCGTAGCAATGTAGAGCTCAGAGCTGCCTATTTCAATACTAGATCTAAACGCCGTAGAGTCATTTTTTATGAAACCTGAGAGCAACTCATCATGAGCGATGGTATCGAGCATGTTCGGATACAGACCAAAGAGCGTGTCCACAATGACATCGAGCGCCTCAACCCAAGTACTGACGGTTGTTTTTTCTCCAAGTACGCTAACGGACCTAATATTCTCACCGCGTAGACTAATGTTATCTAGTAGATCAACCGACGCGCCGGTGACCGGCTGAAAACTAGTAGTCGGCATTGGCCAAGTATTCTGTAATTTATTAACCCACATTTCCCGTCTTTCCGTGAGCACATCTTCGTCCCATACGTCATGGGCTGCGATCCATTTGTTCATAGGGAGAGGGCTAAATCGGGAAGCCAACTTGTTTAATTTCGCCCGTTTTCTTGTTCTTGATTTCGAGCACCATTTTCTCCTGATACGGACGATTCGAATAATCAGAGTTATAGCCAGTCAGTGTTAGGTTCGCTAGTGTGTGAAGGTATTCGTTGTGTATTCGTTCATAGTCGCTACCGAGCATCTCTCGCCACTCATCGCGGCTAAGAGTTTGAGGCATGACATGCTCGACGGTAAGATCTATGTTATCTTCAGCAATAAGACGTAATGTAGACTTCGCCTCCTTGTTTGAGCTATCCAGCGCTGATAATACATAGCTTCGTATATTGCCACCATGTTGTTCGTAGAATGGGTATGTACGAATAGCCTTTTCGTATTCAATATCATTCGGAATCCTAGTCTGCCCGGTTTCGTTTAGGATGATGTATTTCAGTACGTCAACGTAGTCAGCGGATGGATCGCGTTTAATATAGTTCAGAGTTTGTTTATGTAGCGATGACATAAGTCGATCAACACTAGTCGTATAGAAGTTTACAATTATACGTCGGGAGAAGTACGATTCGATGAGCTTGAACACATCGATGAGCTGTTCGTCAGTGAGGTCTCCGTCGTCATGGTATGCAAGCACTGAGATTGCAAACGGAATATATAAATCAACGCGTATGTAGCGCATCTTAAATATCGTATCGGCTATGCCTGTGTACCTAGACCATTCTTCATTGTTTTTGTTGATTTGGTTTGTATCGATAAGACGGAGTAACTTATAGAATCTAAGTGAGCGTTTGATATCACCATAAAATTCATCTAATGCTTCGCGTGACTGCTCTTTACCTACAGCATTCTCGAACTCGTCTTTAAAAGCCGAATAGACTTCCGGCAACTTGACGTTAGCCTGTCGCTTCGAGATCAGATAATACCTAAAGAAGTCGGTTATATTATCTCGGTTTACATCTGTGAGTGTGCGTTCTAGTGGCTTCCAGTATTCCTGGTATACATGATTGCGGGATTCTTTACTATTCAGCATGAGGGAGAAGTTTCGAATCTTGTCGCCGTCCGACAATGGCTCCCCCGTAGAGTTGATGCTTTCAAAAACACGCTGCGGGTTATCGTCACCTTGCTCTAAGGTAATGGAAACTATTTTAAAATGCCGTAGGCCGTTGATGTATTTCGAAAGATCTTCTTTTTTGCTGAAGTACTCTCTGAAAACAGAATAGACAGTGTACAGGTTGCTTAGTTTATCTTTATCACTTAGTTCACTCGCATCGCCATTTGAGTCGAATATATGCTGCAAGATCTCATTATCCGTAGTTACGGTGCGAAGTTTGATGCGATTATTTTTACGGTTTTTATTTATTAGATAATTGTCTAGGATGTCTTCTGTGGTAGTCTCGCCTTCGCCGAGTAGAGCGGGATCTTTTTTGACGAGATGGTAGATAGAAAAAATTAATAACAATGATGTAGTAACACGCTGCTGGCCGTCGATGATTGAGTAGGCATCATCGCCATCTTCATCTTCTACCTGTACCACTGTTCCAAAATAGTGTCCTTTTCCGGTCGAGACACACTCCTCTAGATCCTTGAGGTACTCTTGCGCGTTTACGGTTTTCCATGTGTATGGTCGTTGAAATTCGGGAATTTCAAAAACGGCTCCTGGTTGGTAGAGGTATTTTTTGATGGTTGAGTCTGCGAATTTCATTTTATCTCCTTGCTGTTGACTATATCTACAAATCTCACTGCTTTATTTTTATCCCAGTCCTTTGATTTTGGCGTATTTTCCGATGTGGGTCGCAGGGGCTTTCGATTTCTTTGTCGGGCTCAACGGCACTAAGGGCAAGCACGAGCTGACTTTTTATCTACATAAGGAGCCGGCGGGTTACCACTGAGAGGTATCACGTATTTGAGCCCGTCCATTTGCCATATATTCCAGCTGATTATTTCTGCAAAATATTCGAGCTGTTCGTCAGTGAGACTCTGCTTAGACTTTAGTTTTAGTTTGTTGGCACAAAAGTCCTTATAAAAATCATCGAGAGTCAGTAGTACGTTCTCACGAGCGATTAGCAAGTTGTCGCCCTGCCACTCGTAGCCATAAGTAGCTTTTAGAGCAATCTCTGCGTAGTGTAGCCATTCCTTTTTGGTTTTGCTATACTCGCTCACCACCTGAAGTTTGCGGTCAAAGAACCCCACACGATTTTTTGGAGTGATCACTACACCAGTATTTGCAGTAGGATTATAGCGCCCAGCGATAAACGGCGCTTCACCACAGGTTATCTCTAGGCGGCGTTCTGAAATGTAATCCACCCAAGTTTCTTCACTGACGGGCCAGTTCTTGCTCGCCCAGTCTATCGCCATGTTCATTTTTTTCACAATCTTAAGTGGCGTAAATACCTCGGCCTTGTCTTTAGTGCGGTATTTTTGCTCCTCTATGCTTTTAGCTGCGCGCGGTTGGATGAGCTTGCCGTTTAATCCCGTGACTTGTTCGCGCTTGATTTGTTTTGTGGGGGCGTAGTTTTTGCCGTATTTTAGGTAGCTGTCGGTCGCCCAGATGATATTGTGCGGGCGACTAGGTTTATATAGAGTTCTGTCTGTCAAAAGTATATCAAGCACTCTTCCACGGTTGCGGAGGGTGTTCTCGCTGATATCTATTTTGCTTACAGGCGACATAGGCTGTAAAAAGCTATGCCATTTCTTTGACGCGGGTTTCGATGAAGTCAATTTCGTGCTGATCGAGGCCGTATTTGGCGTAGAGTTGCTGGTCGATTTCAGGAATTGATTTTGACCAGTCAATATCCGAATTGACGGTGAAGTCTTGTGTTGGAACTTTTGACCGGACATCTTTAGTTTTATTATGTTGTGTAGTTTTAACACCTAACAACACGCGTGCAAACTTCGTCTTAGAGATACTTTAATAAAGCATTTGCCTCAAAATCTGATTGGAAGTCACCCATCGATATGAATGTTGCGGTATGACTGACTCGGGATGGGCTATAAGAGGTTGCCCTATAAGGGGGGTTGGGATGATTTCCCCTATCGCTCCTGAACCATTTGCGGCTGGAACGAGAACCTTAAAGCTATTTAGATTTTCTGGAACTCGAACATAATCTGATTCAACCCACTTATAAACCCTCTCATTGCTTTGTCTGCCATAAATTTGAATTTGATTATCATTTTGTTTTTTTTCTAAGAAAATTTCTGGTATAGCATCAAAGATTCCAGATGTTAACTGGTTTCCAGATCCTTTGCCGACTCTATTTGGAAGATCTGGATAATCTTGATAGGCCCTAGTCGAAAATGTATAGCTTGTAACGCCGTAGATTAAGCCGCTTATGCTATTAAATAGCTCATTTTCTACTTTTTCTAGGATAGAGTTTAACTCAGGAAAAGGAGTGAACGTTTTGATAGCTCCAAAGTTAGTATTAGCATCGCGATACATAACTGCCACCCCGCCCATGATATCCGTGCCAGGAAAGATGCTAGATGAGTCTTGATGAAAGGACATAACCTTCAAATGTTCATCACTCAACATCTTATTATTCCATTCAAATCTTGTCGCGCCGGCGCCAAACAAAAACCTCGCTGGCGAAATTAGGCAGTACCGGTCAGACACCTTTTCAGCCAAATCATAAAAATACGGATAGATCGGCATGTCCTTTCCGCCATCCATACTTCTTGATACGGCGGAATCCCCACAACAGCGTCAAATTTCATAGTATTTCCTCCATTTCCAAATAGTTGTGCGAGCTTTGCTGGTGCGGTGCCACTTTTTGCCTCGGGTAGTAAATCGTGCATCGCAAAGTTGCGTGTACTTATGTCGTGGTCAACATCAAACCCGAAAATGTAGCTCGTGGTGATGCCGTGAAGCACGCCTGTTGGCGCTAGGCCATAGACTTGGTTTTCTAGTATGTGCTTCAGGCACTCCGCGTCGCTACTATAGTGCTGGCGGGTACCAGCAAAAAGCTTCTTCACAATCTCGGTGACGTACATACCAGATTTCATGTACAGGTCTATGAACATGCTGTCTGTGCGCTGGAATAGTTCTGGCTGCTCTTTTTCGAGACCATCTACCATCATCTTTACGACGCGTCTTGGCGTAAATATCTGGTTGTTCTTTTGGTTTGGTATCAGTTCAAAAATGTCTTCGTCTGTCTTGAAGTAATCGGCACGTTTGTGCTTTTCAGCTACAAACTCTGCAATAGAGGCATTGAACTTGTACTTATGGAATACGCCGTCGAAGTGCTGTCGCTCGCCGTTGTCATCGGTGTAGTCGAAGCCGTCACGAAGTTTATGGAATTCTTCTTTGGTGATGTTCGTTAGGTCTATGAAGTCTTCGTCACTGATTTGCTCGTCGAAATTATCAATCGTTATGACGTCACGGGATGCGTTCGCCATAACAAACATCGGGATAGTGCGGGTAAAGGCACGCAGGTGCTCGCGGACTTCTTCTTCTTTGGACTTTTGAACTGTTTCTACGGCTTTGGTCTCTTGCTGCTCGACCTTTGCTTGTACAAAGTCGTGTTCGATGATGGCTGTGAGGTTTTGCTTTAGCTGCTCGGCGTCTTTGATGTCGCTACTTTCGTATTCGGTGGTGGCAAGCCGTATTTTTTCGCCGATTTCTTGTTTGATCTCTTCAGCTTCGGCTTGGGTGAGCTTGTAGGTTTCTTTGTATTTGGCTATGAGTGGCTCAGCAACGGCGTCGACACTACCAGGCAAAGATTCCAGAGTTTCGTCGGCAGTCTCGTAGTTGACTGCGTTGTCTACTAGGCGCTCGATGTTGGCGGCGTAGATCTTTCGCCTAATATCACGCTGGTGTTTTCGTTGATTTTGGTTTGCTTGCCGACTTCTAGCTTGCGAGCGTCGTCGAGGTCGAGTTTGCGGTCGTCTTTTACAGCGCGTTTGCCGGTTTCTTTGTCCATCTTGTCGAGAATTTCTTCGACTTCTTTGGGGAAATGGAACACGCCTTTGATGTTGTCGTTAAACAGTAGGTTAGTCATGAACCTGGCTTGGACAATTTCTGTAGCCGCCAGAGCGTTCGGGAACGTCAAAACCTTTTCGGCGTCGAGCTCGACCATCTTGCCATTTACGTCCTCGGAAATAACTGGGAAGTAGTTGAGGAGCTCTTTTATATTGTCTTTGCGCTCTGCTTCAGTTTCTTCGCCATTTGCTGCACTAGGATTAAGCGCATTAGCAAAGGTATCGTAAATCTCGAGTACTCTTGTAGGGGCAAAATCAAACAGATAGGCAGACTTTTTGGCCTTGAACTCGCCGTTTTCGGTGAAGCGGAGTGGGTTTTGGGCGCGGAAGGCAGCCTGCATGTACTGTGATGGCGTCTTGATGTCAGTGAGCATGAGCACCGCGCTCCACTCTTTGATCGTCACGCCAGTAGTTAGCTGTCCGCAACTAAGCGTGATGGTCTTTGGATTTGTAGCAATGGCTTCTTTTACCTTATCGAAAGATTTTTCGTTACCCTTGAAGTCGCCCTCTTCTTCGTCGAACGATTTACCGTCACCTGCTGCAATGACGACTTTGTAATCTTTGAATATATTGTCATCGCGGTCTTCACCGAGTAGTTGCGCCAAGGCCTTTACTGATTCGACTCGGTTGCCTACATACCAAAAAGTATGCCGCAGCTCGTCGCGCAGTTCTGGGGTAGAAAATGGATATTTGGCATTGGTACTGAGGTTGCGTAGAAAATCGCGGACGTCGTCTTCATGAACAAACTTTTGGCTTTTTGTCGCAAAAAACTCGTTCAGGTCAAACGCATAGTCACGTGTTTCGTCGTCAATCTCTATACCTTCGTTCACCTCGCTAGCTGTCATCTGCGATATACGGTAGGTGTACAGACGAAGATCTGGCAGATCGGCGTGTGGGCCGCTATCCCCTACTAGTGGGTCGTCGAGCTCGGCCTGTTTTGCCTTTTGCTCATCCAGGTATGTCCAGTTAAATATTGCGTCTTTAGGGAACTTTTGGTTGGCCAGAGCTTTGAATGGTGTGCCGCTCAGGTGCAGCGTGTGCTTGCGCTTGACGATTTCAAAAGCTGCATCTGTGCGACCGGTGTCGACACCTTCGTGGGCTTCGTCAATAACTAACAAGTCCCACTCAAGGTCGGCAACCCAGCGGAGCTTATCGTGACTGCCGCCAAAGAACTTGGAGCCTTTGAGGTCTTGAAGTGACAGGAACGTGATCATCGACTTATCATGGCCTTCTATTGCATTGTATTGTTTCATGAGTGAGCGACCTGCGCTCAGAAAGCGAAGAGGTGTCTGAAATGAAATAGTAGCCGTCGATAAACATCTCAAAATCGTCAAACCAGCTGTTCGCGATGGCTTGGCGGTTGGTGACGATAAGGACTTTTTTGGCATCGAGACGCTTCGCGAGATCGTAGCTTGCAAGTGTTTTGCCGAAACGTGGCTTAGCGTTCCATAGGAATTCACCGTTTTCGTGAGCTCTGAAATACTCGACGGCTTTCTCTACAGCGCCTCTCTGTTCACTACGGAGTTCATAGCGAATCTTCTGCCCACCTGCCTGTAGTGCCGCGAATCCTTGTTGACGAAAAGTATCAAAAAGCTGCTTGGACTTTTCTGGTGTGCCATTGAAGAAAAACCACTCTTTACCTAGGTCTTGTCGATTTTCGATGCCATTTTTTACGAGGAATTTGTGAAATGTCTTGTCAGAAAAATCTTGTGGGGGCTGTTGTTGGTAAAACGCCGGAGCGCTCCATAATTTGTCATAACGGTGATGTTTTGCTGCAGTGTTTACTTGTTCTCGAATTCGCGCATCGACATCTTTGCGCTCAGTGTAGCCAATTTTTTGTGATCCTTCATTGTCTGTTTCGTCCGGAAGGGTATACGAATAAACCTGCGGATATACTACCTTTGTGGTTTTAATTTTTGGCATATCAATTATTTCTGAGTTATCCGGAGTTTGTTCATACATATTATCCAATATTATACCCTAAAAACAGAGATGATAGGAGGGCTAGACGGCAATTACGCATCACAAATTATTTGTGGTCGTTAAATGCTTGTAGAGTAACGAGCTCTTTTACCATTTGATCGGGTGTGGTGCGCAGGTCAATCTCGATCCACGAGTTGAGCACGCCATGCTCCTGAAGGTCGATCTTCTCCCCTGTAAAGCAATCGTCGTCGAACCAGAGAAATGGCTTTGCGAAGTCAATGGCTTCAGTCTTTTTGATGCTCCAAATCACCGGTTTGAACTTTTCGAGCCATGGACGTAAGTCTTCATCGGCCGCACGATTGAGATACTGTATGGCATGCTCGGTCGTGCCGTCCATGCAATGGGTTGTTAGCCAATACACATCAAAATGCTCGACGGCGTATTTGATAAACTCTACGGCACCAATTGCTAGATTATCTTCGTTGGCGAGTAACACGCCATCTATGTCGAGGTATACATTCATGAGTTAATAATAGGCAGAATAACGGTAATAATCTCGTCAGTTTCCTGTTGAGTCAATGGCTGTTTCTTCTTTTTGGACTTCATACAATGAAATCCTCGATATATTCAATCAAGGCGGGGTGAGCATCAAGTGAATTCGCCAGCCCTTGCGGTGCCGTGAATCCACGCTTCTTTAGCTTCGAAAGAGGGATAACCCCATCCTCGGCCTCACCTATCAGCTTCAGGCGAAAAATTCGCGGAAAGCTTCAAGATCTTTGAACACCCCGCCCAGAATGCGGCATCTATCTAGGGCCAGTAATACGTCAGCACCACTCAGTTTATAAACCCACCCGCCCACGAGGAGATAACTCGTACGTACACAACATCCCCGATTGCGAACTTATTGCTCGTTACCCAATCCATTTGGTTATTGGTCTGAAGCGAACCCTCGGCATTATAGGTTGCGGGGTTTGATGCGATGACCCAATTGCTCATCTGTTCTTTTCCTTGATCGACTCGACGAGCCTCATGACTTCCTCGTCAGAGACATAGGCGGCCATAACATTCTGTTTCGGCGCTACAACTGATTCGGCAAATATGAGGCGACCTTGTTGAGTTATATTTTCTGCGCCTGATTCACCCACTAGCCATTCGCTGTCAGCAGTAGACGCTACTGCAAAAACAAGTCGGCCAGATACGCCACCCATCAATTCACCTGGAAGCACATCCTCGCTTGGACGCTGTGTTGCAATATACATATGGATTCCAACCGCCTGGCCCAGCATCCAGATTTTGTTGAATGCCTCACGATAGAACTTGTTATCTACCATCATCAAATCAGCAATCTCGGTGCAAAGGAGGATGATAAATTGGAGCTTGTCTTCAGTCTTTGCGTTGTACTCAGCAATTTTGTTTATGCCAGCATCAGTAAATAGTTCGAATCGCCTATCTATCTCTTCTATCAAGTCGGTTACAGCAGACTTTGCACCTTCGGGCGTAAGAGCCAGCGGTCGCCACAAATACGAGATGCCCTCATATGGAGTCAGCTGAACTTGTTTCGGATCAATCATGACAAACTGTAATTCTTTAGGTGAATAGTTCTGTAAAAGATTTGTGACAAACACTGCTTCGTCGTAGCTGGCGTGTCCCGAGCCAACATGTCCAGAGGATATAAAGTGCCCTGTTTTCTGGAAGTCTCCATAGACTGCCATGCCGTCGTCGGTAGTTCCTACGAGAAACTGGAGCGTTGTACCATCGTTCATACCTAAATTATAGCTGATAATGATTATTTAATATCATGTCACTTCACGTACTGCCTCATTATACGTACCGAGCAAACCCGTCAAGGTCGTTCGTCCCGTTGGTAAACGTCAAGGGGCGCTCCACCTTGACAGATTTGCCATGCGGCACCGTGCTTTAACTCCGTTACGTAAAGTAAAGGAGAAATAACAATGAACGTAGCAGAGGTACAGACATACAATGGGTGGAGTAACTACGAGACGTGGCTCGCAAATCTCTGGCTCACAAACGATGAGTCAAGCTATGCGCTCCTGCTAGAAGCTACGAGCAAAGATGCGTGGCGAACATATGAACAAGCTGACTGGCTGGAGATGATGCTACGGTACCAGCTAGACGATGAAATAGATGTACCGTGCCTGTGGCAAGACTTGCTACAAACTGCTTTCGGACGCATTAGCTGGTCCGAGCTTATCGAGAGTAACCTCGAATAGCTCAAACGCCCTGAGCATGGCGCAAAAAGGCTACTTCGAATCAAGATAAGCTGAAGCCATCAGCTAGACACTTATCCATAGATGATAGCATTAATCGTGTTTTTCAATTATTCCGTTAAATATTACGATGCGCCTTTGAAAATTCTAGTCTCTTCTGGTTATATTCTTCTTCTGTTTTGCTGGTTGTATGCCAGCCCATACAAGTGCGACATACATATGAGCGCTTGAGTTCGCCGTTGCTATATTTTACAGCAAGATCTGCTTTCATTTTACTTTCAAAAAGAAGCTTATTCCTATTTATCGTATAGCAATGAGTCATACTCCTGCTATTATATGATCTATATATTTTTTCTTTAATGTTTTCTCGCACTTTTTGGCGATTTTCCCAGTCTCGTTTAGTTAGCTTGGTCATCAGATTCTACTCGTCCAATAAGACTAACCCTTTGACTCGTATTTACAGCCAGTTTAGGAAGATTGAGGAAGTCGGTATCTTCTATGTTACTGACACTTTTTGTTAATATTTCGAATGTTTTTCTCACTTCAAAGTTTGGAATATCCCAGCCAAGAACAGACTCAATAACTCCAAGGCCAGATATATCCTCGCTAGCCAATATGGACAATTCTTTATGTACTACTTCTGTATTTGGGTCTATAGCAACTATAGCCATTATTCCAGTTAAAGATATCGATGGCGATGTAGCTTGAGAAACTTCAGTATTCCAATAGGTGCTAGTTCTGAATTGCACTAATGCCACCCCCTCGGCCGCATAGTCTGTAATCGAAATAGCTCTTTTGTGTTCTATGTATTCCTCGTTTGTTATTGATATTTCATTTTGGAAATAACTTTTCGGCTTTATCCCAGGGGTCAATTGCGCCGTCATCGCTTTCATCACCGTAATCACTAGTAGCTACTTCCATGCACAAGTCGCTAATAAAAAAATGTGATGTGCCGTTCAGGCGATAGCATAAAGCCGTTTGTTAAAAGAGCAGTTCCGGTTCTTGTGTCGGCCTTTTCTAGTGTGCCGTAGAAAATGCCTAATTGGTTTTGAACCAATACAGGCTTACCGGTCAATGTTAGATCGTTATTTTGTGTTGTATTTAATAGCTTATCTTCTGGCTTTTGAGCCATAGACTATCCTCCTTGAAGATTCTTGATGATAATTATAATAATGATTCTGAATCTTTTTGTAGAATCATTAGGTATACAATGCACCTTTTGGTTCATTATGTCAAATTTGTTGCACTTATTAGTGAGGTATTTCCTTCCTCTGTCTCCTCAGTATACGGGCGCATTAGCTCGCTTGAGCTAAACGAGAATAAACTCGAAGTGTTTCACCGTGAACTCGACGTTATTAATACTTAGAATACATGCTATTGAAGTTAATGTTAAAATTTTAGTAATGGACTCTCAGTTAGCATTACTAGTTGGTTGTGCAATAGGTTATTGGTTGGCATATATAAACATAGACAATATTTTTATGTATGCTCGTTTACGTCGTTATTCTGGTAAAGATCCATATTTTGATTCCATATTTACTATGCTTGATTCTGAGGAAGATTTTAGTATCCATCACGGCGTAGTTTCAGGTCTGGGCTACAAACGATTCCATAAAATAATTCATGGCGGAACAGTAGATGTGAATCGTATATTCGCACAGTCAATGCATGATATCCTTAGATTCATCATTATTAGTTATAGTGTACTTTTGTTAGTGCCGTCGATTCTCGCAGTACAAGCAGCTCCATATTATGTCTTGGGGGTTGTATTAATGCATATTTCGTTTTTTTATTATAGATATACATTTTCAACAAACAGTCTCGCGTATTATGTATATTGGATGCAGGGGCTGATAATTAGAAAATATCTCGATACGGTTAATGGAGAAGAATCCGATGAACGTCAAAAATTGTAAACAATATAGCCAGCTTATCGAGGGCGAAGAAGCCGAGAGGATGTTAGCTACGGAAGAAAATACAGCTCCACGAATCCCGAAGATAGGATACTATTTACTCGAACTTCGCCGAGTATTATTCAGTAAACCATTCACCGAGCCAAGTTATTACCTGCTTCGTCACCAATAATCCGAAACAGATAGGTACCTGTTGGTCGGTATACAAGCTCATTACCCACGTCAACGTCGTTCGTCCCTAGGGCAAGTGCACTGGGACGTATTAGCTGGTCCGAGCTTATCGAGAGTAACCTCGAGTAGCACAAACTCCCTGAGTATGGCGCAAAAAGGTTCAAACAACATTTTTCAGCTCTAATAATAATTAACCTATTCTGCGGTTATTCCTATGTTTTTTCAATGTACGCACTGAACTTATTTAATCAACTCTGTATATTCATCAAATGGTTCTGGGAACTCATCGGCTGACACCTCCACATCACCATCATCACAAATAGATAACCATAGGTTTATCTTTTGGCCTATATAGGGAATATTAGCACCTTCTGAATCACCGTAAACAGTAAATGATTTTTTTAAAAGATCAGTCTTGACGGAATATAGCTTTTCTATACGATTTGGGTGTTTTTCGTCAGCTGCAATTTCGACACCTGTTATGGTAGCCGTAGGAAGTTTTTTGTTGGCAGTAGGCGGTTCCAGCGTTGAGCTACTTCTGCCATAGATGACGTCACCGACTTTCGGTGCCTTAGAATCTATAAAACACGTTAATTTTTCCGTAATGTTAGTTGGGGTTTCTGATAAATCATCACCTATGTACGCTAACCTAATGCTGTAAACGACTATATCTGGCGAACCGTCGATTGAGTAGTCGCTCGTTTTAGGACTTATTTTTATAACCTCTACTACTTTGTATGAGCTTATAATCATTTATTTTTCTTCATTTCAAATTAATTATATCAGCTATTAAAGGTTTTTTCCTTCCTCTGTCTTCCTCAGTATACGGGCGCACGTCCCGCGTCAACATCGTTCGTCCCTAGGGCTAAAGCGCCTGGGGGCGCTCCATATTGACCCTGGCCGATGCCAGCCCGTGCCCACCAGACAGAGAGGCAGAAAGCCCTCTCAAGAATAACAAGGAGGGTCTATATGGACACCGAAACAGCGTTAAATGAAACGTCTGCAAAGATTGCGGCAATAAACGACAACTTCCGTCGTGGGATGAGTGGTTGTACCGTCACGCGAGGCGTAGCGGCACTGGCACCGTTCATGAATGAGATATTCGTGAAAGTGAGGGACTTCGATAAGTTCTCTGAAGATAACGATCCGTACGGCGAGCATGATTTCGGATGTTTTGAAGCCCGGTAAAAGTTGTTTTGGAAAATAGATTACTACGACCAGAGTCTCGGATACTGGTGTGATCCGCTCAGTCCGGATTGCCACCGGGTACTGACTATCATGTTAGCCGAGGAGTATTAGCTCCTCGGTTTTCGTTATAGGTTGATGACGTCCCGAGCATGACGTAAAAAGGCTCAGTTTTTATTAGTACGTAAGTTTAGGAGATTCGATATGAAGATTGCAGAAAACATCACACGAGAAGACTTTAGCTATCGTGGAGGCGGTTGTGAGCTAGATTTATCTGCCTACGGTTACGAAGATGAGTTCCTGAGCGCCTACCAGAATTACTTAGGTGGCGGTATGCGAGGCGGTATCGGTAACAGTTGCACTGTCGAGGACTGGCAGATGGATGAGAGGCTCGTGCGATTAGCCGAAAGCTTAAGTGAGTACTACGCGGAGAAAATGCGTGAGCTCGAGTATATCGATGAGTATAACGAGATGACCATCGGGCGACCGGTGAGTTATCCAGGGCTTTAGAAACCCGTCCTGGGCATGACGTTAAACTGCCTCCTACGAAACGCTAAGCAATTATATGATGATAGTGTCGACCTAGGTATATTTTACTCGAATGTATAATCACGTATGCAGCCTGGGCTGGTATACTTTTTGTGGTAAATGCTGCCGCAATCGTCGCACTTGTATGATTCTTCTGCTCCCATTTCACACGCATCGTTAGTTCCTATCGGCTCAGTGATATATACATCTATATTTTCTACACCTCGGTGATACCAAACTTTGTAATCAACCAGATTGGAAGATCCACATTCACGACATGATCTTGATCTTTTGTGATTAATGACTTCATGCCTACATTGTACCAATGACACGCTCCATACTTCCACCTTCAGCTAAAGCTTCAGGTGCAAGAATGAATCATGTCTCAGATGTTTCTAACGAAACAACACAGGTTAATCAATTAATGAATATCTGCCACCAAGCACATCAGCCGGTACATATTCTTTCAGAAAATGTACACGTCTGTTGCACTAGTTAACAAATGAAACGCACCCTTAGTCGAAACAAGGCGACCATTACCTGCGCGCGATGCTTGCAGGCAATCGTCACCCAGCTCGTGAATTAACGTATCCAGTACTCATTGCAGCTTAATTTGATCCACTCCAGAAACTATACGAAACGCGAAGTCGCTATCATCGAGGTAGCTATCTTCCATCAATTGATTTATGAACTTACGTAAGCGCGTTCGATCCGACGCCGAAGAGCGCATGAAGTAGATGTCGGGGTATGTATCCCACTCCCATTCGTTTGATTCGTAGTTATCGATATACTTCCTAATGCGCTTCCTAATAAAGAATAGGTGCTGGCCATCGGCAACTTCTACGAAAAAGTTTTTGCCCGTTTGGGGCCTGACGAGCAATCCCGGCAATGGTTTAATAATGCCCTCCGTGCCATGTAGCTCCAAGGCCGTATCAATGGCTATTTTGTTACCAAATCGGGCCATAAGGTCGTTGTACGCTGCGTGGAGGGCAACTTGCAGATCGATGAAGTCTGGCGTTTTCTTGCCATCAGTCTTACGGCTTTTCCATATCGCATCATCAAGCTGGACGTCTGCTTGACTATGCAGGAACGTTAACGCTTGCTGGGTCAAAAAGTACCGTGCAGATTTATTTAAAAGTCGGTAACTTTTTTCATATATCTTTTCTAAGTAACCAGCTTTGCTGAGGATTTCTAATGCACTGTAGGCTGAGTTAGTTGTAATTGATTGATAGTGAGCGAGATTGTCGGTAGTTACGTATCTGAATTTGAGGACTGTTTTGAGATTTTGGATTTGATTGTTATTGAGTTGTCTGTCCATAAGGTATACATAGTATAAAAGAGAGAAACGCAAAAGTGCACTTTTACAGGGGCGGAATAGCAACAAGTTCTAATTTCGGAATTATAACTAAAATGCTTGTAGTTATCCCTATTGGTGTAGTATAATTATCCCTATAAGGTAAGCTTAACGAGGGTAGATATGAGCAGGCCTACAGGTTCAAAGAACAAAGAAACGCCACCAGAAATCGTCCAAGCGGACGAAGCGGATAGGCTTGCGTACTTAGCGACTCTCCTACTTGAGATAGCTGAAGAAGAACTTACACAGAGCGAGGCTACACTATGCACTCTGAATTAGCTGGCAAAAATGCCGTAGCAGCTATACGAGTATCCACGACCAAGCAAGGCACCGATGGCGATTCCCCCGAGGCGCAGAAAGAGCAAATCGAACGGTTCGCCGAGACTAAAGGCATAACAATCAAAAAGTACTTTGTGTTCATGGAATCAGCCAGTAAAGAACAGCAGCCCATGCAAGAAGCCGTTGACTACTGCAAAGATCCGAAGAACGCCATAGACCTATTTGTCATCAAATCGATTGACCGCTTTACCCGTGGTGGTTCTCTCAGCTACGATATCCTTAAGAACCAGCTCGAAGCGAGCAAAGTTCAGCTCGTCGATATATACGGCGTTATAAGCTCCCGGCAAGTGAATACGCTCGACCACCTTGGGTTCGAATATAAATGGAGCGTGTATAGCCCAAGCAAGAAGTCGGAGATCCTTGAAGCCGAACGTTCAAGAGACGAGCTGCGAGACATTATGAGCCGCATGATTGGCGCAGAGATCCGCTACACGAGGAACGGGTATTGGATGCGCAAACCGCCTTTTGGATACTACAGCGAAAAAGTAGACACTAATCAAGGAAAGCGTACCGTGCTAAGACCGCGCGAAGAAGAGGCGCAGTTTATACGCATGATGTTTGAATTACGGGCTGAAGGGCTGCTGACGGACACTGAAATCGTCGACAAGCTTAACGATCTCGGTTACCAAACTCGTGTGAGTTACATCCGTAACAAAGACGACTTAAGTAAAGTCATTTGTAAAAAAGGCGGTCGCCCACTCACCGTCAAAAGCATGCAGAAAATGCTGCAAAGCACAATTTATGCGGGTATTAATGTAGAGAAATGGACTGATTACCAGCCAGTTAAATGTGCCTTCGAAGGCTTAATCTCCATCGACTTGTTCAATAGAGCAAATCGCAGCAAAAAGTATATTGGCTACAACGAAAAGGATGGTGAGTATGAAATCCACCGACAAGCTCCGAAGCCACATTTAGTAAATAAAGTTATGAATAACCCTGACTTCCCTTACAAAAAAGTGGTATTGTGCCCCGAATGTAAAAATACGCTCCTCGGCAGCGCTAGCCGTGGCAAGTCCGGCAAATACTACCCGGCGTATCACTGCAGCAACAGAGGGCACTATTTCCGAGTACCAAAAGACGATATGGACGATAAGATTACGCAGTTTATCGCTCGCATAAAGGTTAACCAAGACCAGATAGACTTGCTACTCGATACTGTCCGTGCCGAGTTTGAGCGCAGACAATCACTGTCTGGTGCTGATAAGGCAACTATAGAAAGCCATATTACGGCACTTCAGGGCGAGGCGGAGGCTGCAATCAGCAAAATCATGCTTCTGTCGAATCCAACCGCTATCGCCTACATAGAAAAAGAAATCGAAAGCATCCACAGCAAGATAACAAAGTTAGAGAAGGAGAAACAAGCCATGCAGAACAAAAAACCTATCGATATCGACCGCATACTCTCGAGAGTGCGATATTTTCTGGAACACCTCGATTCACTACTGTTAAAGCAGCAGGATCCACTCAAAAAGGCCAAGTTATTTGGCTTATTGTTCAACGAACTTCCTACCTACAATGATTTAGATTATGGAACACCAAAAACACCCCTTTTTACGGGGGTGAATTCGGTCTTTCGGCTTGCGCCGCTTGAAAAATCTCTTATGGTGACCTCACGGAGAATCGAACTCCGATTGCCGGGATGAAAACCCGATTTCCTAACCGTTAGAAGATGAGGCCAAAAGCGCTAGCACTCCATTTTAATTTACATTCTTCATTTTTCAAATGGAGTTTAGCTGAAACAGTGTAGCATAACAGGGGCGAAAAGGGAATAGTGGTAGAATGGAAGAATAAAGGAGAAATGTATGGCAAAGCACGTTGTTGAAGCAGAAGTGATAGATAGGAGCGACAGGGGAGCCAATAAGCGTGTACGGAGACACCGGACAGTCATTCGTCAGGGCGGCGGTAACTCGGTTTACTCTATAGGCATGATTGGTGCGGCGATTTACTATATATCGACAGCAACTGGGTTCTGGATGGGCGCTTTTGGACTGCTGAAAGCTCTTGTTTGGCCGGCTTTTCTGGTTTACCACGCCATGAAAAACCTCGGCATGTAGCATATCGAGTAGTTATTATTACAGTCGCCTTCAGCGATTTTTTACCTGGGACGGAGTAATAACAGATACAAGTTTTACTTCACTTGATTTTCTCAAGAACTCTTAACTCCACTTAAGGCTCATATAGATGCACCTGTCCTTTAAGTGCTAACTAATGAAATATACGGGAGCTATTTGCTGTCATTTTTTTATTGTAGCTGTCTAGAACAAAGAAAAACTGTGCTCCCAAACAATCCTTCCGTGATACTATATTAATCATGAGCATGTCCAGGCGCAGACTACAACGAGCGGCAAACGAACCAGAGATGATTACACATGGTACAGTTACCGCCATTCCTTCGAATTTAACCGTCAGCCTCAGCGGCAGCATTACTACCACTTTACCGGTTACCTTCGATGGCCTCAATATTTCCGTCGCCCAAGACACCGGTGGCTACCCGTGGGTAGCTTCGACCGCTTTTGCTAATGGCCAGACAGTTAACGGTACTTTTAACCTGTCGGGATCGCTCACCTTGAGCGCTGGTAACTTCGTAGCCTATGTATCATACAGTATCGACAACCAAGCGACTTGGATTGTCGGGCCAAAGGTACAATTCAGCCTGCCGAGCACTAGCCCTAACACTATAACCAACTTTTTGATATCGTCTCCGACCAACACTACCCTTAACCTTGCTTGGAGCTATTCTGGCAGCGCGCTCAACGACTTTACGCTTAGACGCAACGGCAACATCATTGCATCGCCCGCAGCTGCCGCTCGAAGCTACAACGACACTGGCCTCACGCTTGGTACGAGCTATTCCTACAGCATAGTCGGTAACTTCTCGGCTGGTGGGACGACAAACACCGCTACGGTCACAGGAAGTACCACGGGCGGGACAAGCTCGCTTCCTGCCATTCTGGCTGGGTACTACGTCAACAAATGGAATTCACCGACACTGTCACAGTGTTTCTCGCATGGCGCCACTCATGCCTACGCATTTGTTGCCCAATCAGCCGCTTCGGGGACTGGTACATTAAGCTACTCGCCATTTGAGGGTGATGCCGCATTTATTGCTGCTAAACAAGCCGCTGGTAAAAAGGTGATCTTGACACTTGGTGGCGCCAATGATGGCGGCATTGCACTACAAACTGGCACGCACGTCACCCAGATGGTCAATAGTGTCAAGTCAATCATTGACCGGCTGGGACTTGATGGCATCGACTGGGACCTCGAATCATCCTCGTACACGGTAGCAAATATTATCAGTGTGTCGCAACAGCTTGTTGCCCACTATGGTTCTAGCTTCATGATTACCATGGTACCGCGGCCATGGGAAACCGCTCCTTTCCAAGCCGCCCAGCAACTACAGCAAGCTGGCATGCTCACACTGTTTGGCCTTCAGTTCTACGACAGCCCCGAGTACAGCAATTACTCCCAAGGTTGGTCGTATATCCAAACCTATATCAACAAAGCCGTCAGCACCTATGGTATACCTGCAAATAAGGTAATAATGGGCGTGACTGGCCCCAACTACAGCAACGGTGGTATGGCGTATTCACTGATGCTGCAATACTGGAGTTCTGCCCGCAGCCAATGGCCAACTCTACGCGGTATGTTCTTCTACGACGGTCCTATCGATCAGGCCGATGGTTGGGGATGGGCGAACAACGTACTTCCGACCGTTCTCTCTTCGTAGGAATCATACCCCTTCAGAAACAGCACCAGTAGACTACACGTAAGCAGCTTCAAATCAGAAGACAACAGGTCCACTAGACGCGTTTTACTTCATTCGCCAACAAATGGTTGGGCAAGGGGGAGGGTTGGGTCGAATTCGGCTATGCGTAGGAGCTCGTTGTATTTGGCGACACGGTCGCTGCGGCTTAAGCTACCGGTTTTGATTTGCCCGGCAGCAGTGCCGACAGCTAGGTGCGATATAAAGACGTCTTCTGTCTCGCCGCTGCGGTGCGAAATGATTACGCCCCAGCCAGCTTCTTTCGCGCGGTTGATTGCCTGAATAGTTTCGGTGAGTGTGCCGATTTGGTTTACCTTTATTAAAATGGCATTTCCGGCTTTTAGCTCAATAGCTTTATTGAGTCGTTCAAGATTGGTTACCAGTAGGTCATCGCCGACAAGTTGTGTCTGCTCGAGCTTTTGAGTCAATTTTTGCCAGTTGTCCCAGTCGTCTTCGGCAAGTCCGTCTTCAACAGAAACTAGCGGGTACTTCTGAGTGAGTTGCTCGTAGCGTTCAATTAGTTCCGCCGAGCTGAGTGTCGTATTTTCCCGGGCAAGATGGTAGCTGCCGTCTTTGTAGAGTTCGCTCGCGGCAACATCTAGGGCGAAAAATACATCTTTCCCCGGAATGTAACCAGCCTTCTGAGTGGCTACCGCAAGCAGGTGCAATACCTCTTCGTTATGATTGACGGCCACCGCGAAGCCGCCCTCATCACCAACCTGGGTTGAGAGCCCCTGATCTGCCAAGTGTTTCTGAAGCGCGTGAAATATTTCGCTGCCCATCCGGACGATATCGCTAAAACTGTTTGCGCCAGCCGGAATGACCATTCCTTCCTGAAAATCAGCTCCACCGAGGGCGTGTTTGCCGCCGTTGACGATATTCATCATGGGCATAGGTAGGCTCATGGCTGGGTTCCCGGCGATGTCGTTTAGGTGGCGATAAAGTGGCACGCCGCGCTCTAGTGCAGCGGCTCGAGCTGCGGCAAGGGATATTGACAATATGGCATTGGCACCCAGACGAGATTTGTTGGGGGTGCCGTCTAGCTCAATCATCAGACGGTCGAGAACGAACTGATCGTCGGCCGGTTTGTCGCATAGGGCTTTAGTAAGTTCACCGTTTACGGCGGCAACAGCTTTTTCGACGGACTGCCCGCCGTATTTTGTCGTATCACCGTCGCGCAGTTCGCAGGCTTCGTGGGTGCCAGTGCTCGCCCCGCTTGGTACCGCAGCGCGGCCCATAACGCCACTACCCAAGACAACATCGGCTTCGACAGTCGGGTTGCCTCGTGAATCTAATATTTGTCGTGCGTGTATGGATGTTATTTTCATATATTTATCATCGCATATTGCTTACGTTTATGCCACTAGCTATACTTTGCCGCTCCTCCCTGCGGGCTTTGAGGAAAAATGCACTTATGTTTGCCCTAGGAAAGCAAAATGCGTGACAGAGCCTATGCGTTTTATCCCGCTTATGGCATACTGAAGGCATATGGCACTAATCTATTTTTACGACGCTTCGAGCCTAGACAGGCGGCAACTCGAAGATGGTCTCAAAAGCACTGACCACCGCTGGACTTTTGTGGAAGAGGGTATAGCTTTAAACAATCTTGATCCCGAAGCCGAGGTTATTTAGGTGTTTGTCACCAGTAGTGTGACAAGTGAGATGTTAGAGAAACTGCCCAGGCTAAAACTTATCGCCTGTCGCTCAACCGGCTTCAACAATGTCGACCTGACGGCCGCTGAAGCCCGCGGTGTAAAGGTAGTAAATGTACCGACATACGGCGAATCAACAGTAGCCGAATATACTTTTACATTGCTCCTGGCACTTACCCGCAAACTTGCCCCCAGTCTAGGTTTTTTGAATCATGAAGTCGAGTTCAGCACACTGATGGGCAGTGACTTGCACGAAAAAACCATTGGCGTAGTGGGAACTGGGCATATTGGCCAGCATGTTATAAAAATTGCCAAGGGTTTTGAAATGCGTGTCGTTGGGTTTGACCCATACGGCAAAGAAGAGTTGGCGCGTGACCTTGGCTTTGAATATGTAAAGCTGGAAGAGCTTTTAAAGATTAGCGACGTAGTGACACTTCATGCGCCGTTTACTCCTGAAAATAAGCATCTCATAAACGCTGAACGACTAGCGCTCATGAAACCAACAGCCTTTTTAGTCAATACTGCCCGCGGTGAGCTCGTCGATGCCTCGGCTCTGGCAGATGCGCTCATGCACGACCGTCTTGGCGGTGCCGCGCTCGACGTGTTGGAAGGCGAACAGCTTTTCAAAATGGAGGAAGAAGTTGGCCTGCTGCGCAGTAACAAGTTGCCGCCATCAACCGGTGCCCAAAGCGTGGCGCTGATGGCACTCAACAAGTTGCCAAACGTGATACTGACCCCACATAACGCGTTTAACACCGAGGAAGCGATTGGCCGTATAAACGGCACAACCTGCCAAAATATCATTCGTTTTTGGTACGGCGACATACCAAACCAGGTAAAACCTATCAAGCCTACCGCTGGAAAGCTTTTGCTGACGCGTCACGCCGAAAGCGAGTGGAATGCAAGTGGTAAGTGGACAGGCCTAACGGATGTTCACCTGAGCGAAAAGGGTTTTCACGAAGCAAGTTTGCTTGGCATAGCGCTCCGTGAGCTCGACATGAAACTCGACAAAGCCTATTGCTCAGAGCAAGTGCGCACGCTCGAGACTCTTGAGGGCATGCTCAATGCCTCTCAGCAGTTCAATGTTCCGTATGAACGCCGCCGAGAAATAAACGAGCGTGATTACGGCGACTACACCGGAAAAAACAAGTGGGACATGAAAGAGCTAGTTGGCGAAGAAGAGTTTAACGGTATTCGGCGCGGCTGGGATCACTCGGTGCCAAATGGCGAAACGCTCAAAGTAGTCTATGAGCGCGCGGTGCCATTTTACCAAAATGAAGTTGTCCCGCTACTTATGGCTGGTAAGAATGTGCTGCTCGTTGCGCACGGCAATTCACTTCGCGCCCTCATAAAATACATTGAAAATATATCCGACCAAGCTGTTGAGAGTCTAGAAATGCCCTTCGGTGGCATTATTGCCTATGATGTTGACCCCGAAGGTCACATGCTTGCCCGCGACGAAACCCACATCGATACCCCACCCCCCAACGCGTAACTACCCCTGTGACACAGGCGGCTTGTCCTAGTTGGTCTTGCCTACGGTCAAGTCTGGTCGAATGATTGTACGGCCCTTCTCATCAGTGATAGGGCGGAAAGTATCAAATATTGAGCCTTGTGGCCCAGCTGCTATTTCAGCAATCAGAATAATATCTTTTTCCTCATCGGTCATAACGGTACTTTCATTAGGTTGTTCAGCTTCGGTTCGAATGGGTTGCGGCAATGCTTCTTCTATACTAAGCCGACCCGAGGGTATGAATGTTACAACAGTATCGTCCTTGACTCTATAAGTGTCGCTTTTCGGTCCGACGTAGATTCCGTGCACACTTGTAGGTGAAGCCAATTGGAGGTATGTGACGGCTTGGCCAGTAGTTTCATCAGTTATGGTACTGCGAGCTACAACAAGCTCTCTCGGCACCAGTTCACCATTAATGTTTGATCGATACAACCGCTTAACGGTGTACTCTACGCCGTCTAACTCAAAGACTTCTTCTACGACAGGGTTTTGTTTAGTATCGTCAGCCCTTAATACAGTCGTTTGCAATTCATCTGCCCAAATAACATGCTCAAGTTTTCCGGCATCATCCCATGCACAACCCGCTATAGGCAAGCTGCGCTTTCCCGTAATTCTTTCAGCTGAGTTCTCCACTAGGGCTGCTCTTGGGTCAGTAATGTTTACCCATATTTTTGATGGATCTATTTTGTCACGCTCGCCCTTTACGACCTGGAGCGGGGGATCTTTTTCCGGGATTATTGGTTTTATGGCAGACGGTAACTCACCGGTCACAAAGAATTTGTAACCGGTGTATGGTCGCGTATCGGCATACGTCCCATCAACGCGTGCCGTACCCCCACTGAGCGCGCTGCCAAGGACAAGACCAGCAAATGCCCGTCTCTTTGAGGTGATCTCGTCGTGGTCACCGCTACTGTGTTCTGGGTAGGCTTTAGTAATCGCTTCCCGCAGCTCATCAGTCACATCTGTCCCTGCAATGTTGCCCCTACCCCATAAGCTCCTGATAATATATGCAAAACGTGGTGCAAGCATGAGCCTATGAGTTTCGCGCAACTCATGCCTTACGGTGGCAATGTCAAATTTTGCACGGTTGTGATCCTCGTCAGTCGCAGAATCATTAGCAATAATTTCTCGGGGTATTTGACATAATGCATTCGCAGCTGCTGCATTGTCTTGAATATCTTGTCGAATTGTTTCAAGTGCCATTACAGCATCGAACAACTCATTTTTCTCTGGGGGTGTGTGAATTCCTAGCATGCGTACACTATAACAACAATTGTTAGATATGTCAAATATTTTGAAATAACTCGGCCTGGAGGTATGATAAAAGCATAAGAATAAAAAAGTAAAAAATCTTACTATCTGAAAGGTGGGCGAGCAATATGTATAAATACCTCAAGTTCTTCGAAGAGCTGAGCATAAACGATATTCCACAGGTGGGGGGCAAAAACGCTAGTTTAGGCGAAATGTACCATCACCTACGGCCGCAAGGGGTTAATTTGCCAAATGGTGTCGCTACAACGGCCGATGCCTACCGCTACTTTTTGAAAGATGCTGGCTTAAGTGAGGGGATTACCAAAACGCTCGAGGGGCTGGATGTCACAAATGTTCCTGAGCTTGCCAAGCGTGGACAAATCATCCGTGACATGATTGTTGCCGCAGAAATGCCGCAAGACTTCCAAGACGAAATACTGCTCGGCTACAAAGAGCTGAGCGAAAAATGCGGCCGTCCCAAAGGTGATCTGGTGGTTGCCATCCGCTCATCTGCCACAGCAGAGGACTTACCAAACGCATCATTTGCCGGGCAGCAGGCCACATTTTTGAACATATCTGGTGAGCAGGACGTGCTCCGTTCGGTCAAAGAGTGTATTGCCAGCCTTTTCACCGACCGAGCCATTGTCTACCGCGTGACAAACGGGTTTGACCACATGAAAGTGGCGCTCTCTGTCGGCATACAGCAAATGGTTGCCGTTCGCAGCGAATGTGCCGGTGTCATGTTTACCATAGATACTGAAAGCGGCTTCAAAAACGCTGTCGTGGTGAGTAGCATTTACGGTCTTGGCGAAAACATTGTTCAGGGCCATGTCAGCCCAGATGAGTTTATAGTCTTCAAGCCAACTATGGCGATTTTGAAGCGTCATCTTGGCACCAAAAAAATGAAGATGATTCCTATTGGCAATAGCCGTACAAAAAACAACGATGTTTCGGTACATGACCAAGAGCGTTTTAGTATTACAGATGAACAAGTAAAAACACTGGCTCATTGGGGCATGCTTATCGAGCAACACTACGGTCACCCGATGGATATTGAGTGGGCCCTAGACGATGACGACAAGCAACTGTACATTGTCCAAGCCCGTGCCGAAACGGTGCAGTCGCGCCGCGATGTCAACGTCGTCGAAGAGTACAAGCTCAAGCAGGAAGGCCGCGTGGTCGTTAAGGGCACAAGCGTCGGTAGCAAAATTGGTAGCGGTAAGGCCAGCAAGATTATGAGCGTCAAAGACATCGACGATTTCAAAGAAGGTGACGTGCTTGTGACCGAAATGACTGACCCCGACTGGGTGCCTATTATGCAAATTGCGAGCGCAATTGTAACCGACAAAGGTGGACGCACCTGTCATGCAGCGATTGTTTCCCGCGAGCTGGGCATACCCTGTGTTGTGGGTACTGGCAATGCATCACAATTAATTCACGACGATCAAGATTTGACAGTCAGTTGTGGTAGCGGTGGTGACGAAGGCACGGTTTACGACGGCATACTTGAGTTTGAGGTTCAAAGAACAGACATTGCTAATCTTGAACGGCCAAAAACGAAAATTATGATGAACATTGGCTCCCCGGACCACGCATTTAGCTACTCGCTTCTTCCAAATGACGGCGTGGGGCTGGCACGTGAAGAGTTCATTATCGATAGCCATATAAAAATACATCCACTCGCGCTACTACGCTTTCCGGAAGTGAAAGATAAGGCTGTCCGAGCACAAATCAAGGAGCTTACCAAGGGCTACGACGACAAAGCGCAATACTTTGTCGATAAGTTGGCTGAGGGTATTGCCATAATTGGCGCAGCGTTTCACCCAAATGATGTCATTATTCGTTTCAGTGACTTTAAAACCAACGAGTACGCTGGTCTAATCGGTGGTGTGCAATTTGAACCGAAAGAAGAAAACCCCATGATCGGCTGGCGGGGCGCTAGTCGTTACTACAGTCCAGAATATAAAGAAGCATTTGTACTAGAATGTAAGGCACTCAAAAAAGTCCGTGATGAGTTCGGACTTACCAACATTAAGGCAATGGTTCCATTTTGCCGTAACCTCGACGAAGCCGATAAAGTAATCGCCATTATGGCAGAAAACGGCCTAAGGCGCGGCGAAAACGGCTTCCAGGTGTATGTAATGTGTGAGATTCCAAGTAACGTCATCCTGGCCGAGCAGTTTGCAGAGCGATTCGATGGGTTCTCAATAGGCAGCAACGACCTAACGCAGCTCACACTCGGTGTTGACCGCGACAACCACACCGTGGCGCATGACTACGACGAGAACAACGAAGCGGTAAAAGTCATGATCCGCGAAGTAGTACGTGTTGCCAAAGCAAAAGGCGTCAAAATTGGCATTTGTGGCCAGGCTCCCTCGGACTACCCAGAGTTTGCCCGTTTTCTCGTCGAACTTGGTATAGACAGCATCTCTCTTGCGCCCGATACTATCGTCAAAACTACTATAGACCTTAAGAAAACCGAAGAAAGCCTCGGCCGCTAGAGCAGCTCCAGCTCGCTGTATGTACCACTGTTAGCGTCTCCAGGCTTTAGGCGCGCGAGCCCGCACGGCGCTTACTCCAAGTTCGTGTTAATCTAGGTGTCGCAGTCGTCTGATTACTAAACACTTCCCAGTGACATTTGTCACAGACAGCGAATGGTGTAAACTATGAGAAGTATGATTCCGCAAACTCACGAGCATTTTGTGCCCCTTAAACGTTATAAACGTACCAAAATCATTGCCACAGTAGGCCCTGCCACCGATAGTTATGCCGCTATCAAGCGCCTCATAGAAGACGGTGCCAACGGTTTGCGCCTCAATTTTAGCCACGGCGATCACCCTCAAAAGACACAGCACATAGCGTGGATACGCAAAGCCAGCCGTGAGCTGAAAAAGCCTGTTGCTATCATTCAAGATTTACAGGGCCCCAAAATTCGTCTCGGTGAATTTGACGACATCATCACAGTACAAAAAGGTCAGACACTCAAACTAGGCTACGATGCTAACTGGCTCGAAACAGGCATAATCCCAACGCAGTACGACTTAAGCTCCAAGGTAAAACGCGGGGAAAGGTTGTATATTTTTGACGGCAAAATTCGTACCAAAATTACGACAGTCCGCGAAGGAATAGTTTATTGTGAAGCAGAAAACGACGGCATTTTGATTAAGCGCAAAGGTATCAACCTTCCAGATACAGATTTTGGCGGTGACGTCATAACCGAAAAAGATAGGGCAGACCTCGCTTACGGCAGCACACAGGATATTGACTATGTCGCAATGAGCTTTATCCAGTCTGCTGCGGATATCGAGTCAATGCGGGGCATACTAAAAAACCTTGGGTATGACGTTAAAATTATCGCTAAACTTGAAACCAAACTTGCCATCGACAACATTGAAGAAATTATGCAGGTGACCGATGCGGCAATGGTTGCTCGTGGTGACATGGCAGTTGAGGTAAATCCTGAAGTTGTACCAGTCGCACAGCGTCAAATTATCAGTTTTGGGCTGCAGTACGGCAAACCGACCATTGTCGCGACACAAATGCTCGGCAGTATGACCGAGTCCCCAGAACCAAGTCGTGCTGAAGTTTCTGATGTTGCCACGGCTGTATACCTCGGTGCTGACTGCGTCATGCTCAGTGATGAAACAGCCATGGGCAAATATCCGCACGAAGCTGTAAAGATTATGAAGAGAATTATCAATTATTCCCAGCAACACGGTGTGGTGAGAGTAACATTTCGGAGTCAGGCAGAAAAACATCCATCGCGCCAGCTGGCAATTAGCCGTGGCGTCATAAAAATGGCAGAAAGCATCCACGCCAACGCCATTGTGGCCGAAACCAAAACCGGTGCGACTGTGCTAAACATTGCCTCTGAACGTCCAGACGTACCGATAATTGCCGTAACAGACAGCCATCGCACCGCCCAACAACTTGCTATCGTCTACGACGTAAAAAGCTACGTGCGACCAGTCAGCGCTCGTGCAGCCCAAAAAATCACTGATTTCATGCAGCGCGAGCATGTATTTAGCAAAGGCGATATCATTGTCATGGTGAGTGGTAAGCAGCCTGGAGTCGTTGGTACAACTGATACTATCAAAATCCGCCAGCTCGACTAAAAGGTTAGGTAAAGATAGAATATTCTGTTGGTATACGCTATAGTAATAAGCATAAGGTTTGTAGTTCTTTCACCTATAACCTCTAACCTAATTTCGGTGGGCAGATGAGCTTCAATAAAAAAACAATTCGGGATATTGATGTTTCAGGCAAAAAAGTCCTTGTGCGGGCAGATTACAACGTGCCGCTGAACGACAAGGGTGAAATAACGGACGACTATCGTATCCAGCAAAGCGTGCCAACGCTCAAATACCTTCTGGAGCATGGCGCCGCGCTCATACTTTGTTCTCACCTCGGCCGACCAGACGGTAAGCCAGACCCAAAGTACAGCCTTTTTCCAGTGGCAAAATCACTTGGGAAGTTCCTAGAAACAGGGGTAGAGTTTGTTCCGGATTGCACGGGCGAACGAGCCGAAAAGGCGGTGAACAATCTTCAGCCAGGTCAAGTGCTACTGCTCGAAAATCTCCGTTTTCATGCCGAAGAAGAAGCTAACGATGCTACCTTTGCCCAGCAGCTCGCTAGCCTGGCCGATATATTCGTACAGGACGGCTTTGGCGTGGTGCATCGGGCGCATGCTAGTACCGAAGGTGTAACACATTATTTACCGAGCGCGGCCGGTTTACTACTCGAAAGAGAAGTCGATACCATATCTGGAGCCATGGAGAACCCGAAACGTCCGCTTGTAGCAGTGATAGGCGGGGCGAAGATTGCCGATAAAATTGAAATATTGCAGCGATTTCTTGGTATTGCAGACGCCGTAGCTGTTGGTGGGGCTATGGCAAATACGTTTCTTCATGCCACTGGCCTCAAGGTTGGCAAAAGCAAAATCGACCCAGATGATCTCCCTCTCGCCAAAGAAATCATGCACACAGTTACCGAGGTAAAAAAACAGCGTGATTTTGTGTTTTACTTACCTCAAGACGGTGTGGTCGCCAAAAAACTTGACTCTGCTGCTCCGACGCGTATTGTCGACTGGAGTGCGCACGTCATTGCCGACATAGAGGCCTATCCAAAACGACCCGTTCACGAAGCCAGCCAGATAGCCGAGGATGAAATGTTACTGGACATTGGCCCGTTTAGCGGCGCTTTTATTGCCGGACTGCTGCAGCTCGCCGAAACCGTGGTTTGGAATGGCACTATGGGCGTGACAGAAACAAAGGGGTTGCAGGGTCCAGTTGGCCCAACGGCGCACGGTACCGAGCTTCTGACAGAAGCGATGCTCGGGCAATTTGGTAACAAGCCTTTTAGTATTGTTGGTGGTGGGGATACGGTTGGTTTTGTGCAAAGCCGGGGTCTAACGGCAAGCTTTAACCATGTTTCCACTGGTGGCGGAGCCAGCCTAGAATTGATGAGCGGTCGTAAATTGCCAGGTGTCGAAGCACTGGAGAACAAATGAAAAGCCTGGCTCGTTGCCCAGACAATTATAAAGTTCTACGCTCCATGCAGTGGAAATCCATTGATACTTTTATAAAAATTGTAAATTGTGAAATGAAAATCTATACTAAGGCATAAGCATTATGGATAAAAAACTCCTCATTGTCGGTAATTGGAAAATGCACCTCAGCGTGCATCAGTCGAGCTTACTTGTACATAGACTGAGTGAACGAATTGCGTCGCACCGTGACGTTGAGGTCGTGTTAGCGCCGAGCATGCTCGCGCTCCAACCGCTAAGCGTCGAGATAGATCGTCGTCGTTTTCGTTTGGCTGCCCAAGACGCGTTTTATAAAGACGAGGGGCCATGTACAGGTGAAGTCAGTTTTGCCATGCTGGGAGACCTCGTGCATTACGCCATTGTCGGCCACTCGTGGCGGCGGTTAAATGCTGGCGATACGCTCGATGTTGTACGGGACAAAGTTCAAGCGGCCATGCGCAACGACATATCCCCCATTATTTGCATAGGAGAAACTAAGCAAGATCGTGATGCAGGTGAAGCCAAAAGAGTCATTCATGACCAACTCACAACGGCGCTGATGAATATTACGAGCAAAGAAGTAGAGTCCATTGTACTTACCTACGAACCCGTTTGGGCCATCAGTACGGGCGAAGGTATTATTGCCAAGCCTCGTGACGCTCAAGACATGATTCGTTACATGCGCCTACAAGTCAGCGAACTATACGGCGAACGAGCGGCCAACAATATGCACATCCTTTATGGCGGTAGTGTCAACGAGCATGATGTCCGTAGCTATCTTGAGCTGCCGGAAGTTGACGGCGTTTTAGTAGGTGCAGCGAGTCTCAATTACCACCAATTTTCTGAGATTGTAAAAATTGCGTACCAGGTTCAAACCGAGAGGAAGTAACGTGGCAATCCCAAAAAAAACAGCCAAAATCATGGACGGTGTACATCCTAGCGACACACCGCCAACAACTTCCGGTCGTCCGGTTATTGTCACAAATCGTTCTGTACTCACGACCGACCCCATGCTTAACGCGGGAGAAGGGGTAAGCGCAAGCGTAGAAAAACCGTCTGGTGAGGCGGCAGCCACGCCAAGTGGTGTGCCTAAAATAACTCGGGCTGCAGGCAACCTTATACCAGTTGATACCACAAATAGCGAAGTCACAGCCGCGGCGGCTGAACCGTCGGAAGGGCAAGGCGCAGAAGTCGCCGAATCAAAAGAAACCGAAAAACCGACTCAGTCCGTAGAAGCTGAGCAAGATCCAGAAGTGCCTCAAGAAGAACCGACTCAAAAACGAGAAAAACTGCACATTGCACCGCTGCACGAAATGAAACCAACATCTGATGAGGACGAATCCCAGGTGAAATCAGACGATTCCGAAGAAACCAGTTACCCGGGTTCGACCGAAGTGCCTGAAAAGCAAGAAGACTCAAAATCCGCTCAAGAACTGGAAATTGAACGACATATTACCGCCGGCACCTACTTTGTCCCCATAGGCCAAATAAAACGCCGTCGTCGAATGCTCACAACCCTGATAATCCTCACGCTTCTCACAGTTATTATAGTTGTCGACCTCCTCCTAGACATGGAGCTTCTTAACTTTAACCTCCCCCATACAACGTTCTTAAGTTAGCTGGGGTTAAGACCGCGCAACTATTCTTAACTTCCACCAAAAAAGGCTAAGCCTTAGAGGCGTAGAGGTTTTTTTCGCAGAATCCGAAAAATTCCTACGGTGCAGAAAAATCCAGGGTCTTTCAATGTTGTCTTATGTCGGCTATGATTAAGTTATCGTATAAAGGATTGCTCTATGAAGAAAAATGAAGATGGTTTTAGCATAGTAGAAATACTAATTGTGATACTCGTGCTTAGTCTCGTAGGTACTATAGGCTGGATTGCCTTTAATAGACTGGGGGGTAATGTTAAACAAACAGACCAGACCAATTCTTCGCAAGCAAATAAATCCACAAGAACCAACAGCACAGCAGCACTTCAGCCAGAAGATGTAACTGCCAAAATAAAGAGTAGCTACGAATCAAAGTATAAGCTTCTAGACATTGATGAAAACAACCAGCCAAAACAAGGGGAGATGAGTATCAGGCTCTCGAAGAGTGCGCCACCCCAAAAAGCTGAGGGCTACAACTTTTACACGGATTATGATGGTGGCTCAAGTATTTTCTTAATGGTTGGTCCTGTAAATTGGGATTCTGATACTCTCCCACGTAAAGCAGATACGACAATCCGCACAGAAGTAGCAGATATATTAAAAGACTTTGGACTAACAAAAACAGGAACCAACGGTAAAACAGATGATGGTACCGCAACAGACGTATATAGAGGTAGGGGGTTGATTTGTGTCATTGAGGCACCGGCCTCTCGAACAAGCTCAACTGGGCTTAGCTGTGGGCGTATTGACGCATACAAAGAAACGGCCGCGAAAACGCAACCGATTGCTAGTGCCATGCCCAATGTAGAGCAATCGACGGTCCTTATGAATCTGAAAATTACTGACAGCAAAGTAAGTGGCTACCAAAAAGCACAGATCAGCCAAGGTAGTATTGATAGCGGTGGTGGCTCAACTGCACTACTCTACAAGAAGAATAATGATCCATGGGTGTACTTCAGGAACACTCAGCAGGATATTTTGTGCTCTGAATATAACACTACGGATTTACGCAACGCCTTTAAGGGCGATGTATGTTATGGTGCCAATGATGTATTTTCGACGGTTCAATAACATGGCTTTTTTAGAAGTTTTTTCCAGGGCCTAGCCTCTGACAGGGGAACATTTCACAGATTATTGGACGGCATCGTCTGGTAGAATAGATAGGTGCAAGAAGAGTTACTCAGAGGGCTAAATGACGAGCAGAGACGCGCCGTTTTGACGACGGATGGACCGCTTCTGATTCAAGCTGGGGCAGGCAGCGGCAAGACCAAAACGCTTACACATCGGATCGCCTATCTTATTGCAACCCGTCAAGCCACGCCGTATAGCATTTTAGCCGTCACTTTTACGAATAAAGCAGCAAAAGAAATGCGTACCCGAGTCGCGGATTTACTTGGCCAGTCGGCTGATGATAGGCGATTTATGCCGTGGATGGGCACCTTTCACAGTATTTGTGTCCGGTTGCTTCGGATGGACGGTGAACATATCGGCATACCACGTTCTTACGTCATATTTGATGAAAGCGATCGGTTGAGTGTGGTAAAACGCATTTGTAAAGAGCTGCACGTTGACGAAAAGTCATTTACACCTCGCACAATTTCGAGCTATATCAGCAGCGCCAAGAATGACATGATTGACCCTGCCGAATACGCAGAGACTGCCAAAAGTCCGACCGCTCACATTGTTAAACAGGTGTATCCGCGCTATCAGGCGGCTTTGAAAGACGCTATGGCGCTCGATTTCGACGACCTCATCTGGCGCACAGTGCAACTACTAGAGGCACATAAAGAAGTTCGTAGTAAATGGCAGAAACACTTTAGCCACATTATGATTGACGAGTACCAGGACACAAACACTGCCCAGTATCAGCTCGTTAAAATGCTCGTCAGTGACGCCCACAATCTTGCCGTGGTGGGCGACGACTGGCAGTCGATATATAGTTGGCGCGGGGCAGATTTTCGCAATATTTTGCGTTTCGAAAAAGATTATAAAGATTGTGCCGTCATTAAATTAGAGCAAAACTACCGCAGTACCGGACATATTCTGAACGCGGCGCATGGTGTTGTAACCAAAAACACTCAGCGTAGCGAGAAACAGCTATGGACAAGCGAGGGTGACGGCCGAAAGGTTCAGCTCACACAAGTTATGACCGAACGCAGTGAGGCAGAAACGGTTGTCCGTACCATCCGCACAGCAGTCGATACTGGGTTCAGGCAGTACAAAGATTGTGCTGTGCTGTATCGTACCAATGCCCAGAGCCGCAGCGTCGAAGAAGTTTTTGTGCAATACGGCGTGCCGTACCGAGTGGTTGGTGGTGTGCGCTTTTATGATCGCAAGGAAATCAAAGACCTCATTGCCTACCTGAGACTGCTGTACCAGCCAGAAGATCGTACGAGCTTTGAGCGAATTGCCAACGTGCCAGGCAGAGCGGTAGGGGCAGTAAGTTTAGGCAACTTTCTCGGTTGGGCTGCAGCCGAAAAACTACCACTTAGCGAAGCGCTCGATCGCGTGAGCGAATGTGATACTGTGACCGGTAAGGCACGAAAGGGGCTGATAGAGCTGGCTGACATATTGCATAGTCTACGCTCCCAGCTCGAGGAATTACCGCCGGACATTCTTGTCGAGAGTCTGGTGAAGCGGCTGAATTATCTTGCGTATCTTGACGATAAAACAACCCAGGGTGAGAGTCGGCAGGAAAATGTCCGCGAACTTATTGGGGTGGCGCAGGGCTATCACGACGAAGGGCTGAGTAGTTTTTTGGAGGAAGTGGCATTAATATCTGACCTCGACACCGCAAATCTCGGTGATAACGCCGTTACGCTCATGACTTTGCATAGCGCAAAAGGTTTGGAATTTCCGGTTGTTTTTATGCTTGGGCTAGAAGAATCTATTTTGCCACACTCCCGCGCACTGTACGACCAAAGTGAAATGGAAGAAGAGCGGCGGCTGTGCTACGTTGGTATGACACGGGCACGCGAGGAGCTGTACATGCTGTACACGACATCGCGGTCGCTCTACGGTGGCTTGCAGCACAACATACCGAGTCGATTCCTCAGCGAAATTGCAGGTGATCATGTAGAAGAAACGACGATTATGCCTAGCTTTGGCCGTACAGACTTCACCCGGGATGAAGATATTACAGAGGAAGGTTTTACTTCATTGCATGTCTCATCGTTTGCCGGTGTCGAGGAGCCACGTTACGTACCCGAGCTATTTGAGGGAGACACGGTACGGCATGAGTTGTTTGGGACGGGAACGGTCGTAGAAATACAAGGTGATACCGCAGCCATATACTTTAAAGGCAAGGGGCTTAAGAAACTTAATACCGCTTTTGCCCCACTGCAAAAACTATAGCATTTGTTTTGCTATACTTTAGTAGTGCATCACATGATTGCATGATACGTATGATAACAATAAAACAAGTTGTAAAAACAGTCCTCGAGCCCATAAATGAACGCACGCGTTGGTATCATAAGCATCCGGCGAATGTGCCTCTGCTGCTATTTGCGACTCTGCTGGCGCTGAGCGGTGCGGTCTATTGGTATGCAAATAAACAGGGAGTCGTGGCTGATTTTGTCGCGCGCGATACCTTTATTGCAATGGTGTCGTACGATGGACAAAAAACAACTGTTCCGACCGATGCGGAAAAAGTAGGCGATTTACTGAAAAAAATGAACATCCGTTTGGCTGCTGGTGACCGCGTCGAACCGGCGGCTAGCGAACAAATCACCCAAGATAATTTTCTCGTCAATGTGTACCGATCGGCGCCAATAGTCGTAGAAGATAGTGATGTACGGACGATAACTCGTTCGGCCGCGGCAACACCTAGGAGCATGGTTGAAACGGCAAACATTACCCTGTACGGTGAAGACTTGGTCAATGTGATGCCGGCAGAAAATTTCTTGCTCCAAAAAACACTAGGCCACCGAGTAGTCATTGACCGGGCAGTTCCGGTCGGTATCACGCTGTACGGGCAGCCGCTGTCGGTGCGGTCTCAGGCATCAACTGTAGACGAGCTGCTGCAGGAGAAAAAGATTACGCTAGGCAAAGACGACACCGTCAAGCCAGCCGCTAGCACAGCCGTTTCGCCTAATATGCAAGTTTCTGTAGTCAGAAACGGCATACAGGTAATTACGCTTAGCGAAGATATTCCGGCCCCGGTACGAACGGTAATAGATATGTCGCTTTCTTTTGGCAGCCAGGCTGTAAGACAAGAGGGCAGTGCAGGCAAGCGCGTGCAAACTTACGAAATTAATGTTCAAAACGGCGAGGAAGTAAGTCGTAAATTGCTTCAGTCCGTGGTGACGGTGCAACCTGTTGAGCGCATAGTCGCCAAGGGCAACACTGTCAACATCCCCGCCGACAAGCAGGCCGTTATGGCTGCAGCGGGTATTAGCCCGAATGACTATGCCTACGTAGATTACGTTTTTTCGCGGGAGTCGCGCTGGAATACGGCAGCGACCAACGCGGGTGGTTGTGCTGGGTTAGGCCAGGCGTGTCCAGGGAGTAAAGTCACCAATGCCTGTGCGAACTGGCAAACAAACGCAGTCTGTCAGACCCAGTTTTTTACTGGGTATGCGGTCGGACGCTATGGCAGCTGGGAACGGGCGTATAACTTCTGGCTCAGTCACCACTGGTGGTAGTCTAGTCGGGTATCAGGCTTAAGAAGTATGTGACTTATTGGAATCAAGAGTCAGGTCAGACACTAATGAGCTGTTACAATGGTTAAGATGAAAGAAACAACGCCAAAAAAATCTCTAGGGCAGCATTGGCTATACGACGAAGCCACGCTTGATAGTATCTGTGATAGTGCCCACGTTCAAGCAGGTGACCATGTGCTCGAAGTTGGACCGGGGCTTGGTTCGCTGACGCGTAAGTTACTGCAACGCGGTGCGGTTGTGACGGCGGTAGAGCTAGACCACACACTTGCCCTGAACCTCGAGAGCAACTTACGGGACGGATTTATAGATAGGCGTTTGCTCGAAAACATTACGGTTGTGGAGGGTGATATTTTACGGTTTAATCTGCGTCAGCTCCCACGGCAGTACAAAGTGGTCGCCAATATCCCGTATTATTTGACAAGCAACCTTATCCGCGTGCTTTCGGAGAGTGAGAATCCGTTTAGCGAGGCCGCTCTGTTAGTCCAGAAAGAAGTAGCCGAACGCGTTGTCGCCGTGCCTGGGCAAATGAGCATACTGAGCGTAAGCGTACAGTACTACTGCCAAGTTTCGCTCGGTGCTTTTGTGCCAAAGAAGCTTTTTACACCGCCACCTAAGGTAGACAGTCAGGTGCTGGAGCTGAACTTTCGCCAAACGCCGTTGTTTAACGATGTCGCAACCAATGTATTTTTCCGGCTGGTTAAAGCGGGTTTCAGCCAAAAACGCAAAACCCTTGTCAACGCTTTAAGCGCAGGTTTAGCAATGCCCAAGGAAGAGGCGCGTGCTCTACTCGCTAGCGCGGGAATCGAAGAAAGATCTCGCGCGCAAGCCCTATCGCTCGAGCAGTGGCACAAACTCTACACGCTTCATGAAACACATAACAAAAAGCAAGCAGCATCCATTAAGGAGCCGGCTTAAGTAGGAGTCGCCGAGTTCGGGTTATTATACAAGAATCGGCTTCACCAGTTCCCGGCGTACATTACGTTGCTTAATATCTCAACTATCCTTATGCTACAATTCCTGCAGGGAATAGATCATGCCAAGTCAAGCAATCAAAACAACAAACCAACCGAGCCCCCTAAAAGATTTATTTTTACTCTTTGCAGTTCCAATACAGAAGTTACATAATCATACTCAATGAATAAAAAACGTAAAATAGTTATAGTTACCGCTTCCGCTCTACTCGTACTATTGATTGGCGGTACGACGGCCCTCACTCTACTTGGTAAAGAAACTCCACTTACTGGAATTGTTACTAATGTCCAATCAAGCCAGTGCAAAGGTTTTGCTATGAAACTACTAGAGGCAGAAAAGGCTACTAATCCCTTCTATCGGTGCGAGCAGGAAACCTATAAGGTCGCTGACGGTAGTAAATCTGTAGCAAGAATTTACGTTGTTGCGGGTGCCGTAGAACGGCAATGGGAGTTTGAGTGTGGTTTTATGGATCCTTGTGCAACGTATGTTGGGTGGTTTGATGACGACGGTAATCTATTTGACTTCGCTGAACCACCTGATGTTGCTAACCACGACCCTGCCGTCTACACACTTGGCTGCGGACAAGTCAGTTCGTCGTCAATTTACGATATTGAAGTGAAGCCAAAACTTGTTTTTGAACGAGGCAAGTACTGGTGGAAAATAGACTACAACAACACTTCTACCGACAGACAGGGTGGCTCTTGTAAGGTTAGTGGCTCTTCACTTATTGGATATAAAGAAGTCCTATCAAGCGTAAAAGCCAAGTACTTATTCAATATCGACAACTGTACCACTAGCACACCTACACCTTGTCAAACAGCTAAGGCTGTAAAAACAAAATCAGTTGAACCCTGTAAATACAACCAGCAAGAACTTAATGGCACCCAGCCTAAATATGACTATGAATGTATCGCAAATTATATTGCTCAAACAAGCGATACAGCTTTATGCGGAATAGAGGCCAATTATGGCAAGATAACTTGCGATAATATTGTAAATATCAAGCAGCTCTAGACTTATTTTGCGTCGTCCAAATAAAAAAGACCTCAACACGAGGTCAATCTTAACAATAGTGGAGCACCTCGAAAATAGTTCACCCCTCATTATTAATGAGATACATCGTTGGCGTGATTTACTCTGGGAGGATTGGTTGGATTATCAACAAGATGAAAGACGGCGTAAGGAAGTAAGGACCCCTAGCGGTTAGCACCATCTACCGATTCACCTTTGTCCAGTTACCCTGAGGGTATTCGGTTTCAATCCAGTTATCTATCGTTATATAGAGTTTCTTTTTGCTGTAACAAGATTGTCGGAACTGCCTTGCAGTGTCCTGTAATGCAGTAGTCATTGACTTGGACGCAAATACATAAGACTTCGGTGAGCCTTCCGATATCTCAATACCCGTAGTCGATTTCTCAGCCTTGTCCAGCCATGCTCTAGTGCTAGAATCCTTTACTAAGTTTATGTCTGTGTAGCCAACAAAGTAATCCGCTTTACAGTTTTGCATGAAGCTAATTGCTTCTTCCTTGCTCTTTCCTGGGTCTACATTTTGCACGACCTGACCATTGAAGTACCACTTACCGTCTTTGTACTGTTCATAGTTACCATCGTGCCAGAACTGTATACCACAAGAGTGCTGTGCATTACGAGCGACTGGCACCATGGTATTCACCATACTGTCCGCAATATGCATTCGGTATTTGCCAGCATCGCCACTACTTGGAGTAGTCGTATCATCAAACGACTTGAGCATTTTGTAGAGAAGAATGCCTGTGCTTGTTTTCTCAGCATTTTCAGCACCGTTAGTCCCATCTTGTTTGGTGTAATAGAAACCAAACACCTGACAGCTATTTAGAAGCTGTGTTGCTTGTTCTACGGTTGCATTAGAGCGAGCGGTAGCCTCCTGCTCTTTATAGCTTTCTATCGTCTGGTCGATTTTTTTGTTCCATTTACTCTCTATCGACCTAACGTTGTGTATAAAAAAGACGCCCGCAGCCACTGCAAGTATACTCAGGACAAGCAGCATTATACCCATAACTTTATATTTACCAGATAGAAATTTCTTAGCTAACAGGAGTGGTATGACCAACAGGTTCGGTAGACCAATTACTCCGAGCGGCACGGCCCCTATGTAAACAAGAACTATTACCAGAGGAGTAAAGTATGCTGACACCATTACCAACAGTGCGACGAGGGAGATAACAACATATGTTTCGGCAAATCTATGTCGGACTGGTTCGGTAGTTACAGAGGGTGCTGGTGCTTGAAGTTGAACTTGAGGACTAGATGAGGAACCAACTACTATGATGGGCTGGGTGGTTTCATTACTGTCTTCAATTTTTTTGTCTTCTGGCATATCTGTTCAACCTTCACGATAATAATATGTTTAACGTATATAAAAAGCAACAAAAATGACCTCAAATAACTGAGGTCATAGTGCTTATGGTTTGGTGGAGCTGGCGGGTACAGGCTCATTTTATCCGCTCGGCAACGTGTCGGCCACTGCCGCCACGCTCGCGGGGCAAGCAAGGACTACTCAGACTGCCACCGGCAGTCCTCACCCTCCCGGGCAGCACCCCAATTCAAGACCAATGAAAAAGCCCGAGCGAATGGCTCAGGCATTTTCATTGGTGGAGCTGGTGGGTACTGCCCCCACGTCCGTCAGACTGTCAGTCAGAATACTACAGGTTTAGTCTATCTTAATGTCTTAGCGCTTAGGTTTAGAAACAGACAAACATATCGAGTGAGCAATCCTAGTCTTAGCGCATGGTTTGAATAGTTCCATGCGAGCGTCCAGAAATATAAAACGCTACCTACACCATCTGGAATCGTATAGGGCGTTACGTAGTGTTTAGGCTACGTTGTATGCCAGCTGGCGTCCAAAAAGAAATGCTTGCGCACTCTCTTTGAGGCTAACTAGCTTATCAGTGAATTTTGCAATTACTGAGTTTTGCCTATAACGCTGACAAGCGACCTGCATTCATGACCGAAAGGTACCAACGTCGAGCTTAAAATTCAGCCCCATGTCTACTTATCTTACGATAAGACTACCATCATACCATAAACAGTTCCGTTTTACCAAATAAATCTCGCCAAATGTAATATAGCTCATAGTTTTTTGTAAGCACTATAGCGCATAGTAGTAGCTGGAAAGGGGAAAACATAATGAAATATCATGTTCTCATCAATAAAATAAAAAAACTGGCAAACTCACGCGATGGGGTGTCGCAGGATGCACTCGAACTCGTGGTGGAAAACGTGGCTATGCACCTAACTGACTATACGCGTCGTGGTTTTGCGGCCAAACTCCCCGAGGAACTGCGCTCAGCAGCCATGATGGTACCCACAGCGAGTACGCTCGACGACGATATTATTGAACAGTTTATGGATATAGATGATGTCGATGAACGCAGTGCGCGAGATTATGTTCGCGCGGCCTGGCAAGCCATCAGTGAGCTGTTTGATAGAGAGTCTGTAGAAGATATTACTGCCGAGCTGCCGAGGAGAATGGTTGCGGTTCTGGAGTAGTTTTACATATTTTAAATGTCTATTACTAATCTGCTAGGAGGATGTAACTATGTCATTACGAGAAAAATTGCGACATCAGTGCAAAAGTGTCAGTCGCGCCCGCAGCCTGTTTCATAAACATGATGGGCACAAACTTGCATCGGTTGTAAACCATGTTCACTTTGAGCGTTACCATGGGTTTGAAAGTACAAAACATAAAAGCAAGCATTCTCAGGAAATGTCCGCGGCAAAACCAGCATAGACTGATTTACAAAATGCCCCGAAAAGTATCGGGGCATTTTTTTATTGGACAGCGTGGTGGAGCTACAGGGACTCGAACCCTGGACCTCTTCCATGCCATGGAAGCGCTCTAGCCAACTGAGCTACAGCCCCATTTTTTAGAACAGAGATAGTGTAGCGTATTGTTCTGGCGATTTCTAGTGGTCACGCATATCGCACCGGTCAGCCTGCTCGGCCGGCAGAACCGTGAAGCACTGAAGGTTTCGCACTGGCTCGCTTAACGCCCAAAGGCGCTAACAGTGGTGCTTACACTGGGCTGGGGTTATAATTATGGGAAACCGGTAGTACTTATGCCGAACTGAGGTTATACTACCAATATTATTACGTAAGCGTTATGGAGTTATACTTCTATGGAGCCAACAAACCCTTCTCAATCAACCAATCCGACGGACGGCCCTGCCCCCACGGGGTCTGTTCCGCCCACAGTGGATAATTTCGCTCCAGAACAGCCTTCGGCGCCAACACAATCTGCACCTGAAGTCATGTCTACGCCACAGGTTACTACGCCTGTCGTCTCAGGTAGCCCTGTTGTTGGAGGTGGTGTGCAACAAAGCCCAGTATTCACGGCATCTCCCGGTGGTTCAGGTGGCCCTGGAAGAAAGAAAAAGTGGCTGATTCCTGCCTTGGCTGGTGGCGCACTTACGGTGTTGCTTGCAGCTGGGTATGTCTTTGGTCTGTATCTGCCAAATAAGCCAGAAGCAGTCTTTAGTAAGAGCTTAACACAAAGCGGGAAGGCACTCGATAAGCTCATAGAGTACGTCCAAGAAGAAGCAAAATCGCCATCACCGAGCTTTGTAGTAAACGGCACCATCAATGTAAAGTCGCCTGATGTGAGCTTCGATATTACAACAAAGGGAAATATGAGCGATAAGGAAGCCGATCTAACCATGGATGCAAATATCGTTGGTCAGAAGCTGAAGGCAGATTTTCGCATGATAGACGCCGAGGGTTCAGATAATCCGGACATGTATATCAAGCTTGACGGCGCAGCAGATATGCTACAAGGCCTCGGTGCGCAACCATCGCAGGCAGCGACAGTCGAGGACAAATGGATTGCTATCGACCACACGTTGCTTGACTCAGTGGCAAGCCAAGCGGCGGGAGCAAGCCTGAAAACAAATCCAACAACAGAACAGATGCAGGATGCATTGGCAAAGGTTCAGGTCGTCAACAAGGAATATCTCTTTACAGACAATAGTACAAAGGGCGTCGTACAGTACAAAAGCTTTGAAGGTAAATCAACTGCAGATGGCCGGGACGTCATGCAGTACAAGGCAACTTACAGCAAGACCAATATGAAGGCGTATGTTAAGGCGGTTGGAAAAGCTCTTGACGAAAGTAAACTCAACGACTGGTACAAAAACCAGTCAGACGAAAGCTTCAGTCAGTCCATGCAGCTTAAGGAGCTCGAGAAAAGCATTGACGATGCAAAAGACGACTACGTATTTGACGTGTACGTCGACGAACAGACTAAACTAATACATAGCTTGGTTTTCTCTGATCCAGATGATGACAAAACCAGACTCACTATTTACCAGAATTACACGGAGGGTTCAGTCTATCCTGTTGGGATCAAATTTACTACCGATACCTCTGGTCAAACAGGATCATTTGACCTCGGTATGTCTGTAGATACCAAAACGGATATAACCAACTTTGATGTGAACGTAGAAGTGGGTTCGGAGGGTAGCACGGCAACAATAACTGGCAAATTTACTTTTACTCCAAGCAAGGATGACCTTACCGTAGAGATGCCCGCCGGATCGACTCCAATAACTACAGTCATGAATCAACTTGGATTTAGCGGCGACAGCGTCCTTGGCGCATTCACTGACTCAACGAACAGCCTGTAGAAAACTGTACGACAAACCAGTCTGCAAAATGCCCCCGTGTTTCGTGACACGAGGGGCATTTTGTGCAAAAATAGAATCATGAAGAAAACCTGGTGGGCGGTTCAGCGTTTTTACGCGCTACATTTTCCAGCAAATGTATTAGCGGCATGGCGCGTGCATAATGAGCAATTGTTACCATTTTTACGCTGGTTTGGACGAACAAAAACGTTTCGCGTAGCCCATCCAAACCAGCTACAAACAGATAAGTCGCTTCTAAGATTAATGCAAAGTGTGCTGCTGGCAACCTATGCTGCGGGTGGTGCGTTGCTATGGAAATGGGTTACCCAGGGAACGGTGGGATCGTGGGCGTTTGGTCTGGCGATAATTATTGGAGGGCCGCTCCTGCTCGTGACACTTTTTGTCATATGTGCCGTTGTGATACGAAGCTTGTACTACGTCATTCATCCAAAACTACTCGGGAAAGCAATTGTTGCAAACATATTGGAAAGTCAGGTCATACGACTTCGCCAAAAACATCGATTTACAGTTGTAGCCGTCGCTGGTTCAGTAGGCAAAACTAGTACAAAGCTGGCAACCGCCCAACTACTCGGCCAGAATGTGCGCGTGCAATACCAGTCAGGTAATTACAATGACCGAGTTACCGTACCACTTATCTTTTTTGGTCAAGAGGAGCCGCCTTTATTGAATCCCTTTGCCTGGATGCGCGTATTCGGTGAAATTGCCGCAAGCCTCCACCACCCCTACCCGTACGACGTGGTAGTAATCGAACTTGGTACTGATAAACCCGGCCAGATGCAGCGTTTTGCCTACACCCGGCCGGATATTACTGTCTTGACGGCAGTTGCTCCAGAACATATGGCATATTTTGGTACGCTCGAGGCGGTTGCGGCAGAAGAAACCAAGGTATTTGACTACAGTGGCTTCGTGCTGGTCAATGCTGACGCTGTAGCGCCGAAGTTACTGGTTGGCCGCTCGTCCACTACCTACAGTTTACGCAAAGGTTCAGCGCACGGGTACTACGCAGAGTCGAGCCGAGTTAACTTGGGAGGTCAGTTTTTACAGATACAGACTCCGTCCGGGGTTATAGATGCGCATACAAAGCTTGTCGGGCAGCAGGGCGCATCAAGCGTGCTTGCCGCAGCTGCGGTGGCGGATATGTTGGGCCTGAAACACGCTAGCATAGCCGAAGCCATAAAGGAGCTTGAACCATCTGCTGGACGTATTCAAGTGCTGGACGGTATAAAAAACAGTAAGCTTATAGATGATACATATAATTCATCACCAATAGCCGTAAAAGCGGCTTTAGACGTAGTATATGGGTCGCGTGCAACTCAGCGGATTGCTGTACTTGGTAGTATGAACGAGCTAGGTGCGTACTCAAAAGAAGCACATACCGAAGTCGGTAGCTACTGTGAACCAAACAAGCTTGATTTTGTTCTGACACTCGGCAGTGATTCTCAGCGCTGGTTAGCTCCATCGGCGCGTAAAAACGGCTGTGTTGTGCACAGTTTTTCTAGCCAGACTGCCTGTGCCGCCTTTGTGCGCAAGCACCTGAAAACAGGTGCAGTTGTACTAGTAAAAGGCTCTCAAAACGGTGTCTTTGCCGAAGAGGTTGTCAAGCAACTACTCGCTCATCCGCGCGACGCCAACAAGCTAGTGCGGCAAAGCTCATACTGGCTTCGTCGCAAGGCAAAATAACAAAATACTGCTACACTGTAAGTTGTATGCGGGTCATCGTTCAAAACATTGCAACAGACTATACTCGTACCGGTAGTGGCCGGGTATTGCTTGTATTGCACGGTTGGGGTGACAGCAGTGCAAGCTGGCAGACATTTGCTGCCAAGCTTGCAAAAAACTATGATGTTGTTGTACCCGATTTGCCAGGATTTGGGCTTACCGAGGCACCGCCTGAAGCATGGAACTTAACCGACTACGCTACCTTTGTCCGCGATTTCTTACAAAAAATTGGAGTCAAACCATACGCAGTGATGGGCCATAGTAACGGGGGAGCAATTGCAATACGCGGGGTCGGTCGGGGGCTATTTCAGGCCGAAAAGTTAGTCCTGCTTGCAAGCGCAGGTGTACGAAGTTCCAATAGCGCTACGGCGTACCGAGTTATAGCAAAAGTTGGGAAGGCAATCACTGCTCCACTGCCAAAACGTGTCACGTCCAAATTACGTCGTAAACTGTACGAAACGGCGGGTTCCGACCTGCTAGTCGCAGAGCACATGCAAGAAACATTTAAAAAAATAGTTCGAGACGATGTTCGAGCCGACGCAGCATATATAAGTACTCCTACTTTATTATTGTATGGCGCTGCCGACGAGCAAACACCGGTCAAGCTCGGTGAGCAGCTCAATCATGACATAGATGGTTCGAGCCTGCGTATCTTAAACGGAGCAGGTCATTTTATTCATCTTGACGCCCCAGAAGAAGTGGTCAGTGCTACTGAGGAATTTTTAGGTGAATAGAGTTCTTAGAAATCTGTACAATTTTTATGCTCCGCTGCGCATCAGCCGTAGTTTGACCTACATGGCGCAAGCAACTGAGTACCAATCATTTCCATTTCTGCGATGGTTATGGCAGATACAGGATTTTTCGGCGGTTATGCAGCGTCGTTCGCTGGAACCGACCAGAGCTGCGCGGTTACTACGCCTCGGGCTGTTATCAGGGATGTTCAGCCAAATAATTTTGGCCTTTTCGCTCATATATGTCAGTCAAAATACACCATACGATGAAATACGATGGTATGGGTTGGCGCTGCTTGTTTCCTACCCTATCGTTTGGGCGCATATGCTTGCGCTATTTTTGGCGCTTGGTCGCATCATAATTACGGAACCACGCGAAAACAGGCAGGCTATCCAGGCGGCTGAATTGTTCCAAAAACACCCTGGAAATCGTATTGCCATAGCCGGAAGCTACGGAAAAACCAGCATGAAAGAGCTGCTCCAAACAGTGCTTAGTGAAGGTCTTGCGGTTGCGGCCACGCCGGCAAATATGAATGTTGTTAGCTCTCACTTACTTTTTGCTCAAACTCTCACAGGCAAGGAAGACGTTGTACTCGTGGAGTTTGGCGAAGGTAAGCCGGGCGATGTGGCGCAGTTTAGTGCCATGGTGCGGCCGACACAGGCAGTCATTACTGGTTTGGCGCCAGCTCACCTAGACCAATACAAGACGCTGCAAGCCGCTGGAAAAGACATCTTTTCACTATCGCGTTACGTCTCGCCTGACAACATGTACGTCAATGCCGAATCTGACGCGATGCTTGGTTTTATAAAACCGAAATACCAAACCTATTCTCGTAGCAATGTGCTCGGCTGGAGAGTGGACAAGGCTCGGACAGGACTGGACGGAACCTCATTTGAGCTGGTAAAAGAAAAAAAGCATCTGAAGTTTCATAGCGGCCTAGTCGGGCTTCACCAGGTTGGCCCGCTTGCGTTTGCCGCCGCTTTTGGGCTAACGTGCGGGCTAAGTGAAAAAGAAGTCAAAACTGGTGTTGGCAAAACGACGCCGTTTGAACACCGTATGCAACCATATAAGCTTTCTGGAGCCTGGGTTATAGACGATACCTACAACGGCAACCTCGAAGGAATTCGCGCAGGGACTGAGCTGCTGGCGGGGCTAAAGGCGAAGCGTAAGATGTATATAACGCCAGGTCTAGTTGACCAAGGAAAAGAAACCGCCGATATTCACCGTCAAGTTGGTCGTCTGATCGCTGCCGCCCAACCAGATGTAGTAGTGCTTATGCGCAATTCTGTTACCGCAGACATACAGGCGGGACTCGATGATACTGACTACAAAGGCGAGCTTCTCGTCCAAGATAACCCGCTCGAATTTTACACTAACCTATCGAACTTTGTTGCGACGGGTGACGTTGTACTCATGCAAAACGATTGGACTGATAACTACCACTGACTCATACGGTCCTAAAATGTCCCTCCACTCTGCCTGAAGCTCGCCGATACGCCCGTTCGCCCCTTCAATACCTCGGCACTTACGCCGAGTTGGGGTTATGCACTCTTAGCTCTTCGCTGTATACTACTGACATGCAAACAGTAGCAGTATTTTTTGGAGGACAATCCGCTGAGCACGATGTATCAATCGTCACGGCGCTTACGTCTATTATCAACCCGCTCGAACTCACTAAAAAATACCGTGTTGTACCGGTTTACATTGCCAAGGACGGTCAGTGGTATGTGCATGAAAAACTAAAAAACGTTGCACTCTACAGGAGCAACGACCTAAAAGATGTTCTGGCCCAGGTGAAGCCAACAGGGGTGATTTTGGGCAATGGGATGAAACTGCTAGTTCCAACTCGTTTGGGGGGACGCAAAACTATTCCCGTGGATATAGCATTTCCGGCTATGCATGGTACGCACGGCGAAGACGGCGAGCTCATGGGCGTGTTTGAAATGGCCGGCGTTCCATACGTTGGTTGTGGTGTTGCTGCTGCGGCAGTAGCTATGGATAAAGTACTTGCCAAACAGCTTGTGTACGCTGAAGGTTTGCCAGTTACAAAGGGAGTTTGGTTTCATAGCCAAATGCTTGGTCAAGATAGTAAAGCAGCCATTCGGCAGTGTGCTGGGTTGCGATATCCCCTTTTCGTAAAGCCGGCTCATTTGGGTTCAAGCATCGGTATTAGCCGAGTAGAAAATATGACGGAGCTACAGAACGGCCTAGAGATTGCCGCCCACTACGACGACAAAATTATCGTCGAAGAGGCCGTGCACAACTTGGTTGAGGTCACTCTACCTGTTATGGGCAATGACAACCCTGAACCTGCACTGCTTGAGCAGCCGCTCCTTCACGCCGAAGACTTCTTTGACTTTGAAACAAAGTACCTAAACGGCGGTAAAAAGAGTGGTAAAAGCATGAGAAGCGGCGGTAAAAAAATGGGTTCAAAAGGAGCCCAGGGCTACAGCCGCATTCCAGCGGATCTTCCAAAAGAGCTGTCTGAAAAAGCCGTGAAGCTGGCGCTTGACGTCTATCGCACGCTGGGCTGCACGGGCATTGCCCGCGTAGATTTGCTGATCGATACCAAGGCAAAAAAAGTATACTTTAACGAGGTAAATCCGCTTCCCGGTAGTTTGTACGCGCACAACTGGGCTCAAGCAGGTATTTCCAGGGTAGCTTTAGTCGAAAAACTCACTGCCTACGCTCTAGAGCGTCATGCGCAGCGCGCCAAACTCACCACCACTTTCACCACGAATTTTCTCAAGCAGTTCTAATTTTGACCGCCTCTGTTATACTTAGGTTCTATGAAACGCTATAACCCTAAGGAAATAGAACCAAAGTGGCAAGCAGAGTGGGACAGACAGCAGGTCTATAAAGCCAATCTGAATTCTGATAAACCAAAATATATCGCCATGAGTATGTTTAACTACCCGAGCGGTGCAGGTATTCATATTGGCCATGCGATGAACTACACAATCTCAGATGTCATGGCTCGTTACAAACGCCAACAAGGTTACGAGAGTTATCATCCAGTGGGTTGGGATGCGTTTGGCTTGCCAGCAGAAAATTATGCTATTAAAGCCGGTGTGTCTCCGCAGGAAAGCATGGCAAAAATCATTCCCAGCTACCACACCCAGTACAAAGCCATGGGTTGGAGTAACGATTGGTCAAAAGAAATATCTACCCATTTACCAGAATATTACCGCTGGACTCAGTGGATTTTTGTGCAGATGTACAAACACGGTCTGGCCTACCAAGATGCTCGCATGCAGTGGTGGTGCACAAAGTGTCAGACAGTGCTCGCAAACGAGCAGGTGTTAGACGGCAAATGCTGGCGTCACGATGCTGCCGATGACCCCGAAGTACAAAAAAAAGAAGTCAAACAATGGTTTTTCAAGATTACCGAATACGCGGACGAATTGCTAGAAGCGACCGATGCGCTCGATTGGTCAGAAGTGGTCAAAACTGCTCAAAAAAACTGGATTGGTAAAAGCGAAGGAGCCAATGTTCGTTTTAAAGTCGAAGGCCTTGGTGCGGTTGATGAATTCGTAGAGGTATTTACTACCGCTCATGATACGATTTTTGGGACAACTTTTATGGTGCTTGCTCCAGAGCATGCGTTGGTTTCGCGCTACGGTCAACTTGCAGAAAATGCGGTTGATATTGAAGAGTATACTGCTGCTGTTATGCGCAAAAGTGAGCTAGAGCGCATGGCTGATAAAACGAAGAGTGGCGTTCCGATAGAGGGCCTTTTTGCGATCAATCCGCTTAACGGCGCCAAAATTCCGATATGGACTGCTGATTATGTCCTGATGGGATACGGGACGGGTGCAGTTATGGGCGTACCTGGTGAAGATGAACGAGACAATGAATTTGCAAAAAAATTTGGTCTACCGATTATATTTACTACCGAGCAGCAAGAGTTTGTATCTTATAGCGAATGCATTAAGCCGCACCGTAAAGAGTATATCGTTTCCAACTCAGGAGAATTCGATGGCATGGATTTTGAAAAGGGCCGACAAGCTATGCTTGACGCACTTGTAGCTAAAAATTCAGGAGAGCCTGTTACACAGTATAAAATTCGTGATTGGAGCGTCAGTAGGCAGCGCTACTGGGGAGCGCCAATCCCCATCATTCACTGTCCAAAAGACGGAATTGTACTCGACGAAAACTTGCCAGTGATACTGCCAGAGCTCGACGATTTTGCGCCGAGTGGTGATGGCCGCTCTGCCTTGGCGAGGGCCGAAGATTGGCTAAAAGTCGACTGCCCACAGTGTGGCGGTCCAGCCGAGCGCGAAACAGACACCCTTGACACCTACATTTGCAGCAGTTGGTACTACCTGCGCTATTTCGACGGAGCAAACAAGGACGCAATATTCGATAGTGCCATTGCCAACAAATGGATGCCGATAGATTTTTACAATGGAGGCGATCACGCCACGGCGCACATGATATACGCGCGGTTCATAACCCGCTTTTTCCATAAGCTTGGGCTTGTTGATAGCCCTGAACCATTCAAAAGGTTCTTGTTCAACGGCAAAGTTACCGCTAGTGATGGCACAATGTTTAGTAAAAGCAAGGGAAATGGTGTCGACCCGCTTGAGATTATTGCCCAAGGCTACGGCGCCGATGCGTTGCGCACCTACCTGATGTTTGCGGCCCCGCTCGACCTTTGGATGCGCTGGGATCCGCAGGGTGTACCAGGTACGTACCGGTTTTTAAACCGCGTGTTCAATCTGGTGCAAGAATTCTGCATGCCCTCAACGAGCCGAGAGTCAGTCGCCAATACTCCAGTACAAAATCCGGCGGTTTTGCGGGCGATTCATGCAGCAATCCAAAAGGTAACAGCCGATCTTGAGTCGCAGCGCTATAACACTGCCATCGCCGCCATGATGGAAGCTACCAATACACTCTATGCATTGAAAACCAAAGATAATTTTGCCGACCGTGCCGCCTGGCAGTTTGCGCTCGAGAGTCTCGTTGCCCTGGTGGCGCCCTTTGCGCCGCATATCGCCGATGAGCTGTGGCACGACCTAGGTAGGGAATCCTCAGTGCAGCAGGATAGCTGGCCGCTGTGCGACGAGCAGTACTTAGTGACGGACACGATGACAATAGCTATCCAGGTAAATGGTAAACTGCGTGGAACTATCGACGTCGGAAACGAATCAAGTGAAGCTGACATCGTAGAAACTGCCAAGCGGGACGAAAAAGTAGCGGCACATCTAGAGGGTAAAGCAATTATCAAAACCATCTATGTCCCCAAAAAACTGGTCAGCTTCGTCCTGAAGTAGTTTGCATATTAGCGTAAAACATATTATAAATAAACATAATGAAACGTAATGATTGCGGCCGAGTACCCTTTTTACCTAGTTTCACCGAATGCGCGACGGTGAGCCTGCTTTCGTTCACTATATTGTTGGGCAGCGCGGCCTGCTCTGCGATCCCTGGTGCGTCGCTATTTTCACGATGCGATGAGCCTACAGCCGAAGACAAGGCTGTCGTCGATGCATTGTTCGCCCACCCTCTGCCTAAATTTCCTCAAGATAAAAAAGAAAGCACCCAAGATAGTCTTTGGCGGCTGCGTAAAGAAGCGGCTGCTAAAAACGGCCTCCATGTCTTTGACCCAAGGGCAACGCTTGATCGGTACAGTAGTAACCTCTATGAAAACAATGGCAAAAACATACCATTGAGCGACTACCAGCTTATGGCCAAGGAGTTCATGGCACGATACGGGGTAAGTGTGATTCAACCAACTGACGTCACAACATACCCGCTACGAGGTATAGTACCTTTGTCCAGCGCTACTATTACTGAGTCAGATGAATTTGCTATCAAGCAAAACTACGTAACACTGGTTAGGAGTACTGCCGAGCTGCCCGTGGAGCTAGTGAATCAAATTGGTTTGACAGAAGTGATCGTAGTGAAAATTGCTGATAAAACGATTTTGGGTCGAGCCGAAACGGCAACTAAGACAAAAGATTTTGGACGGTTTTATATAGATGCAACGAAGCCAACAATTTCGGCAACTTTTCATCACGAGATTTTTCATTTATGGGATGCAAACCAATGCACTGGAAGGGATGGGATTTATGGAGATCCTTCGTTTACTGAGTTAAACCCTGATGGGGCTGCGACTTATGTCGGTATGCTTGCATACAAAGCTAAAGCAGAGGCAAACCCAAGCCTTACTGTGGAAAATACCAGTAATTCGCAAGCAGCAAAGGACGTGATAAATGAATGGCAGATTGCGTCCGCTAAAGCAGTATTTACCAAAGAACAGAATGCCTTTTATACTGCTAAGTATAATGAACTTTTCAGCAAGGCCATCGTGCATCGTGATTACGCGCTATCAGATGTAGCGGAGGACAAGGCTGTAAATGGTGAAATAATTCTTTGGCCATACTACTATAATTATGGAGCGCATAACAATAATTATGGAGCGCTTGCGCCTTGGTCTTCGGTCGTACGAGCCAAAAGTTTGTTTCTCCTGACGCGCATGTACCAAGATGATCCGCGGATTGTGCAGTATTATAACTATGTCGGCAACAGGCAAGCTGAGTAAGATTACGGTGGTCCACCTACCGAACATCTAGCACACTAGTATCCACCGTCGCCTGCTCGTAACCCTTCAAGCTTTGCAGGTATTCAATCGGTGTCATCATGTCTAGCATACTATGCGGTCGGTAAAAGTTGTAGTCGAGACAATCTTCGTTACAAAACTCTCTTAATTCGACAAGTGTGTGCGAATTCGTTGTTAGCCGTTTGTATCTATCCTTGTCTACTCCGTGCGGTCGCTCGACTCGACCGTTGAGATGTGGCGATGACGGCGGGATGCGGAGGTGCTCAATCCCATGTTCTCTGAGCCACCGGACAGTCGGGCACTCTGTTTCCGGTCTCACTTGCGGCAAATGGTCGTAGGTGAACTCTGTGCCATTGTCGGTCTGAATCCCTTTGAACCTGAAAGCTGGGTCAAAGAACCTGACCGCATGCTCAAGAAAATCTACCGTTGTCGCAGGGTCGCATCCAGGATAGATCCGTTTGTATTTTATCCTCGTAGCACAGTCGACGATGTCATACTGGTAGCCTTTGCGCTTCCAATGTTTGACATCCATCTGTCCGACTTCGCCCGGGTAATACTCACGGTCACTGAGCTGGCGGGTTTTGCGTACCTTCTTTTGCGCTCTTCTAGTAACTTTGCTCGGCTCAGGATGTTGTGGACACCGTGCACAGATGTGGCGACGCCGTAATCCCGCCTGAGGACATGCGCAAGAGCATTTTCGCCGTAACCAAGACCAAGGCGAAGCTGCACGACGAGACTCACTACCTCGTCATCGGCGTCATTAGTGTGGCTCTTTGGCGTACGAGGCATATCGTACAGGCTCGTCAGGGCTTTGCCCTGACTCACCCAGCGACTATGCCAGTAGTAATATGTTCGTCGAGGAATGCCGTAGAACCGGCAGGCTGCCGCAACATTCCCGAGTTCTTCGGCTTTACGAAACCACCCTAAACGAATCCGTGCTCCATACACGAGCAATTGTTTCTCTGTCATCTTGCGGTATCTCACTTTCACTCCTTTCTACTTTAGTGAGGTGATGAAAGTGTGCAAGATGTATGGGAGGTTAATAAGTAAGATTACGGTAGATAAGCCTGCTTGCCAGCAGGAGATTATTGACCAGTACTCACCAAATACCACAACTACCGTCTGCACCAAATACTCGGCTACTTGTCACCCGATGAATACCAGCCAATTGGAGGCAGAAGTGTCCTCGATGTATTGAACCTCCACACTGACTTGAGATATAGGTCAAAATAGCGTATGATAGTCTTAAATATCAGATAAAACTTCCAAGAAGGAGTTAGCACATATATGGGTAAACCAAAAAAACGAACCAGTCCACGCGCCACAGGCGCACGCCGCAGCCACCTACTACTAAAATTGGCACGAGCTGTAAACAAAAAATCACCTGTTAAGGTCTATACAACGCGTCGTGAAAGCGGTAAGAAACTCGCCGCTGCGACTAGTAGCAAGTAGCATGTAGTCACAAGCATGGGTAACCATGTTTACGCTAAAGATTTATATATGAGCATGCTCACTACATTTTACCTACTACAAGTGAACGGAGATTGTCATGGCTTCTAACCGCCACCTTGGTCGCATTGTTGCACTTCAAACGCTCTATGAGCTGGATTTTCGGCGCGAAGCAAACGATGACACATTTGACCTAGGTTTGGTACTCAAGCGCAATATTTCGCGCTACGAATCAACAGTCGATGATGTGTTTTTCATAGAGGAACTAGTCAAGGGCGTCGCCAAGTATCAAGATCAGCTAGACAACGAACTCCGTCCGCTCGCACCCGAGTGGCCTTTGGAGCAGATTGCACGGATGGATCGTGTAGTGCTAAGGATGGGATTGTATGAGCTGCATTATGAACCGGATGTTCCGCCAAAAGTGGTTATAAATGAAGCGGTCGAGCTTGCCAAAGCCTTTGGCGGCGACAACTCAAGCAAGTTTATAAACGGTGTTCTTGGTACGGCTCTAAAAAACAAAGAAGGCACAGATGCGGTGAAAGCTACAGAGGAAAAAGTATTATCCGAAGTGAAACCAGTCAAAAAATCACCTGTCAAAAAAGTAGCTTTAAAAAAAACCACCAAACCTAGTGCGAAGAAGGCAGCGTAACGGTTATGGGTGAGGCAAAGCGAAAAAGAATTGCCATGGAAGGTATCAAGAAACCGATTGAAGGTATTCGCAATTTTGTGACACGTCGGCCGGTCATTCAGGAAGTTGTACACGAAACGACTTCTGGCGGCGTCGTGTATCGTCGGAATGAAAAAGCTGGTAACGTAGAGATACTGCTCATTAAAGATGCGAAAAATCGCTGGACTATACCAAAAGGGCATGTTGAAGAGGGTGAAGAGCCAAAAGCGACCGCCGAGCGAGAAATTCGCGAAGAAACAGGTCTCCAAGAAATGCATGTCCAACAATGGCTTGGCAAAGTAAACTTTCGCTACCGCCGCAACCATACGCTGGTACTGATGACGATGCACATTTACCTTGTCGAGGGCATGGGCAATACTAACCGCCTCCACCCCGAAGATTGGCTGAGTGACATTCAGTGGTTACCCGCACCTAAGGCAGTCGATGAGATTGCCTACGAAGACATCGGTAAACTTATGCTGGTTGGGATGAAAAAAGTACGAGAAAGGAACGCAAACTAGTAGACCGGAGACTGCTGCTGACGGTAGGTTTAGCTATTGCTACGCCCTACAAATCACTGGCCACTCACCAAACACCACAATCTACAGTCTACAATCTACCAATTGTTATGGACACAACACTATATCAGGATTTTGCAAAACAGTTTTTGGGAGGAGCATTTAAGAACCTTGAAGTGCTTATTGTGGCATTTACACACCGTTCTTATTTGAACGAGCATAAAAAATCGGCCAGCGAACACAATGAGCGACTTGAATTTCTCGGCGATGCTGTACTGGAGCTGGTTGTGACCGAATATCTATACACTCACCACAGTGAGCCAGAGGGTATCCTTACTAACTGGCGAAGCTCACTTGTTCGGACTGAGAGTATTAGTGCGGCCGGTGCCCGCCTGGGAGTTGAGCCTTTGCTTCGCCTGAGCCGAGGAGAAAAGAATGGCACAGAACGTGCACGGGCACAAATACTAGCCAACGCATTTGAAGCAATTATTGGCGCGCTGTACCTGGAGCGTGGATATGAAGCCTGTAGAATATTTATAACTGATACAATCCTCTCGACATTTGACGATATACTCGAAACAGGTTCATGGATGGATCCAAAATCGCGGCTGCAGGAAATAGTGCAGGGTCAGGTGGGCGCCACTCCAAATTACCGAGTGTTAAGCGAGGAAGGCCCCGACCATGAAAAAGAATTTACAGTGGGTGTGTATGTCAACGACAAGCTTGTTGGGCGTGGTAATGGCCCTAGCAAACAGACCGCTCAAGTTTCCGCCGCCGCAACGGCCCTCAAGACTTACGTTTGACAACAGGGGTGGTAACCTGTAGAATAGGACAAGTATCAAACTAATGGGAAGGAAATAACGAATGTTAGTTATTCGTTTGCAGCGCACAGGCCGTAAGGGCCACGCACAATTCCGCGTTGTCGTGCAAGACAGCCGTCGGACCCCAACCAGTGGCAAAATTGTCGCGCAGGTCGGAACATATGACCCACATACCAAAACACTCAATCTAGACAAAGAGCGTGCACAACACTATCTTGATCATGGCGCACAGCCAAGTGATAGGGTTGTGTTGATCTTCAAAAAAGAAGGCATGAAGCTGCCTAGCTGGGTGAAAACACCCGCAAAACAAGAAGGCAAGCTCCGCCACCCAGAAAAACTTCGTCGCAATCAACCCGAAGAGCCCAAAGAAGAAGCACCTGCTAAAGAGCCAGATGCTGAACCGGCGGCTGAGCAACCAGCTGCTACAGAAGTTGAGACTCCTGTAGCCGAAGAAAAACCGGTTGAATAAGTAATTTTGCGAGCGGGTTAAACTGGTGTTTTTTACATTCTCGGACTGGCTCCGAGATTGTTTTATTTTTAAACTTCAAATGTTTCTGCACACTATCTCAACAGCAAACAAACTGGTATAATCGTAACTATCAGTTAAGCCATAGGAGGCAGCATGTCAGCGACCATAGACGAACAATTCGTCGAGTACGTAGTAAAATCACTCGTCGGAAAACCAGAGGCAGTTAGTATAAAACGCAGCGTAGATGAAAAAGGTGTATTGCTTGAACTTACCGTAGACGCAGAAGACCTTGGTCGCGTGATTGGTAAGCGGGGTGCAACGGCACAAAGTATTCGCACTTTGCTACGAGCGCTTGGTACCAAGCAAGAAGCGCGCTACAACCTAAAAATTGTAGATGTTGACCGCTTAGACGAAAACGGCAATCCTCTACCTCGTCCCGAGAGACCAGAGAGAGTACAGAATGATTCTAGCAGTAACTATGCCGATGGAAACGGTAGCAGTGCAGCGCCAGTAGCAGATGACGCTTCAGACGACAGCTCAGGCAGCTCATTTGTTTCAGCCGCCGTACCGAATGACGACGACGATCAAGAGGACAAACCAGTTGAGAAAAAAGAAAGTGACGCCATGGCTCGCACTCGTGCGGAGCTTGCCGATCTCGACGATCTCGACATCTAACCTTTACCCCAGCGCTTCACCACCTCATTACAGCAACTACGTTGCACGCGTGCGCGCAAGAGCACTCTATTAGCGTGAATAAACTGACCTATAGGCCATTTCATTCACATGGTTTTGTTTCTGAAGGATTGATGGGTGGGGTGCGTTAGTTTGGGAAAAATGGTGTCGTGGGCTGGACAAAATGCTTATGCCGTGCTAGGGTAGTAGGAGTCTTTACAAAGACTAACACCGATAAAATAAAAACATCTAGTAGCTCGTGCGAGCCAACGCCGTAAAAAATCGTTGGGAGCTTTATGTGACAAAACCACCACTGGTAACAGGGGTGGTTTTGGTTTATACGTAACATAGAGAACATGCCCCTCCTCGTTTAACCGAAATATGTTTGAATTAGTGCCCCGTAACTCGCCCGTCAGCTCGTTTGGCTGCATACCCGGTACACCATTAGGGCGTTATGATATGCGTGCGTTATACTGTTGCCAATGAGAATTCAGATTATTACCTTATTTCCAGATATGTTTACCGGTATGCTTGGGAGCAGCATGCTGTGGAAGGCTGCCAACCGGGGTATTGTGCAATATGAATTAATAAATTTACGGGATTTTGGACTTGGCCCCCGCAAGCAAGTCGACGATACGCCTTATGGTGGTGGAGATGGTATGCTCATTAAACCAGAACCGGTTGTGGCGGCTGTAGAATTCGCAAAGGATCGAGACCCTGCAGCAAAAGTTATATTACCGACCCCCAGAGGCAAGATGTATAAACAATCAGACGCAAAACGTCTAGCGGCCGATGAAAACGGGCTCATTGTCGTCTGCCCTCGGTACGAAGGCTATGATGAGCGCATTACGCAGTGGGTCGATGAACAATTTTGCATGGGTAAGTATGTCCTCACGGGCGGCGAGCTACCTGCCATGATCATCATCGACAGCGTTGTTCGCCTGCTTCCCGGTGTACTTGGCGGCGAAACTAGCGCAGACATAGAATCGTTCCAAGATGACGATGAAACAATAGAGTACCCCCAGTACACGCGCCCAGCAGAATTTCGAGGCCTCAAAGTGCCCGAAGTGCTCCAAAACGGCAATCACGCCGCCATCGCAAAGTGGCGTGAAAAAACTTGCTAAATATACAAAAACATGTATAATAACAGCATTATGATTGGAGAAAGCCTTTACCGAGTAGGGCATCAGTATGTCCCTGTGACTACATACTCAGGGGGGGGTAGAGCTTCCAGGTTCCATTATTACTGCTCGGCAGGGTAGACTGACTGAAAATTCGGACGCAGTGGCGACGAAAATTACAGAGATTTATGATGGAATCCAGCAGCTTGTCTCGACAGACGGACGTTATCTTTTTGAGGTTGTGACCGTAAACAACGAGGCTACGGGCGGAGTCATTCTTGAAGCCGGTACATACTCATCGTCACGGACAGGTAACTCGGGAAATGTGTATGAAACTGCCGTTAAAGCAGCAGATGCCTCAAACCTGAAACATGTGGTTGTTGCGTTGCCCGGTAACGGTTTATCCGGAGCTCTGACCGCCAAAGAGCGCAGATATTTTGCGCAGCATGGAAGCTTATATGACTGGAAAGAAAAGGCAGCACTGCCTGTAGTGATTGCGCTCCGTGAAGTTTTAGAACAGAATCAATTAATGCCGCAACACCTTACTAGCGATTCAGCTGGTGCTGTTTTGACAACGGCACTAGGTATTATTGCGCCAATGAACAGTATCGAAACTGTTTTTCAAAATGTGCGTACGGGTTGGGCTAATATGAGCCCTGCCAAACTTGCGTGGGGTATGCTTGTAGCCGAGAATAAACACGCAAAAAGACATCAGGCAGAAACACCCGATAAGCTGGCAGTGAACGCGGCTACACTTGCGATTGTGGCAGCAAATCGCCCAAAGTCCTATGATCAAAGAGGCTTGAAACCCGGAAAGTCACTGCCTATGCTCCAGTCTTACCTTTACGGTTTGGCAGCTGGGCCGGATAGGGGAGTCGATCCACTACTAAACGATGTGGTTGCTTTAGTTAAAAGGCAAAATACCGCAAAGGTACTATTCGTATCTGGCAGAAATGATGTGCTTACAAATACACCAGATATCGATGAACGTATCAAATCGGTATTAAAGTTTGTTTCTATTGCTGGCGGTGCTAGTGTAAGTGCTGTAATGATTGAAGGCGGTTCTCATACGACGCATACTCACTATCCTCAATTTGTAGAAGCACTACACCGTTCTTTGTACTAGCGTGTATACTAGAAACAGAAACGGAGGGTAGTGCATGAGGCTATTTCGAATTAAACCGGTGTATGCGCATTGTGATTTGCCGTGTGGGGTGTATGACCCGGCGCAAGCACGGATTGAAGCTGAGAGTGTGAAGGCAATGATGGCCAAGTACGAAGGGCTAGACGACCACAACAAAATGCGCGCCGTTATTCTCATTGAGCAGCGTGCTGAGCTTGTAAAACATCACCTTTGGGTGCTCTGGACGGACTATTTTAAGCCAGTTCACCTCGAGAAATATCCAGATCTTCACGACAAGTTTTGGCTGGCTACTAAGCAGGCCGGTGAGTGTAAACATCATATGGATGTTTCTGAAGCGGATAAGCTGCTTACCATGATTGATGATATTGCAACAATATTTTGGGAAACAAAAAAATAGAGAAAAGAATATGAGCCAAGAGTCCAAAAGACGCACATTTATTCTCATCCGGCGGGTGGTGGGCAAGAGCATGTGGCCAGTACTCGACCCAGAGCAGGTGGTTATTGCTGTAAGGAAGCGGCAGTATGAGCCTGAAGATGTCGTGGTTATCTCGCACCGTGGCCGAGAAAAAATAAAAAGGATTCATAAGGTAGAAGGTGGTAAATACGACGTTAGGGGAGATAATTTGTCTCAAAGTACAGATAGTCGCCACTTTGGTCCCGTTGCCAAGGAGGACATTTTGGGTAAGGTGGTGTGGCCAAGAGTGTAAGATATCTTATAGCAATTTCTGCTCCGAGGGTGTAAGTTGGCTATAGCAGAATAGCGCGGGGGTTTTGTATGGCAAAAGAACAATCAGGTAAGGGTTGGCACGGAGACTCCGAAGGCCATGCTAGAGCTGGTCGTAAGGGCGGCAAACTGAGTTCTGGCAATTTCAAGAACAACCCCGAGCGCGCATCGCTTGCGGGTAAAGCTGGTGGCAGTATAAGCCCCGGCAATTTCAAGAACAACCCCGAGCGCGCGCGAGAAGCGGGCCGCAAAGGCGGCAAAGCGTAAACGCTACAAGTACTTAGCCTTCAAATAACAGTGACCTAAAACACCCCCTGGATTGCTCTGGATTAAGTGCAGGTTTGTGCTTGTCCAGTAATACCGTCAGCAATCTGTAGCGTTACTGTGGCTTTTATCACACCATATGTGTGAATTACGTTACAGCAGATTATCGCAGCCTGCCGTATGATAAAAATGTCATACGGGAGGGAATGCGTATGAATACCATATTTAAACAAACCTTTAACTTGCACCCGCGTAGCGAGGCCGAGCTTCAAGCCGTCATACGACGTTTTGAAGACAAGTGGCAGCGTCGTCGCAGGGCTCATCGTATTGCAGGTCTTGCGCTGTAGGGCGCGAGGAATGTGTATGATGAACGTCTTTCTGCAAGTGTAAAAAGCCTCGGTAATCGAGGCTTTTTATTTTGTTAAATGTTTTGCCTGTGAGCAGACCCAATTGCGCTAGAAATGTTTGAAAACCCATCTTTGCTAAGCTGATTTGCGAGTTGGCGATTGATCTGGCCGATAAGTTGTGGCCCCTCGTATATAACGCCGGTGATAAGCTCAACCAGGCTGGCGCCGAGTCGAATTTTGCGGTAAGCATCTTCGGCGGTAAATATTCCCCCTACGCCAATGATTGTCAGTCGGTCGCCGTACGACTGGTAGGTTTGTCCTATCAGCTCGTCACTAAGTGTTTGAGTGGGCAGTCCGCTCAGGTTGCCCTTAACCTCATTCGGCAATTCTTCAGATGGAATTATACTCCGCTCCTTGCTAAGGTTGCCAATGGTAACTCCCTGGATATTGTGTTTGAGAACGACTTTTAGTAGAGCATCGAAATCTGGCCAGGAGTGGTTTATAGGCATTTTTACCCAGATTGGCTTTGTAATTTTGAGTGTATCAACTGCACTAAGTAATGTTTCTAGCCGCTTTGGATCAGTAAATGGTTCGCCGCCGTAAGCGTTGGGACAGGAAATATTGATTTCCAGTATACCCACCCGCGGTTCATCTTTGAGCTTGACCAAACTACCCAAATAATCCGCAATTGCCTCGTCATCTGTGCAATTTTCGGGGATGTTTGTTTTTGCAACGGAAACAACTAGAGGAAACCCTCGGACCAATGCTGCTTTGTACTTTGTGAGACGCTTTTGTATTTTTTCAACGCCCTCATTTGCTAAGCCTGCATTAACAACTAGTGATTTGTGATTGGGCAGGCGGTAAAACCAAGGCCGCGGGTTGCCTGCGCAAGGTTGATGCGTTACCGAACCAATAGTGCCAAAGCCAAAGCCGATTGCAGGGAGTACAGCAACCATTTCGGCATTTTTGTCAAGCCCAGCAGCAAGACCAACGGGGTTAGGGAACGTTGTGCCGTAAAAGTTTTGGCTAAGTCGCTTGTCGTCATGCCGATACACTAGGCGTGTGAGCCAGCGTAAAGGGGCAACTTTGCCAACAAAACGGGAAGCTTTTATCATGCGCTCATGGACAATGTCTGGCTTGCGACGAAACAGGATTGGCTTGACCCCAACCGTGTATACGCGAGCCGTTAGTGCAGAAAAAGGAACTAGCATTGCATGTAGTATACGACATTCGGCTTGGGTACGCTTGTCATTTGAATGCCGTTAGCGCATCATAGTAGTACAAGTAAGGAGGGTCGTATATGGCAAAGTTTGAAGTATACCCAAGCAAAAATGGTTGGCGCTGGCGACTAAAGGCAGGCAACGGGGAAATTGTTGCTACGGGCGAAGAATACACCACTAAAGACGGTGCGGTACGAGGTTGTGAAGCAGTGACTCGGGCTGCGGCAGAAGCCGACGTTGTTGAAGCTGCATCATAGTTAATCCTCCGTCCCGCCGAAGTACCACCGATTTTTGACCAAAACGATCGAAGGTTGTGAGCTAAAAAAGCGAGCGTTCGGAAAGTTCGTTTGCGCAGTCAGTCGTGCAAATAGAAAACTCCCATTTTTAAAGAGGAGTTTTCTATTTTGTTTTCTGATGCGACAATACTGGTATGCAATCTGAAAAGGCAAAGTTGCGGATGGAGCTTTTGAAGCGTCGAAAGGCATTGTCTCGCGGCGAAATACGTGCGGCAAGCGAGGCTGTTGTCCGGCAGATGCCGGCGGTCTGTGATTGGTCGCGGGTTAGTACTGTGCATATATATCGTTCGCTTCCCGATCTGGGCGAGATAGATACTGCCTACGTTATTGACTGGCTCGCAACCAACCAACCGCATGTTGCTGTTACCATCGGCGAATCAAAACCGAAGTCGCCAGTGCCTAAAGGCCAGTTCGATATCATTTTTGTGCCGGTGGTCGGCTTTGACAGAGAAAACTTTCGTCTGGGAATGGGTGGCGGCTGGTACGACCGCTGGCTTGCGACTCAGCCACAAGCCCAAAAAATCGGTCTAGCCTACGCCTGGGCAGAGCTCGGAGTTCTCCCCCACGAACCTCACGACGTAGAGTTGGATCTAGTTGTAAGCGGTGAAGAAGCTATTGTTGCTGACGCCACTTCTCGATGAGCGCAGCTGTTGATGAATCATAGCTAGTCGTTGTTCCCTCGCTCAAGTGCGAGGCGATATCTTTAGCCAGGACTTTGCCGAGTTCGACCCCCCATTGATCGAAACTGTCTATACCCCATATGGCACCTTGCACAAAAATCTTGTGTTCATAGAGGGAGATTAGTTGGCCAAGTGAGTTGGGTGTCAGTTTTGGAATCAGTATGGTGTTACTGGGGCGATTGCCGGAGAAGGTTTTGTGTGGCACAAGCTCTGCTGGTACTCCCTCGGCGCGGACTTCATCGGCAGTTTTACCGAAAGCAAGTGCCTGAGCCTGCGCGAACATATTTGCCATTAGTTTATGGTGGTGTGTGCCGCGGCCATCGGGGTCGTTCAGTGACTTAGCGAAGCCAATAAAATCGCAAGGGATGAGCCTCGTTCCTTGATGGATAAGCTGATAAAATGCGTGCTGGCCGTTTGTGCCTGGTTCTCCCCATATGATGGGACCTGTTACGTAAGTGACGGGGCTGCCGTCTTTGCGCGTGCTTTTGCCATTACTTTCCATATTGCCTTGTTGGAAATAGGCTGGGAAGCGGTATAGATACTGGTCGTATGGCAGAATGGCTTCCGTTTCTGCCCCATGAAAGTTAGTATTCCATATGCCTATCATCGCAAGAATGACCGGGAGGTTTTGCTCGAGCGGTGCCGTTCGAAAGTGTTCATCCATAGTATAAAAACCACGCAGCAGGTCGTCGAAGTTATCTGGACCAATGGCGAGCATAATACTGAGGCCAATAGCGCTTGTTAGGCTGTAGCGGCCGCCAACCCAGTCCCAAAACTCAAACATGTTGGCAGGGTCTATACCAAATTTCTTGACTTCATCAGTGTTGGTGCTTAGTGCCACAAAATGCTTCTGCACTGCATCGCTGCTGCCGAGTTTTTCTACCAGCCAGCCGCGAGCGCTCGCAGCATTTGTCATTGTTTCGTCAGTGGTGAAAGTTTTGCTGGCAATAATGAAAAGTGTTTCTGCTGGGTCGAGCCCTTGTAGTGTTTGTTCTATGTGTGTTCCGTCTATGTTTGAAACAAAATGCATATGAAGGTTGCTATCGCTGTAAAATTTCAGCGCCTCGGTGACCATAACGGGGCCAAGGTCTGAGCCACCTATACCGATATTTACTATATGGCGAATGCGTTTGCCGGTGTGTCCTTTCCATTCACCGCTTCGAACCGCCACGCTAAACTCTCTCATATGTTGAAGAACGCGGCGGATTTCTGGCATGACATCTTGGCCGTCGACGTACACGGGGACGTTTGATTGGTTGCGGAGCGCGGTGTGCAGGACGGCACGATTCTCTGTGGTATTGATTTTCTCGCTGGCGAACATGGCATCACGCAGCTCCTCTACCTGGCATTGCTGCGCTAGCTCAAAAAGCATGGTCATCGTATGGTCGGTAACGTAGTTTTTGGAGTAATCTAGATAGATATCTCCAGCTTGTTTGGCGAGTCGCTGGCCGCGCGTCGGGTCTGCTGTAAACAGCACGCGTAGGCTGTCCTGGAGGCCTGCATACTGTTCAGTCAGCTTCTGCCAAGCGGCTGTTTTGGTTGGATCTTGAGAATTGGTCATGCTTACTACTATAACCTCAGTTTGGCATAAGTTCCACCGATAATCCTTATTTTTTCCACAATGGGCAAAGCAAACGAGCGAAGCCTCCATGGGCGGCGAGCTTTACAACTCAGCGTTTAATCTGTGCTCGGGTTACTACTGGGTTGCTTGCTTAACAGCGGCGATGTCAGCGGCAAATTGTGCCTTGAGGGCGCCCAGACCATCAAAATCCAGTGGGGGTCGGATGAAGCGACCGAGTTGGAATGAGAGCGTTTGGCCGTAGATATCCTGGTTAAAGTCTAGGATATGAATTTCCAAAACCCGTTTTGTTTCGTGCAGCACAATTCTTGGCCCCAGGTAAAGTGCGCCCCTGTAAAACTGCGATCCCAGGTGAACGGAGCAGGCGTAAACACCTTCTTGCTCGACATGCTTTAAAATGTCAGCGTCAAAATTAGCCGTAGGGAACCCCAGCGTCCGACCATATTGGTTGCCGCGCAAAACAATGCCGGAATAGTTATCGGGCTGCTTCATACTAGGTACGATTGACAATATACCCCTTGGCGGCAAGGAGTTCGGCCATGAGGATGGCACCACCGGCCGCACCGCGAACGGTGTTGTGTGCGAGGGCGACAAACTGCCAGTCATGCTCGCTAATCTGGCGGAGGCGACCCATACTGACGCCCATGCCGTTTTCGTAATCGCGGTCGAGTTTTGTTTGTGGTCGGCTAGTATCCTCGAAGTACTGGATGAGCTGTTTTGGCGCTGAAGGCAGGCCGAGCGCAGTCAGGGGACTGCGAAACTTTGTTACGGCTTTGACAATGTCTTCTTTCGTAGGCGAACCATCGAAAACTACTTGAACTGATGCCATGTGGCCATCGCTAACTGGGACACGGATACATGTCGCATTAATCACCGGGCTTGTGGCAAGCTCAATCTTATCCTTCGTTAACGAGCCCCAAATTTTCATTGGTTCTTTCTCGGACTTTTCTTCTTCGCCCCCAATGAAGGGAATGACGTTGTCTACCATATCTGGCCACGTTGCAAAGGTCTTGCCAGCACCGGAAATGGCCTGGAGGCTAGTGACACCGACTCCTACTGGCTGGAACGAGCTAAGCGCGGTTAAGACAGTTACATAGGACTGAATGGAGCAGTTTGGCTTAACGGCAATGAAGCCGGTTGACCAGGCGTGGTTTTTCCGCTGAGCGTCTATCAGTGCAGCGTGCTCGGGATTGACCTCTGGCATTATCATCGGTACGTCATGCGTCCAACGGTGGGCGGAGTTGTTTGAGATGACCGCCACTCCTGCTGCTGCGTAGGCTACCTCTATGCGCCGAATGTCTTCTTTTTCCATGTCGAGTGCGCAAAAAACGACATCGACGGCTTGGGTAATTTGTAAAATATCGGCTTCAACTGCAAGTACTTCCAGCTCGGCAATCTCTGTTGGGATAGAAGTGCTCATAGCCCAACGATTGCCGACGGCTTCGCTGTAGGTCCTTCCGGCAGAACGTGGTGAGGCTGCGACGGTCGTCACATGGAACCACGGGTGATTTTCGAGTAGGGAAATAAACCGTTGACCCACCATACCGGTTGCGCCGAGCACGGCTGCTCGGTAAGTATTCATGAGTGATCTCCTTTCTGGCTACCGTACAGCTCATCGTGAATACACTGCAAGGCTACGGCGTCGTCTGTATCACGTACAACCATGGTTATGTTTAGCTCGGATGACCCCTGAGCAATGGCAATGACATTCACGCCGCCACGACCTAGTGCACTAAAAATATGTCCTGCCATACCCATGTGGTGCCGCATGCCCGTACCAACAACTGCTATCAGTGATACGCCTGTCTGGTATTCTACAAAATCTATCCGCTTAGCCCGAACTTCGGTGGCAAATGTTTGGCGCAATGCGCGAGTCGCAGCTTTACCGGCCGATTTTTCAACGACGAGCGTAATGTTGTTTTCTGAAGATGCCTGCGATATAAACAGTATGTTTACCCGTGCAGCGGCAAGAGTGTCGAATACCCTTGCAGCAGTCCCATAGACGCCACGCATACCTTTTCCCTGTATGGTAATCATGGCTAGGTTCTTCATGAGTGAAACGGCTTTGGCGCCAGTTGTATCTTGGTCGCCAGCTGGCGTGATTTGCGTGCCCGGGTGGCTTGGGTTCATGGTATTTTTTATAACAATGGGTATGCCGAGTTCGGCTGTTGGGGTCATGGTGCGTGGGTGGATAACTTTTGCTCCAAAGTAGGAGAGTTCGGAGGCTTCTTCGTAGGACATACGTTCTATGGAGCGAGCATCCGGCACCGTGCGTGGGTCGCTTGTCATGACGCCATCGACATCAGTCCAGATCCAGACTTCCTCAGCGTCTAAGCAGTAGCCTAAGATGGTTGCCGAAAAATCGGAACCACCCCGCCCAAGTGTGGTGGTGACACCGTCGCGTGTTGCGCCTATAAAACCCGTCACGACGGGGACAGTCCCGGCTTCAATAAGAGGCAACAACAGCTTCTGCGCTTTCTTTTTGGATGGTAGTAGTTGAGGCTGTGCATCATTGAAGTTATCGTCTGTTAGCAAAAAATCGGTCGCGTTTACGGCTACCGCTGGGACACCTTGGTTATTAAGCGCCGCTGCAACCAAGTGAATAGACAGGCGCTCACCAAAAGATAGTATTAGGTCGCGTCCGCGTGGCGTGAGCTCCCCTAGGGCGGTCACGCTTTTTAGTATGTTGCCGAGTATGACGATTTTTGAATTAATAATTTCTCGCAGATCTGCTTCGGCCGATGGTTCAAGCTCCAGCCCGGTGATAGCTTCATCGTGTGCGGCCTTGAGAGCAGCTAGTTTTGTTGCAATGACGCGCTTGCGGTTACCTGTTACCGCGAGCCGAGCCATGTCTTCAAGCTGATTCGTGATTTGTGTCATTGCAGAAGTAACAACGGCGGGATGGCGATCCCGGTACCGAGCGACTAGTTTTGCCACTTCTCGAATACGTTCAGCACTCCCCACAGAAGTACCGCCAAACTTCATCACGATCATTGGTCGGCTCCAGCGCGGCTGAGTCGAACATAGTCATCTATCATGGCATTTACAGTTGGTTGTACTCCCGCGCCTGGACCGGTCACTGTGTATATACCGTCGCTGAGGTTTGGGCCAAGACCAATCACCAGACCGTTTCCAGCTGCGCTGAGTGGTGCAAAACTAGCAAAAAGCGGGTTGTCACTGAGTGCGCGAAAACCAGCGACCAATTTCCAACTATCGATGACCTTTTCAAAACCGCCGAAACGCTCAACTTTTTGCGGAGCGTTCGCTACTGGGTAGAATGAAACGATGAAGCGGTGAGGCTCAGTAGCGGAAACAGCGGCGTTGATATCTTCGTCGGAAAGGGAAAACGCAAGATCGTCTGAGCTGATTACACTCTCGCCAAGTTTCAAGAAGTTATAAATGATGGACATTTTTTTTGGAATATCTCCCTCAGCCTCACCGCGGAGCACCGCTTGCGGTGAGTCGGCGCCCGGTTCTGCGAACCCTGCAGCGACGGCGTTAGAAACGGCTTCCTCAAGTGGCAACGGCGTGCCAGCTACAGGCGCAACCTCACTCATTATGGCAGTGAGTGTACCGTTGAGAACGGCATGCATTTCGGTAATATTTGCCTGGTCTATGTTGTACTGTTCGGCGAGTCGAAGCATACGCGTACCGCCACCCACGCTTGCGGTGATGCCAAATCGGCTGAAGTTGTCTGAGGCGATTTTGAGATCTGAGAAGAAATGTGAGAGGGCTGCTTTTTCGGCAGTCACGGCAAGCTTGCCTTTTTGCAGTATGGTCGATGTGTAGCCATGGGCTAGTTTGCCATCACCTCCAGAGGGTATGGCCAAAAAAAGCACATCTGGTAAATCCGCGTCTGCAAACACTAGGGAAGGGTTGAGCACGCCGTCGGCGTCCATTATGCCGTTTGCTTCTACAATCATTGCCGGTCGCGGTTGCAGGCCGAGTCTTTTTGCCACATGCGGTTGTCCAATCTGGCGTTCGAGCTCACGGCCAATGTTTCCTTGTCCAATTAAACCCCACGTCCTGACGGATTCTGACATTTTCTCTCCTCTCTAAAACTGATACTTACTTTATATTAGCAAATGGCTAGCGTCTGTACTACAATCAAGCCTATGAATCAACAATATGCCTCTAAGAATATTATCATTGTCGAGGATAACACGGCGCTTGCTGAAATATACAAAACTCGACTCGAGCTGCTGGGTTACACCTGTTATGTCGCCTACAATGGCATAACCGGCCTATATTTTATACAGAAAGAAATGCCTGACCTAGTTTTACTAGATCTTATGATCCCTGATATATCCGGCGGACAGGTGCTAGCAACTATGCGTGCCAGCGAATGGGGTAAAAATATCCCCGTCTATGTCATATCGAATCTCAATGAAACGGAAGCACCCAAAGACTTACGCGACCTTGGTATTTCCGGCTACAGCGTGAAGGCGATGATGACGGAAGACACTGTCGACAAAATAGTAAACAGTATCCTTCGCCCCGAAGTTCAGCCGGTACCTCCAAGCCCAACAGATGTACCGCCAGCTGGCTCAACGCTGGCCGATGTCCCCTTTCACGAAGCCCCGCAAGTTTAAGCGGCAAGCTCCTCTTCTAATTCTCCCCAAAGCGTTTCCAACTCCGACAGCTCAACAAGCCCTTTTTCCATAAGGAGGCGTATAGCCGGCTTAGCGTATCGATTGTACTTTAGCACACTTCTATAGAGCTCCTCAGATTGTTTCTCGTCAAGGTCTACGACGTACTGCATTCCATCACTGGATGGTGTTCTTGCGTCGTATATATTATCGCCAGTGTAGCCGATTCTATTTAACATACGACCAACAAAGAAGGGGATAACTTGTTTTACTACCATCAACTTGTCGTGTTTTTCGGCCGATAGCGGAGCTACATCGAGCTTAAGTTGACCCCACGAACCAAGCATCTGGCTAGCTAGCTGACCTGTTTGACTAGTAACAAATATTTTATGGCCATCAAAAGAGTTTTGAGCGCTCTGTGGTCCGAAAAGGTGATGAACATGTAGCAGTTCTTCGTAGCCATCAAGATGTTTTTTGAACAGTTTTTCCGGGTATTCTTTGACTGAGCACATTTCAACTAGTAGTGGCTTCTGTGCTTTCTTTGTTAATTCTGGCTTAAGACGTCTTATGAGGCCACTAAGCGCAGCCACAGGAACGGCGAGGATAAGAGCATCACTTTGCTCGGCTAACTCTGCTAGGCTGGCTGGTCTAACAATACCACCTAGTCCTTTAATAGCATCTTGGCTTGGGTCGTAACCGATAACTTCTTGATAATCACCTAGCATCTTTTGACATATGAAGCGCCCCATTGCTCCTAAGCCGATAACGCCTACAGTTTCTATTTGCGGTAAATGTTCTGCCATACGGTTTCCTTTTCCTTTGCATATAAAAACCGCCTCTTGCGTGAGGCGGTTGTGGTTATTCTGGTTGTTTCTTATGTGCGCAACGAGCTATAAACCGCCTCGGGGGAGTCGGAATAATAATATGCTGCATTGTTTGCGCATTTGCTCATGATCGAAAGAATAACACAATAAATATATACGATCAAGAACACTTTGCTTACTTGTTGTAAAGTGACTTATGCGCAGTTGGCTAAAAAGCATACTATGCAATGATTTTGTTTTATAAATTAACAGGGGTAAATATGTATGTTATATAAATCACAACGGCAAAACTGCCTAAATTGTTTGTGCAGAAAAAACGTATGATATAATAACTATTAGTGTTTTGAGGTGCGTTGCGAGAGGCCTCAAGCCGTTGAAAACAGTGTGAAGTTTTGAGAGGTATGAATAAACCAGCAGTTGCTGGTTTATTTTTCAGGTCGTATTATGACAAGGCACCGCACTTGCAACGTCCTCTAAGGTGTAGAAATCGTACATTTTCGAGTATAATCATGACATATTGGGGATTGGCCAAGCGGTAAGGCACTGGGTTCTGGTCCCAGGATCGGGGGTTCGAATCCCTCATCCCCAGCCATGTTTATTGCGATAAATGATGGACTCTGGTTAATTGTGGGTGACTTTTTACGATATGCGGAGTGCGTTTAGCTCATCTATCTGGAACAAATAAACCAAGCATATGTCTTGCACGGTATACTGCTTTGTATGCTTCAACTGTGTCGCCGTATTTGAGTAAAAGAATTGCTTTTTCAATCTCACCTTTAGCCTCAGCCTCTTTTTCATGCCCTGCAAGATCACTGGCTAAATGTTGGTTGGTATCATCTAATCCTGTTTGGACTACTTTGTCAGTTAGAATCATACGACCATGCTCCTTCTTACTATAATGTGCTGATTATACCATCTCTAGTGAGACCACACCCGTGATGTGGAATTGTCGGTTTTCCTGGAATACATCCACTAGCCCCAGCCAATATAATCACACTGTATAGATGGTATGTTTTAGGCAATTTGAAAAAAATCACATCACTGTATACTCCGCGACATGTTGATATGAGCAAGGTGAGTATCAGTAAAAACGCCAGGTAATCACCGCAATATGCGGGTATTCGAGACTAAAATACGCCACCTTTGCGGTGTTGTGGTAAAATTAGGGCACGTATGAAACTACAGAAACGACAAAGTGACCTACTGAATGTTCTGTTTATGCTGCCAGCGAGCACGGCAAAAGTATTAGAGATGATGACAGAAATAGGCTTCGCTGTATCTGACGATACGATCCAGCGAGATGTTAAAGCTCTGACGGTAGCAGGCCTAGTAGCCAGCGAAGGTGCTGGCCCTAGTCGCCAACATTCTCTTACAACACTAGGACGGCTTCATATAGAACGTTCGGCAGATGCAATCGATGCGTATTTAAGAGACGATGCAAGGCAGTCGGTTCGTTATCTGCTTGACGCACCAGAAATGACTGCGCGATACATCGGCGAGGGCGTTTTTGGTAATGCCGAAAGGATGATCGTAACAAAGTATCAACATTTTCTGGAATCTCTGGACAGCACCCTGTTAGCAAGATGGCGCCAGAAATGGCTTATAGAGTTTGCTTGGAAATCTAGCTCCATCGAAGGCAATACATACTCGGAGCTAGAGACAGAAACATTATTGCTAGACAGGGTAGAAGCTGCTGGCAAAACTCACCAAGAAGCCGTGATGATTGTAAACCATCAAAAAGCCTATGACTTCATACTTGGGAACAGGGAAAGCTTCAAAACAATATCACGCCCGCTGATACTCAGGCTCCATGAGCTACTAGTCCAAGATCTCGATGTATCGTATGGCTTGCGTACAGCAGCCGTTCGTATTAGCGGATCAAAATACATCCCCCTTACTCACAGTGCGCAAATCGACGAGAACTTCGATAAGGTAATCAGCGCCGTCAACTCCATGGAACAACCACTCGATAAGGCACTTGCAATTTTACTGCTTATATCCTATCTGCAGCCTTTTGCCGACGGCAATAAAAGAACCGCACGGGTGCTCGCAAACGCAATTCTTGAAAGCAACGAATATCCACCGATCACCCTTGGCAGTATCGAGCCGACACGCTACCGACGTGCTTGTATCGCGTTCTATGAGATGAACGACATAAGTCTCATGAAACAAATCGTCAAAGATTCGTACGGAGTGCTTCTTGATATAGAGTAAACTAGCCGGTTGCTTCATTCCCTTAAGGTTCTGCAACAGTAACTTTACCCTTGAAGTGGATGAAGCCCAATTTCTTTGGTTTCTGACAATTGAGCACGAAATCTGAAAATAAAGGGTTCAAAGCGTCGGACTTACCCCCAGCCATGCAAAAAGACTGGTCTTCTTGACCCGGCTTTTTGCATATTAGAGATTATGGGCTCGAATTTCTGACCTTAAGGATCGGGGTGAGAATTGCCGGTGGCAATTCGCAAGGGAGTCAACTCTTGCAAACTAGTTTTGCAAAGAAGTTGCGACAGGCCTGCTGAAAGTAGGTCGAATCCCTCATCCCCAGCCAGTTTTGTTTTATTAATCACAGACGCATTAACGCAGCCGGAGTATACTGAGTTTATGAAATACTTTGTAAAAAACATTGGAAAGCTAACCACCGAAAATTCAGATTACCGTCGTGTAATCCACACCACGCATTACACACAGCTAGTTCTTATGAGCCTACCTCCTGGCACAGAAATTGGTAATGAGATTCACGGACTCGATCAATTTATAAGGGTCGAGAGTGGTAAAGCGAAAGTTGTGTTAAACAACGGTGAAAATGAATATGAGCTGAAGGATGATTGGGCGATTATTATTCCAGCAGGCACCTACCACAATGTTACCAATACGGGCGATGTCGAGCTAAAACTTTACACGCTTTATTCGCCACCCAATCACCTTAAGGACACTATTCAGCCTACGAAGGCCGATGAAGTTGAAGATAAATTTGACGGCAAAACAACGGCATAGGATCTATGAATTATTCCGAACAAAGTGTGGAATAGTTCTATCCCTCATCCCTAGCCAAGCATAAGTATTATGTTATTAATCGCTATATGTAACCGCTCACTACCTCTTGCCTCATCAAAGCATTCGGGCTAAACTTTAGTTTAGGACGAATCAAAACAAACACATATGACTCGAAAACTTTCAGACGATGTTATTACCGCACGGATGGTAGAGCTCCGTAACCTTCGGAAGCTACATGCGCATGATCGCATACAGATCGCCGAATTGAAAGCTGAGAACAAGGAGCTCCGCCAGCTGCTCAACCAAGCACTTGAGCAAAACAAGACTCAGGCAATTCAGATAGCAGAGCTTCAAACCATGGTATTTGGCAAGAAGAAACGGCCACCGACTGGAACGGCAGTTCCAGTGCAGCCCGAGATCCAGAAATTGCCCCGCACCAAAGCCTCCTACCGTCGGCCAATTCCACCCGCTACAGCCATTATGAATGAGGTAGTCATCCCCTACCTGAACTCTGTCTCTGCGGTGGCGAGTTAAGAAACGTCACAACCCATGATCGCTATGAAGAGGATATCCCTTCGCCTGAATTAACTCCAAACTACTCTTCACGCCTCGTGACAAAGTATCTCGTGCAGCGTGGTGTTTGTGCCGCTTGCGGCAAAGCCACCAGTGGCAAAGCACTTGGCGGCCAAGTGGTGACGCTTGGGCCTAATTCCAAGCTGCTTATCTGTCACCTGATCAGCGCACTCGGTATGAGCTATACACAGGTAACACAGTTGCTACATAGTTTGTACGGCCTTGCCGTATCTGACGGAGAAGTAGCCAGTATCCTTCAGAAACAACACGAGCGGTGGCGTCAGGCTCTTGGCCAACTCAAAGCTGACATTCGCGCCGCACCAGCCATCCATGTTGATGAAACGCCGTGGGCAATCCAACAGAATGACGGCTATGGCTACGCATGGTGCCTTAGCGATGCCAGCAGTGAAAAGGTTTGCTATTCACTAGAGAACAGTCGTGGTGTAACCCACGCCCGTAATCTCATTGGTGAACAGTTTACGGGTGTCCGTATTTCTGATGACTACGCCGTATACCGTAGTCTCCCCGGACAGCAACAGCTATGCTGGGCTCACTTGTACCGTTGCATTCGGGATCTGCGCTACAACGACAACCTACCCGAAGAACAGTTACCTGACGTAACTTGGTGGTACGAGCAGTTCGCGAGTATCTACCAGGATCTGAGACAATGCCTCGCAAAAACCTATGATCCTGCAGCCAGGACAAAGCAAAGCAATGTGTTTTGGCAACGGCTTCAACCGTTATTGCAGACTAATGCCACCGAGCCAGTAAAACTCACCAAGCTGAAAGCTCAGCTTACCAGAGCAGGACAAGCAAAGTTGTTTGCCTGTCTCATCTACAACACGCCCTGTGACAATAACCGAGCTGAACGCGACCTAAGGCAACTTGTACTAAAGCGCAAACGCTCTTTCGGTAGCCAAACAGAAAAGGGTGCCCGAGCACTCGCTACCATCTTATCTTTGTGCACCACTACGTGGCGCACTAACCCTACGGGTTACTTTAAGGCACTTGCTACTTTGGGGTAGTGAGCAGCTACCGCTATATTAGTTGACCTGACCCGTACTTTTATGTTATTATCATCTAATGTTTATTAGAAAATCAATTGCAGAATCTCCTGGTCGACGACTAGCTACACCTAGAAATGCAGCAGTACTTGCATCAAGTTTATTACTATCAGGGGCGCTGGCTTCATGCAGCAGCTCATCCGAAAGCCCACAAATGACTGCTATCTCAGAGTATAAGCATCCGTTCTTCACTGCTAACGGTAATAAGTTATACCTGAATATCAGTGCTACTGGAGCAAGGGTGTTGAGTATTATCACATCAAATCATGAAGTTGAAGGTAGCGCAACTCTTACTACTGAACATAAAATCGGACCGTTTACAGTAAACAATCAATGGACTGAAGACATCTCCGGCACACAGCAAGTGGTCATGATTAGTGAGAAAGGCAATGTTAATCCCTCATTTGCTTCATTATTCTGCGACAAAGATCATAATATTGTCGCCGACAAAACGACATTCGTATATCAGGGCGAAATAATAGCAATACCTGATATGATTATCGGCGATAATTGTTCCAGACAGTTGCTTTCAGTTAATAGCATCGATGTAGCTACAAACAGTTACCCAGTCACTTCCTAACAAAAGTTCGAAGTACGTCTACGACGGGCAGCTTAATAAGAAATACATATTGAGTTTACCAATAAAGTTCTAGACCTGGTATCTCAAGTCAAGCTTTAGGTGGGTGGTACGGAGTATCACTACTCCATACTGCGTAAGCAGTGTTGAGAATCTTTCTAGCCACCACAATGGTGGCGGCTTTGTTGCGTTTGCCCTCAGCTCGTTTCTTGTTGAATGCAACTTTGTACTGGTTGTCGTAGCGCTGAGCCACACTCGCCGCAATGTAGAGGTTACGCCGTAAATACGGCGAGCCTCGTTTCGTGAGTTTGGTATTGCGCTGCAAACTGTAGCCACTCTGCCGGACGCGTGGGTCGAGGCCGGCAAATGCCACTAGTGCCTTCGGCCCATGAAATCTAGTAATATCTCCAATCTCAGCAATCAGGGTAGTGGCAATGGTTTCACCAATGCCCGGGATCGTCATGAGTAGTTGGTGGAGATGGTCATCAGTCGTACTTCTGGCTCTCGTTCGGAAGACGGCTACCGCCGTCTCCAAGCGTACCTGGCAGTCATGTAGTTCCTCTAGTAACGCAGTCTCCTCCGGTAATCTGGTGGCAAGTCGTTGCTGCGTGAGGTCTAGTATCTGGGAAAATCTCGTCAAGCGCATGCTAGTACGCAGGATTGGTTTGTTGGGATGGAACAAATCTTCAGTGACACGAGTTCCTTCACCTTGTTGAGCGAGCTTAGCAATGACCCAGGCGTCAGACGGATCGGTCTTCATCTTCCGGACGGTAGCGCGGGTAAATTGCTTAGTAATAATCGGGTTAAGCAGGCGAAATGGGATACCCAGATCAAGGCACACCCGGGCGAGTGTTAGGTGGTATTCAGCGGTTGACTCACTAGCTACCAGAAGCCGTCGGTAGCGGCTCCGCAGGTCCGCCAGGACAGTAGTAATTGCTGCCTGGTTGTTTCGTATCTCAAAGCGTTCTTTTACGTTCGTACTGGCATCTATCCGGGCGCCGAATAAACTGTCTTTACCTACGTCAAAACCGACTACTTGCATAGTAATCCTCCTACAGTGTTACGTTCATCTGTTAAAGAAAGAAGAGAAAAGGAAAAGAGAAGAAAGCGGAGATGCATTGCAGTCCCCTCCGGCGTTGGCGTACAATAGGCTTGTGTGTTATTTGAGTAGCATCACTCAACCTGGTATAGATTGACACACCAACAGAGGAGACCAGACGCTAGAACAGTGGATGAAATGGCTGTCGCCATTTCTCCAAACTTCATCAGGCTGGATCTCCTCTTTTAGTTTAGACCCGTAGGTCTAGGGGGTATGATACAAACTTCGTCACAGATACCCAGTCAAGAAGAAACACCCTACGGCTGCAGGGTGTTTCTTCTTGACTCTGCGACTGTTGGGATACGAGGCTCCGAAGTTTTGCGGAGCAAAACGTATTGGGAGGTTCGGCGTAGCGCAGTGTAGAAAAATGAGCTTGTTCATTTTGCAAACAAGTGGAGAAGGTTTTAGCCGCTATCCCTCATCCCCAGCCAGGATATAAGTACTTGAATCCTACACGCTCCTTCGCTACTAGCTCGGAACTTTGATACAATAACCTAAATGAAAAAAATAGAAACAATTCAAATAACGAGGCAACAGTCGTATGCGCTCAGTGCACAAATGATACTGTTCTTGTTCATTGGCGCTGCAATTTTTCAAGGTATAGTGGGTGAGACGTCGCAGAGCTTTGGTTTTGAGGCTCTAGCCGTTTACCTGATTACTCTAGTTATTCATGAGCTACTACATGGCCTCGGGTTTTTACTGGGTGGCGCTTGGCCAAGGTTTGGGATTGGTATTGCGGGCATTATACCTGTCGCCTATGCAACTTCAGACCAAAAATTACCTGTCAAAAATATGCTCCTTGTAGCATATTTACCCTTCGTGGTACTATCGGTAGTCTTTATCGTCTTAAGCATATTATTTCCTGCTTACCAGAATCTTTTTATGATTGGTTTTCTCGGAAACTTCGCTGGTGCCGTTGGTGATATATGGATAGCATCTAAATTATGGAAATATTTGAAATTCAAAGATGTACTGATTCTAGATACTAAAATTGGTACGGAAGTATTCTCAAGTAATGCCACTGCTGCAAAGACCGGCAGAGAGTCTACTGAAAAATCAAAACAACGGAGTTCGTTCATGATAACTGCGCTCATAGGGGCTGGGGTCATAATAATGGTTCAGGCTATTATCCCACTTGTAATGGTTTCGAGTGGCTTCGAAGGCTCGTATCAACTTGGGTCGGATAATTTTTATCTCTTCAAAGTTAGTACCGAGTCAGCAGTGCGAAGCGCTGAACTTAATATACTGCCTGCACTAATCGGCGGAGTCATCGTCGGCATAACGTACGTTCTGAGAAATGCTGTTGGCCATCGAATGCACGTACCGTAGACTATTTGCGTGAAAGTGAATGGTCGTAAGCATGTACTTGAATCTCGATGTCGACTTCGTTCATTTCACGCAAACATAGCGCCTCGGCCTCCACGCCGATCAGGGTTCTATAATCATCCCTCATCCCCAGTCATGCAAAAAGCCTGGTCTTCTTGAGCCGGCTTTTTGCATATTTGAGATTGAATTTTTCTAACCTCAAGTCAATCTTCTGGTGAGAGGGTGCAGCTAACCGCGTAGCTGCGGGCTTGCCGAAGCAAGGCCGAACCCCTCATCCCCAGAAAATATATGACTGATTGAACAGGTAACAATCCAGAAGGGTTTAATCCCAAATAATTATCTACTATATTTCGAATTCATCTTTGGTTGCTGTTCTTTTAAATCCGACACAGCTTGCTTGGCAACCTCAGCAACTTGACTTGTTTTTTCACTTGTCTGTTCGACTTTATCCTTTGCTTTGTCCATGACGTTGCCCATTTTATCACGGCTCTTATCTAAGACATCCAAGGCTTTTTGTTTAATTTTGGTTCTAGTTTCTTGACCACCTCTAGGTGCTAATAATAAGCCCGTTGCTATTCCCATAAATGATCCTAGAAAAAATATTCCAAGCCCATTAAAAGCACCTGTATTATGACATCCGTATGCTTTTGTCATATTGTCTAAGTCTTGTAATTTAGCCATAGTGTTAACCTTTCATAATTAAATATTTGCGCCAGGAGAATGGACCTTATCTACATCAAGACTCGGTTAGCCCTTTTGGTTCAACTCCGTGTATGAACTGTAAAATATTTACATGTTCAAAATATGATTTAGAGGTAGTGTAAGAGTTTAGTCTTTACTGTCCTGTCCCGTTAGCTTCTGATACACTTCCTGCCGCTCCAACACCGGTACCGCTAGCATTAGTTTCGCTTGCAGCATTTGTTCCTGTAACCGGTTGGTTGTCCGCACTAGATTGTTGACTTGATTGTGTAGCCTTATTTTCTGCAACACCCGCCCTCTTATCTGCCTTCATTGCCCAGCCAGTAGCAATCATTGCGAGTAATATTGCTACAACAGCTAAAGTTTTTGCTACGTTATCACTTTTTGTTGGATTATCATCGTAAGCATCGTCCATAATATTATCCCTTCGTTAATTTATATGACAGTCTAAAGTATGTGCTGTATCATCCTTTGTGTCTGTGCGCGTGGTCACGTAAACAGCGTCCAAATAGATTTGAATGTCTTTTTTATACCTTAGCTTGATATTTGAATAACCTGTTTACATCACATTTAGTCGCCTAGTTGATTCTAAAATCAGCAAATTAAACATAGGCCGCAAGATCAGCGCAAATATTTTCGCAATTTGACGAATACTTAGCCGAGCGACAACTGATTGTATTAAAAAAAATAGTGGCGCATACTCAAGGCTATACTAAGATTTTTAGTTGAAGGAGGAGCTTATGAACCGTTTTTCTATAGGTAGTCTCATCTATATTATTATTGGAATTATCCTAGCAAGTAATCGAGGATACCTTGCGAGTCTAGGATCAGTACCGGATATTCTTTCAGCTTTACTCGCAATTTTTCTCTGGCCGCTGCTCTTACTCGGAGTGAATTTAAATATTACGTTCTAGACCCAGACTGTCAGCCAAGCATTATCATGACAAAGAACTTCTGTAGGGAAGTTTATTTATGAAGTACGAAAGAGCCGTTGCATAGCTGAATATATGGATATAAGCTTATTGCAGAAAGGTGTGCATGATAAATAAACTTTGGCACCAACAAAATAAACTACCACGAAATGCTACAAAAGCTGAACGGGTTAAATGGCATTTGGTACACCAGAAGCAGTGTGGCTGTCGGCCAATACCAAAAAGTTTGGAGGTTCTGTCGTGAATAAAACTGACTATAAGAAAGAGCTGAAGCATTTGTTTAGTGGAAAAGTCGGTAAACCGGTTGCTGTACAAGTCCCAAAGATGAACTTTATTATGATTGATGGCAAAGGCGACCCAAACATCAGCCAGGAATATATTGACGCTATCCAAAGCCTTTATCCTGTTGCCTATACAATTAAATTCATTAGTAAGCTCAAGTACGGCAATGATTTTGGGGTCATGCCTCTTGAGGGGCTATGGTGGACTGAAAATATGGCAGATTTTAGCCCAACTGACAAAAGTAACTGGCTGTGGACGGCAATGATTATGCAACCCGATGTGATTACTGAAGACATATACAACCAAGCGGTTCAACAAGTAAGAGAGAAGAAGTCTCCCAGATCATTAGATAAAGTGCGTTTTGAGTCTTACGACGAAGGACGTGCTGCACAAGTGATGTACGTGGGTCCCTATGCTTATGAAGGGCCAACCATTCAAGAATTACACCAGTTCATAAGTGATCAAGGTGGGAAGCTTGAAGATACTAACAAACATCACCACGAGATTTACTTAGGTGATGCGCGGCGGACAGCCCCTGAAAAGCTTAAAACCATTATCCGACAACCCTTTTAGTTACAAAACCAGTCCTAGCAATGCCGACGATCTCAGGCCAACCATAATCGGTATATATTATGTTAAGATATAGCCATGGATTTAAATAATTTACGGTGGTACGACTACATAATATTGTTAGTATTTTTTGGAATTACAGGCATATTTGTATTTCAGTTTGTAATGGGTCTCTTTATGGTAGGAGATGACAAAAGCGGATTCATGGGACTAGCCCTCATACTAGGGTTTCCTGTGACTTTGGTTTCTGCTTTTGTAATAATTAAGGTAGCCATAGCATTTTTAAAAAGGCGGTAGTTTCTACAGATTCAGATTTGGATATCAACGTTGCGAACTAAGTCAACTAACGGCAGCCAACCATATGCATAGTTAAGGACTTCTTTGGAAGTTCTTTTTAGTGATAAAGTAAGGGCAACATGCAAACTTATAAGTATTACATCCTTTACGCATTACTCATTCTTATAGTGGGATTAGTGATATTAACGCTAAAATGGCCCCAAGGAATAAATAAAACATTTAGCCAGCATGCTGCTGCTCAAAACGCGACAATCTTTTACTACATTGTATTGTTTCTGCTAGCTTTGCCGATTCTTTACCTATTTTTCTATAAATATTTTGTGCCGCATTATCAGCTTTCCAACGTAGTCCTCTACTTAGTAGCATCTTCCACACTTGCCCAAATTGCCTGTACATTCGTTCCAGAAACAGGCGGAGTAAAAACATTGATACATCAGCTATTCGCTAGGGTATCGGGAGCACTACTAATAGCCGTTATCGTATGTTCAATAGTAGCCTCTACTATTTCGTCATTTGACAAAATCATTATGGGAGCATGTCTTGCGATCATGCTGCTCATTTTAGGCCTAGTGATAGTTTGGAAAAGATCACCGCTACCACAGCTCTTGTTACAGGCAGCATATTATGGAGTCTTTTTTGGTGCAATTATATTCGCTACCTTTTAGGATGCACTTTCTCTGGAGCGAGTCAGAATGGTTCTTATGACGTCTATGATCTAAGGCTAAGTATGAACCATAGAAAAGTTTTCTTTGGGAGGTCTTTTGTCTGTTAGGATATATACATGAACGAAGTCATTCTAAAAACAAATACATTTGTCGTTGAGGTGCCAGAAAACCCATTTGTAGATCGTAATGACGGTGGGCATTTACGGATTATGTCCAAGATCAGAATCAAAGATCGTACTGAGTTAAATATTGAACAAACAATGGAATATGCCCTACTTTCAGAAGTTGTTGGTAAGGCACTTGAAAATGCAATGGGCGAACAAGGCATACAAATTGGTAACGTAAACTGGCAAGAGATGGGTAACTGGAGTGTGTTTAAGCCTGAAGGCCTTACACTTCATATGCACGTGTTTGGCAGGGCAATAAATGCCAAGACGCAGAAGTATGGTGAAGCCGTTAAACTACCATTTCGAGATACCGGCTTCTATGATGGTTTTCAAAAACTAAATCAGGAAGATGTTTCTAAAATCAAAAAACATATGACCGACTTACTTATGACAGAAAAATATCATTCCCTGCAATAATCTAAATATTTTTTAGCGTAAAACACGTTTGGCAGCATACTAATTTCTTCCAATAATACAGCCAGTATGCCCAGCCAAGCAGTTATTGGCCCCTGTTTGAGTTTGACATAAGGATAATGATTATGATAAAATTTGTATTGAAGCAAGCGTCTCTTAACGGTGAGTCCAGGTGGGATACAAAAATGAAAAGGAAAACGATGAAAAAGTTAATAAAAATCGGGTTTTTATCACTTGGATTGTCAATTCTAACTGCTTCACCTTTAGCCATCGCAGCAACTTCGCCTTCGCTCGGCATAACTGATGGGTTTACAGTACTATCAGGTACATATACAAATACGACCTCAGGGACGACGATAAGTGGTGATTTGGGATACACTACCCCTCCTGCTACCCCTCCGACAGTAAACGGCACTACACACGTGGCCGATTCTACTTATAACCAAGAAGGGATAGACCAAGGCACTGCACTTAGCGCGTTAAATAGCCAGCCTTGTACTTTTACATTTGCCCCAGGTGCTATTGACCTTGCTTCGGATGTTACTCATGGAGCAGCAGGAGTTTATGTTCCTGGTGTTTACTGCATATCTGGTGCTGCATCTATCGGTGGCGGCGGCACCATTACGCTGTCAGGTGCAGGCACATATATATTTAGAATGACAGGCGCTTTCAATACATCAGCGAATTCAGTTGTGGCACAGGCTAGCGGTGCTTCAGCATGTAATGTATGGTGGACCCCCGGAGCGGCAACTACACTCGGAGCAAATTCTACATTCAGCGGTAATGTAATTGACGCATCAGGAATCACAATTGGTAATCTGGTGATATGGACTGGTCGGGCTTTAGCTTTCGGCGGAACTGTTTCGACAGACGCAGATACTATAAGCAGCACCGCATGTACAAGTTCGAACCCAGCTGGTAACTCCTCCTCAGCTGCCCCTAGGACGCCGGGTTTGCCCAACACAGGTTTAAGCCAACCAGCTTATCCAAGCATAGTTAAAGGCGCTTTTTATACTGGAATATTTTTATCCCTAACTGGCTTAATAATCAAACGAACTATACGAAAACCAGCTTAAACTCTTCCCGCATAATGAGTTATAAGTACATCTGCGGTTCCAAAAGGAAGAGACAGCCTAGATACAGCGTATTTATTATTGGCCCAATGGTGATATCTGGTACTTATCTAATATCTAACTATTTTTATAATTCAAGTGATACGCATGTGCAGGAACCAGTTCATGCGGTTGCAGCAAGTATACCTGCAACTGCGAATAAAACTAGTATTAATTACTCGCTTCCTACTCGGTTACAAATTCCAAAAATACAAGTAGACTCTCAGGTTAAGTATGTCGGTCTGACAAAAAATGGAATTATGGATATGCCTGCAAACGTCTATGACTTAGGGTGGTATAAACATGGAGTTCTGCCGGGCAACGAGGGGACTGCTGTAATCGCTGGACATCTGGATGGACTGCGTGGTCAGCCAGGCGTATTTAGTAATCTTAACAAACTTGCTAAAGGCGATAGTATTATTGTCATAGAAAGCAACGGCCTTTCTGTCACCTTCGTTGTTAGCGAGATACGTCATTATCCTGAAAATGCTCAGCCTGATGAGGTATTTAATAGCACGAGTGGTTCACATTTAAATCTTATTACCTGTGCCGGTAATTGGGATAGCACTGGGTTAAGTTTTGAGCAGCGCTTAGTAGTTTTTGCAGATAAAGCTCCCTAGCACTTACCACTCAAAATCGATGATAAACGATTCTAGCGCGGAGGTTTATTAAACGCCTGTTTAACAAACTAAAAAAACCATTATCTTAAATTTACAGGTATATGTTCCAGATATTTATCTCCAGCCAACGAGTTATTGGCCCTTGTTGTTGACTCGTAGTTGACTTTAAGTTAAACTAGAGATATGAAAACAATTGGCGCAAAAGAATTACGCATCAATCTAGATAAAATCCTTGACCAGGTTGCTAATGGTGAAGAAATTCTCGTAAGTCACCGGCTCAAGAAACACCCCATTCGGTTAAGCGCAGTCTATTCGCGTAGCCCAAGTACATCTAACGAGAGGCACGCTGGTCTGAATGCATTTGACGCAGCTTCAAAAAAGTCTAATCCATTTGACCGAAAGTCCTCATTAAAGGACCTCTACACTAAATCCATTAGTAAAAAGTACTTGGGCAAATAGATGTACTTAGACGCAAACATTCTGCTAGAAATACTGCTAAGTCGGCCAAATGAAAAAAGTGCTCGGAAATTGCTTGAAGAGCAAAGCGGAGAGATTTTCATATCTGCCCTTACAGCACATATCGTTACCCATTTTGGCAGATCAATCGTTGAGCTGCCAATACTGCGCTCATTTTTGGCCGACTATACATTACTAAGCTTAGAAGCAAGCGATTTTGAGTGGGCTTTTGCAAATGCACGAGACAATGACTTTGAAGACGCTCTCCAGCTGGCAGTCGCCATTCGTAACGGCTGTGAAGTGTTTGTTACATTTGACAAGAAACTAGCGAATTTATATAAAGACCTCATCCAGATAAAAGTTAGGCTTTTGATTTAGGATTCGAAACCAACCCCAGCAGCCAAGTTTGTGTAACATTACCATGCGTTTTTTGTTTCTTAATTTTAAGGCCACCTATTATAGCCCAACCAATTGTTTTAAACTGTATGCATGAGCATTGATGTAAAACTCAAGCGGTCGCTTAGCCTGCCAGTCGTTGCGCTGTATGGGCTGGGCAACATCCTTGGCGCCGGAATATACGTACTTGTTGGAAAGGTAGCCGACTATTCGGGGGCTAGTACAACACTAGCATTCCTGATAGCAATGGTCACAGCAGCATTTACCGCATTTTCATACATGGAACTAGCTGGTCGCTACCCTGTAAGCGCCAGCGTCTCGGTGTATTTGCATAAAGCCTTCGGCAAGCGCTGGCTGTCTGTATTGATAGGCTTAGCAATGGTTGCTGGTGGTATTGCTTCGGCTGCCGCCCTGTCGCAAGGCTTTGCTGGATATCTAAGTTCATTTGTCGCTGTTCCTACAGTTGTGGCAAGTGTTGGCCTGCTGGTTCTTTTAGGCGCAATTGCAATCAAAGGAATCGGCGAATCTGCCAAAACTGCCGCCATATTCACGGTAATAGAGGTTTTAGGACTACTACTAATTATATGGTTTGGTAGAAGCGCTTTTGGCCAAGCAGATCTAAACAGTGCGTTTACGATTGATCCAGCCGTAGGTCTCAGCGGGGTGGTTGCAGGTGCTTTTTTGGCGTTTTACGCATTCATCGGTTTTGAAGACATGGTCAATGTGGCCGAAGAAGCTAAAAACCCACGGCGCACTATGCCACTAGCTATACTAATTGCCATTGCTACGTCTATGCTACTTTATCTGCTGGTGGTGATTGTATCCACAACCCTGGTAAAACCCGCCGAATTGGCTGATAGCAGCGCTCCATTAACACTAGTTTTTGAACGAAGCGGGGCAACAAGTGTATGGATATTAACTCTTATTGGTATGGTGGCAACCATTAATGGTGTGATTGTCCAGATTATAATGGGCTCACGAATTTTGTATGGTCTAGCGAATCAAGGCTGGATTACTAGTCGACTGGCACAAGTACACAAGAAAAACAAAACACCGGTCACGGCAACTCTTGTTGTGGTCGGGATTATGATAGCCGGTACGATTTTGCTCCCGTTGGTTTCTTTGGCTCAACTGACTAGCTTGTTGGTCTTAAGCATATTTACATTAGTTAATGTGTCGCTAGTAGTCATTAAACGTCGAGGCGACAAGCATCAGGGGTATATTACTGTGCCTTCTTTCGTTCCATATGTTGGCGCGGCACTGTGCATCTGCACGATTGCTTACCAGCTGTTTAACTGGTCTAACTGAGTAGCGGAATTATAAGCTTGGCCAATATACATACCTGAGGTGCTTGCCAAAGATACCAGGCGCTACATAATTGCTAAAAAACCTAACGCGTAAGCAAAAGGTCTTATGGTACATTGAACATTTGAAATTTTGTACTTGCAGAAAACCTACCCCAAATATCCAACGACTAATCGATGAATTTAAGAACCAAAAAAATCGTACCAGACCTATATGCTTACGGCTCCGGGAACTATACCTGCTATAAATTTTGGCGTAAGTGTTACGTCATAACTTTTGTTATAGTTGATCTATGAATTTGAGTAAGAAATATATTCCAATTTATAAACGAGCGCCAGTGACTGCGAGTACCGCAGAATTTCTAGCCACAGTATATGGAGCGTCAAGTATTGATGGTTATGCCATGTCTCTTCCTTGTTCTGCAGAAATCCTTGATGTTGGTGCTGGAAACTCTGAACTGGGGCAAGTTATTACAAAGTTAAGGCCAGACATAGTTTGGACGAATCTAGATGTTAGCTATACGGTAGATGAGCTTACTCACTTGAGACGCAAAGCTCCAAGTAACTTAAAGTATAAAAGTGGCGATGTTCTTAATATAAATGATCTACCCAAACCACAATATGACATAATCTATGCATTTTGGATATTGCCCCATATTGGGCTTGAGGATCCTGCTTTGATAAAAGTAGGGATAATTAACATGCTAAAACTGCTCAAGAGTGGTCGATCTAGCAAGCTTATAATTGGCCCACTCATGAATAAAAGATCCAGTGTATGTTCTACTCGCTACCTTACTACTGAGCTTCGAAAAAATGTAAGTAGAAGAAAGCTTAACGAAGCGATTAAAGATTCCAGCGTACCCAGAGACAAAGTCGCATATCTAAGAGCGATGAATCGGGCTGGTCTTACAACGCTTAGAAACGAACAGCGAACTGGTCAAAAGCCCACTAAGCTTGGCTTATGGGACTATAAACATCGGGAGTATGTAAAAGCATTTACACTGAGAGGTCTGCTTTTGATGACTCGTTTCAGGATGTATTTAGCTATTGAAAAAGCTAAAACTGTAAAAGATTAGTCCGCAAGAAATAACATTCCAACCTGATGTATAACATAGCCCAGAAAAACAGCTGGAGTAACTCCAGCTGTTTAAGCCCACCCAACCCTGAAAGCCTTGCTCTCGCTCGTTAGCGCCCTTAGGCGCTAATAGCCGCGCTTACACTGAGCCAGGGGTACACTAAGTTGTAAAGTGGGACATTCTAACATTTGCTATACTTCAAGTGTGATTACAGTTAATTTTCTGACTAGTGTTTACGTGGTACTCGCTTTATTATTTAGCCTACTTACTGCATTTATTTTTGGTAATGAAGGCTACGAAGCATTTGTCACTATTGCTATTGCTCTAGGATTGTTAATCTCGTGGCAGTTAATACATTTAGCAAAACTAATATTTCAAAGTAAGGATTGGGTAATTGTAAAGCTTGTAGGAATCACTTCACTCGTATTTTTTTGGTTTGTTTCAGTTGCTACTATTGCTCTTGCAATCTCTAAAGACGCTTTCGGCTCAGGTGTACACACACCGTCCATAAACTGGGCTGTCGTGCTTGTCGGAACGCTACCGTTTTTAGTGCCTCGCATCAGTGCTTACAGGTTGAACGCTAACACGAAGAACACAATTATAGGAATACTGGCCTCCTTATACTCCATTATTGTGCTTTATGTGGCGGTGATCGGATATTACGATACCGATGCTAGCTATAGAAGTGTCATACTTGTGCTAGCCTTGCAGCTACAATATTTGATGAGCTTTGTCATCACCAGATCCAATTATTTGAACCAATCACACGCTTACGCTGTTAGTCTAACGCGGCGGCTAAAGATTATTGATAGCGAGAAAGGCCAGTATTTAATACTATTTATCGTCGGTCTGCCTTTTATTTTGCCTCTGGCAACTGTCTTGCTAATAATCTCTTTGAGTTAGATTCGATCTATCATTGGTAACGCTGTGCAGCCCCAGAAACAACTCGGTAAACCTTTAGTGCCAACAAATGCTACTTATTTTGATGCTTGGATCGAATTCCAGGATGTGGAGCGGTGCGTGAGGAGCGAGCCAAATATAATGGTAGGTTATGTATTAATCGATTTACCTATGTAGTTTCATTAGAAACGTACAGTGACATGATTCATTCTTACGCCTGAAGCTTTAGCTGAAGGTAAATAGTATAGAGCATGTCAGACTTGTAAATTTTATAAGATTATTCAGAACCGATGACATATATTCCGTCGCCACACCGAAGACTTGCTATACTGTTAATGAATATGAACCGGAAACGCCTAACAGTGCTACTATCAGTTGTCGCCATCTTGGGAATTGCATGGACCGTGTACTATAATCGTCATGCGCTGTTTCCAAGCGAACAGATGATAGCGCTGCGTCAACTCGAATCGGGCCTTGATTTACCAAAACCACAATACAGAGCTGAGGCCGATACTGGTCGCTATCAAGATTACAAAGGGGCTTGGCACTATGAGCGGCATATTGCGCTTAACTTTTCAGACCCGACCGTAGTCAGTACCCTACGCGAACGATTGCTGGAGAATTCATGGGTAGAGTATCCCGTTAATATCTCTGATAGTACAGAAACGTATTTTAAATTTCGTAAAGGCGAAGGTGATAAGTTAATGTGCATCAGGGGTTCCATAACGTCTGACAATACTGACGGAACGCCCGTCTACGTCTCCCTGGATGCATCGGGTGAGCTTGGTTGTGAGCCCATATAAGTACAAAAGCGCCCGTTCTTTGTATCTTTCAAAATGATTCCTTAAAGAAAACATATTCTGGCTTTTTGATATCATAGATATATGAAAATCATTAAACGTCCTGCTTCGGAAGTCGCGAAAGAAGACGCACACGGTGGCAGCGGTTCTCGTAGAGTCTATGCATCAACCGAACACCTGAGCAGTCCTCACCTTGAGATGGTGACGCATGGCTACCTCCCTGCGGGCAATTCTTTTGATTGGCATGAACACGAAGATATTGAAGAAATCATGATTGTGGTAAAAGGTTGCGGTGAAGTACATGATGAGGATGGTGTTTATACCTATGAACCAGGAGATGTCTTTATATATCCTGCAAACACCCAGCATATGATTTATAATTCGAGCAACGATGAGCACGAGATGATTTTTGTACGCGTTAAAACCTAGCAGGGCAGTTATTTCCGGGCAGTTTCACGTCGCACCAGGGTGAGTAGTAACAGCTAAGTAAGCCCTTGCAGCCAACAATTCGTTCGTTTAGAGGCCATAAAATTTGACGCACAAATCTGAGATTCGCCGCGCATGGTACTATTAATATATGAAAAAATATATTGCAATTGCCAGTATTGCACTGGTAGTTGTATGTGCATCAGTCGCCTTTTTGTTTATCGTGAATAATCCTCGAGTAAGTACAGGTACGATCTCGTCACAATATAATCCAAAATATGCAGATGCAATCGAAATGCAGAAACCTGAGTTTTGTCATGAAATAAACTACGCTCTCCAAAGCGGGCCAACTGACGCAATCGATAAACTGTACGGCGATGAGGCAGTGAAATTATGTGAACGGCAGGCAACAACAGGTGGTATTGGTTGTGAATGCAACGAAGCATCGGTGCTCAATGATATGCGTAAAAAATGGTAAAAATCCATACAATTAATTGAATCTTATGATTCAATTCTTAACAAACTAGCCGGGGCACTGAAATCTCAGTATTGTTGCTGTGGCATGCAGGTCGCCTGTTGCGGGGGCTGGATGATACAATTTACATAAAGAATAGCCGTGGGTCGGTAAGGCTACAAAGTCTCCATAAAAATTACTCTGCTTAAAATATCATAAGTGGCAGCTCGCTCGAGCTCAACGGCGCATGCTGATTGCCCAATTATGGGGTAGAGGTAATAGTAATCGCCAACCTTCCAAACAGTCTGCGAGCCTGCTGCCCGCAGCTTATCGTACCTTTCTTTGGTGGTACCAATCGCATCCCCGCCGCTACTGCGCCATATTTCATCGCCGGTGCCGCGCCCGACTCTTACTTCCTGTCCTTTACATACAGAATCTAGAGTCTTGGAACCAAAAACTGCAACGTTGCCCTCAACTTTATAATACATATCACCAACGTAATTTTGCGGGATCTTCACGCCCCACTCTTTAATTATAAGATATTCGTTACTAATAGCCGGGTTGGTTTTTCTTTGAATTTCTTTGTTCTCAGCTGAAAGGCGAGCGATTTCTGCTGTTTGCCGGTCATTCTGCACCTTCGTCGCCCTGCTACTAGAAACAAACAGCATGACGGTAGCCACCAGCATAAATACGAGTGCAAGTAAAATACCCAAGCCGTAACGGCTGCGCTTAACTATCTTTTCACTCATTACAGGTTTACTCTGGCGTTCATCATTTTGTGCTGACTCTGTTTGGTTTTGCATATTCATACAATTACTATATCGAGTGTGCTTGGATAGGTTCTTTTCATGTTTTGAGTATATATCACCATATCGACGAATACGAGCTTTTAAAACACCTTTTTTGCGGTGCGATTATGTTATTATTTTTGATAAGTGATGAAGCAAACATACAAGATTAAAAATAAATTATTATACACGGGTATGTTGATAGTTTTTGCTGCCAGTTACGCGCTACGTTTTACGCAAATCCCGTATGTATCGGTGCACATTACGAACTTCGCAATAACTGGAGGTTTCCTTTGTTTATCGATATTCCCAGATTTGCTAAAACGCAAACTGACAAAATTTTCACTCCTCACAGCTCTTGCTTTTTGGCTGTTAGTAAATATTGTCGTTGAAACAGCCATTAAGCTCGACACGCTTCGACTTCTAGGTGTCGATTTTATTAACTTCAATACACCAGATTTGCTTGATGCGCTGTATGGAATTATCGCTGTAGCGGTTTTCGGATATGTGACTATTAATCATTGTACTGCCAAGACAAAAAAGCAAGTCTAGAATCCTACACTGCCTCACTCAGGGGGCTTCTGGTTTTAATAGCAATATTTTCGACAACCTCGTACTGCGACCCAGAGAATTATTAAACAGCATATCGTCTAACATAATCGCGCAATAATTGAGCATTTTTTGTTATAGTTAGCTTAATGATCGAAGTCAGAACTGAAGAATATAATAATCACAATATAGCCGTATCTCATCACGATGCAAAATCTAAGAGTATTGTCATTTTCTGTCACGGATACCGAGGGACGGCGGTTGGTCCTAGATGTTTTTTTGTACGAGCAGCTCAAAAATTTGAAGAAGCAGGCATATCCAGTATTCGCTTTGACCAGTACGGTAGCGGTAATTCTGATGGTGATTTTTTCAACTCAAACTTTGATGATTGGCTTGCTACTACTAAAGCCATCGCAAATAATTATTTGAACAAAGGCTACAAGGTCGCATTATTTGGTCAAAGTATGGGTGGGTCAACTGTCATTTCAGTCGGCTCTGAGCTTTCTGAGCTGACGGCAGTTGTTGCTTGGGTGCCTGATCCAAATATTGAAGAATTTATATACCCAGAAAGTGGCTACATAGAAGAAGGTGGCCAGAGGGTGCAAGCAGCTTTTTGGCAACAAGCACATGATGCGAGAGTCGCTGATAAATTGGTCAGGCTGAAAGCACCTGCATTTATTGTTCAGTGTACTGACGACGAATATGTAGATACGGCGAACCGAAAAGCAATCTCGGACAATGCCCAACCCAACCATAAGGTGGTGGATTATGTGGGCTATAATCATAGTAGTTGGACATATGACCAAGCAGAAGAAATAATCACAAAAAGCACTGACTTTGTTATTGAATTATTTAACCAATAGATTAGCCGATATGCGACAGGTTTTTTTATATAGATTAAGGTTAGTGATATACTTTTGTCATGAAGGTTACTATCAAGTTAACGGCAATTTTCTTTGCTATATTCATCATTCTTTTTTCACTCTCGCCGATGGTATCTACTTTTGAAGCAATTCCAAATTGTAATGAAAGTTCCGATAAATATAACGGCATCACTGATACAATCAGCGAATCAGGTAATTGCGCTCGACAGACAAGAAGTATTGCTGTTTTTCCAGTGTACAGAACCGTCGTATGTGAAATATGGCATCAACCGGGCTGTGCGCCAAATACTTTAAGTCCAGGATGGTATGACAATCTTATCAACCCGGTAAACGCCATAATAATATTGCTGCTTGCAACAGTATCATATAGGTTAACATCTGATATTGAAAAAAGGCCCCGGCGGGGAGCACCGCTTCCTGGGGCAAACAAAAAATAGTCAGGAATAACTCTTGCCCGTCCGGCTATACAAGAACAGAGTTCTCCTAGCCGGAACTGTTCACCCGTACACTAGGGTGACAGACTATGAGCCCATTGTCTGAGTTAATAAGATAAGCAGCGTTTCGAGCTTATGGCGTACACTATGTTAAGGATTGATTACCGATAATAATGGTTCAGTCGGCCTAAAATGGCATGTCCTTTTTTGGGTGGATATATAGAACATCTACGACCGCTATTTATGTATTTAGTACAGTTCTTAGCGTAGTAAAGGTGGTGGGTAATATGGGCACAGGGCATATGCGCCTCCTTCATATGATTTAGTTGTTACAAACCATGTTGTACAGACGGAGAGTGAATATATCCTTTTTTGTTTGAAGTCTTGAGTGTAGCAGTTTAGGGGTAGTTGTAGGTTTAATAGCTAACAACATGCCGCTTATGGTACAATACTGCTACAGCAACATCGAGAAATAGAACAGATTGGACATAACTGCACCGTGAGTCGATTACCTACGTCTGGCGGTGATGATGGTCTATGGGGAGATATTCTCAATGATTTTCTTTTGGTTGAGCATAATGCTGACGGCACGTTAAAACAAACCGGTTCACTTGCAACAAAAGCCGACAACACGACTACTGTCCACACTACCGGCAACCAAGCAGTGGGCGGCACGAAAACTTTTATCTTTTCCCCTATTGTTCCAGTACCAACACTACCCAACCATGCCGCCAGCAAAGCATATGTCGACGGCGCTTCTACAAGCGTTCCAGACGCTTCTCCAACCACTAAGGGTATCGTTCAGCTAGCTGGTGACTTAGACGGTACCGCTACTTTGCCGACCGTTCCAGGCTTAGCCAATAAGGCAGACACCAGTACAGTCAACACTGCACTTGCAACAAAAGCCGACAACACGACTACTGTCCACACTACCGGAAATGAAGTAGTGGTCGGCACCAAAACTTTTACCATCTCCCCAATTGTTCCAGTACCAACACTACCCAACCATGCCGCCAGCAAAGCATATGTCGACGGCGCTACTGCAAGCGTTCCAGACGCTTCTCCAACCACTAAGGGTATTGTTCAGCTTACCGGTGACTTAGGTGGCACCGCTACTTCGCCCACCGTTCCAGGCTTAGCTAATAAGGCAGACACCAGTACAGTCAACGCCGCGCTTGCCGGCAAAGAACCAACTATTACTGCTGGTACTACTGGTCAGTATTGGCGTGGTGACAAAACCTGGCAAGCACTAGACAAAACTGCCGTTGGGCTTGCAAATGTAGACAATACCAGCGACGCAGACAAACCTGTGTCGACAGCGACACAAACAGCGCTAAATAGCACAGTACCAACAACCAGGCAGATTATTACTGGTACTGGTTTAACAGGTGGTGGCGACTTATCTGCCGACCGCACGCTAACAGTTACTTACGGTACGGGTGTTGGCACGGCTGCCGAAGGTAACGACAGCCGTATAGTAGGCGCCGAGCAAACGATCAACAAGGCTGCTGCAAACGGCTATGCATCGCTAGACAGCGGCACAAAGGTGCCAATCTCCCAAATACCAACTGTGGCACTAACGCGCACATACCCCTTTTCGTATTCGGGCACGTTGGTAGTAGTATCGGGTACGCACAGGCTTTACAACGACTCGGGTACAACGTGGACTATTCGCAGCGTGCGTGCTAGTGTTGGCACAGCACCTACCGGTTCGTCAATACTTATTGACATCAATAGCAACGGGTCAACGATTTTTAGCACTCAAGGCAATCGGCCCACTATTGCAACTAGTGCTAATACTTCGGGTAAAGTAACTAATATGGACATAACAACAGTTGCCGACGGGGCCTACATAACGGTCGATATAGACCAAATAGGTAGCACGGTAGCCGGCAGTAATTTAACAGTACAAGTGGAGGTAATGTAATGGCATTATTATTTATAGATAGTTTTGACGCAGGTGATGTTGCTTTAAAATGGAATCTTAGCGGTTCTGTATCCACGAACGCTACTACACGTTTTGGAACCGGGTTGTCTATTACGAGTGGCTTCGTCTCTGTTGCATCTAGGCTTATTTCCGCATCGGCTCAGGTTACTTGCGGTTTTGCTATGCGGACTAATATTGTTAGCACCAATGGCTCTGGTGTAGCGCTATACGGCGATAATGGCGCGACAAACCATATTACAGTTAATCGAGAAGTCACAACAGGCTTACTGCAAATTAGGAGAGGGGGTGTCAGTGGCACCGTTTTAGCGACAGGTACGACACCTCTGGCTCTTAATGCATGGTATTTTATTGAAGTTCAGGCAACTATTGCCGACGCCGGTGGTGTCGTAAAAGTGCGGTTAAACGGTGCAGGTACCGACGAAGTCACCTACACTGGCGACACAAAAAACGCTGGAACAAACACTACTATTGATATGGTGGCATTCGTAAACTCGAATAGTACTACCGTCTTTTTTGACGATGTATATATTTTAAATTCTACCGGTAGCACCAACAATACCTTTTTAGGCGATGTGCGTGTGCATGTGTTGACACCAAACGGCAATGGCACCTACTCTCAACTTACCGGTTCGGACGCCGACCAAGTCAATAACTACCAGTTGGTAGACGAACTTCCGTACTCTAGTGCAGACTACACCGGCTCTGCCACCACAGGGGAACGTGATACATATGCACTTGCCAATCTACCGTCCGGAGTCACACAAGTGTTTGGTGTACAAAACAACATAATTGCAGCTAAAAGTGACGCGACGGCCGCAAGTGCAAAATCGGCGCTATATACTGGCGGTAGTTTGTATTATGGAGCGACGCGAGTCCTTTCGGTATCTTATCTGTCATATTGCGATATGTTCGAAACAAACCCGAACACAACAGTTGCCCGGGCTGCAGCCGATGTTGACAGTTTAGAATCCGGCATGGAAGTGGCCTAAAAGTTTCATATGGCAGCTGCCCGAGATGCAATAACTTACGTAGAAGTGCTGGACTCACTCGGTGCTTCGGTTGTACGCAACGCTACGTCTTATATAGAAGTACTCGACAAACCGATTACTGCCGTTCGCAACGCTACAACCTACGTAGAAGTACTGACTGTAGCTACACTCCAGCCGGGTTTTATCGGGTGGGGTTTGCCAATTGTAAACGGCTAGCCTAGACAGCTCTAACAAACCAAAGTATTTTATCCTTAAGGTTCAACCCTTAGCAATGACTCACTCACCGTACCTTAGTGCGGCTCCTTACGTTCTTCGATGAGAAAAAGCACATGAGTTTTAAAGTACAAAATGCGTGTGATTTCGAAATATGTTGATGCTCACGACCTGATACAATAACCGCATGACATTAAAACGCAAACTCTATTTGACCAGTGTGATTTCTTTGACTATTGCTATCCTTAGTCAAATATATATTGAGTCTCCAATGTTCGAAAACTACGATGATGGAGCTGCAGGCTGGGATAAGTTAGGTACTGCAGTTTGGACTACAGTTATAGTCACTCTGCCTGCCGCCGCAATCGCCGTCGGCGCATTTTTAGCGGCAGTAATCATGAGCGTCAGGCAAAGAAAAAAAAACATTAGTGAAGCCCAATCATTTAGTCAGGCTGTTTTTCGTCTTGCCCAAGACGGTAAGCTTAGACTTAGAGGCTCACTGACCCCAGTACGTTATCTCATTGCACGGTTCGGTCGATTTAGCGGGATTTCTAATCTATAACATACCAGCATTTTTAGCTAGGAAAAAGTTATTTAAGTTTAAGTTTTAAGCTAAACAATGCCCATAAAAAATTCATTGCTCCGACAAAGAGACCCATGCCTACTGTCCCAATAATAAACTCTGAGATGGATGGGTTTAAGCTCCTTGGAAAATGATCCATGACGTAGATTAGAAAAATATTTAAAAAAACCATTCCTACTGCAAATATTACTATATCGATGGTTCTTGGAGAGGTTCTTTTCATGTTGTTAGTATATATCACCGTATCGGTGAATACGAGATGTTGATATCACAGTTGCAAGCAGGGGCCGTATATATTGCCGAAGCTTCACTCAAGTTCGTTTCTGATAGTGGGCAGTTTTGATATGGACTGAATTCTGATATTAAAGTTTAGACTGCTATCTGGCTGCTTACTTTTGAGGAGTATGGAAAAATTGCGATATAGCCATGTATCTCTTATGCCTTTTGTTCGAGAGTAGAGAGGTCAACATCCATGTCAGCCATCTTATTAACAATTAGTTTCTTGGCATCAGCAATACCCTTGTTGTATATTTCCGGTCCTAGATTTTCAGTAACAATATCGACAATTTCCTGAGCAGCAATGACGCCAAATGTTGATACGTCATCAAGTTCTTGAATTCTAGTGATAACCTCATTCAGCAGCTTGCGTTGAAGCTCTTCATTTTCAGTATCCCATTTCCGAAGCATATATAGATTATACACGCACGGGGCTGTTACCCGGCGAAAGAACTCTCGCGGTATCAGACTCACCAGAAGCATCCATTGGCCACGTTTGCTCGTCTATCGAGCTACGGGCCATCTGCTCAAAGTGAATTACCTTCTGACTTGCTCGTGGATGAGCTCGCCCTTTTTAAAACCGTTGTTTACGCCCAGTTCGGAACGATTATTCAATATCTCGTTTTCGGAATCCAACGATTGCTAGAAAACCGCTTATCAGAAACACGCAAACCAAATACACTACGAGACCACGCGGCGTTTTGCCAGAAAGCGCATCAAGCGGTGTGAAATAGTGGTAGGGCATAAACTTTACAGGTACCTCAAGCCAATCTGTTAGGCTGCTCAGGCTTGCCAGAAGATAGCCGCCAAACGCGAGAGTTACCGCAAAGGCGGTGGCAGCGCGCTTGGTAAGTCGGCTGGCTGCGTGCAAAGTGAGGGCAATTAAGCCAAACGAAAAACAAAAAAGGGTGGTATATGCTGTTGCCGAAAACAGACGACTAGCGCCCACATTTAGCTCAAAAATAGGGCAGAGGAGTAGTATCGTAGTGAAGGTCAGCATGGTTACAGTGGTAAATTCGAGGCAGAAAGCAATAATTTTGGCGATCAGTAACCGCGCTCGACTGATTGGACGGGCAAGTAGCAGCTCAAGGGTGTGGGTCTGTTCTTCGCGTCCAAGCAGCCCGGCTCCGCGAGTGATGGCTAGAATCATCCAGATGAGGGGGAGTGTCGCATAGAAAAGTTGAGAGTTTAAAAATTGCAGTGGATCGCCCACGTCTATATTGTTGGCACCGCCAGTTTTAAGCCCGCGCAGTTCGGGCGGCAGAGTGTTTATGACCTTGTTCATTTCGGCAGCTTGGTCACGGATGGAGGGGAAGAGGGCAAGTATAACTGCTGTCATGATTACCGATGCGAATGTCCACCAAAAAATTGCTTTACGCCGCTGCCTCAGCTCCCAAACAATCACGTCTTTCATGCGCCGTCTCCATAATACCCGAGAAATTCGTCTTCTAAATCAATCTGTTGCGTTGTCATGCCCGTAATGTTGCAGGTTGCAAGCACCCGTAGCGCTTCGGCAATTGTTTTCTTGGGCTGCACAATGGCAATGTGCCCTTCGGTAGATATTAGTTTAATAGCTCGATTTGACTTTAGTTTCTCGGCGTCTTTTGGGTGCGCCAAAACTACTCGGAATGTCGTTACCGCTAGATTATTGTCATCCTTAATGCTTTGCTCGCGTATTAGTTTACCATGTTTAATAATACCAACGCGGTCGCACATCCGTTGCACTTCGGCTAAGTTGTGGCTGCTCACAAACACAGCTGCGCCTCGTGTCGCGGCTTCACGTACACACTCGTAAAATACTTCTTGCATGAGCGGATCAAGCCCGCTGGTTGGTTCGTCTAGTATGAGAACATCAGGCTCATGCATGAGCGCTTGTATTACCCCTATCTTTTGTCGGTTGCCCTTACTGAGCTGGTCGATACGCTTTTCTGGCTCGGCCTCAAACCGGCGAATAAGATCGTTAAGATAGTCCATTTTCACCTGGGATTGCAGTTTCATCAGATACGCAAACATTTCATTTCCTGTGACACGAGGCCAAAGAGCAACATCTCCAGCTAGGTAGCCAACATGTTTTTTGACCCTCACGCTACCGCTGACAACATCTAGCCCCATTATCTTCGCGCCGCCTTTGGTCGGCTGGATAAAATTCATGAGTAGTCGTATGGCCGTAGACTTGCCCGCGCCATTTGCACCCAAAAACCCGTACACTTCACCCGGCTTTACCTGAAGTCTTAGCGCATCGAGCGCAGGAGTTGTTGTGCCCGGATAAAGTTTGGTTAAATTTTGTATGTCGATACTGACAGTCATTAGCTTCTAGTATACTACGTTTTATGAGACAAATTATTTTGGCCAGTGGTTCACCGCGGCGTAAAGAATTAATGGAGAAAATGGGGTTAAACTTTGTCATAATCCCCAGCGAGTTTGACGAATACTTGGATGAATCTAGATCGGTCGAAGAAATTGCCATGGAGCTTGGCCTCGGCAAAGCCCGCTCCGTAGCAGCAATATACCCAGAAGCAATCGTGATTGGCTGTGACACTATTGTGACCGTTGGTGATGTTCAGCTTGGTAAGCCAACAGACATCGAAGACGCTCGCCGAATGTGGCGGTTGATTACCTCGGCGCCAAATAAAGTCACGTCCTCGCTGGCAGTCATTTGTAGGGCCGAAAACTACGAAAAAGTGACCTATGACAACGCCTGGGTCTACTTAAAGCCGTACAATCAAACGCTCGTGGAGGCCTATCTTGCCATGGGTGACTATGTTGACAAAGCCGGTGCCTACGGCATCCAGCACATCAGTACTATGCTTGACCACATCGAAGGTTCTGAGGACACCATACTTGGTCTCCCAGTAAAAATGCTAGCCGAAATACTACAAAAGAATTTTGGTAGCCTGGAAGGGTAAGCTGTTACAATTATTTATATGACAAAAACGGGCAAGCTCCTATTCCTTAGCCAGTTTGTACTGGCGGCTGCAATTGTGGTTTGCACTATCATTTTGCCGCAATTTTTATTTAGTCGCGACCAGGGTGGCATAAGTAACTACGGGGTGCACCGCGAAACAATCTGGCCGTTTACAATCGGCTTTATAGGCTGTGGGCTACTAGTTTGTGCGGCGGCGCTGAGTTTGCCGGTAGCCACCGCTCATCGTGCAGGACTCCGTACAACACTCCTTCTAGTGGGTGGCCTGACTTTGCTTGTCGCATTCTCTACTTACACGTACAAAGTTAATCGTTTTTTTGATCTTGTACATGTGTACAGCGCCGTTTTACTTTTTGTAGCGGAAGTACCGCTGGCGTTATGGTTTGCGCTTCGGCTAACAAAAACTACTACTGCCAGATGGTTGCTTGGCCTGTTTATCACGGGATTCATACTTTCTGGCTTGACCTATTTTGGGCTTATACACGTCTTGTTTATGGCTGAAACAATGACAACCTTTAGCTTTGGCGTCCTCATGATACTAGCCGTCGAATCGGTTAGTATCCCTACGAACTGAGCTAGGACTTGACTTGTGCTGCGCAGAACCCCAAACCATCGTTTGTTGACGTGAGAAAACGTGCCGAGGTTATTTTGAGCCAGAAAACAAATTGATATCCCTGAGCTCGGGGGGTAAAAAGCCGCTGGGGTGTTTGAAGCCGGCCTCCCATTTGGCACCCTTGCCGTAGCCGAGGTCTTTCATAAGTTTTGTTGGCGCATTGCGCAGGCCGAGCGGGATGGGTAAGTCAGGGTGCTCGCTGGCGGCTATTTTGGCTTTGCTCCACGCGTCGTAGGTTTCGCGCGACTTTGGCGATTTGGCAAGTACGACTGCTACGTGACTGAGGTTTATTTCTGCTTCTGGTAAGCCAATTCGTTCCACCGCCAAAAAACACGACACGGCGAGATTGAGAGCGGCTGGTGCAGCCAGGCCTATATCTTCGCTGGCAAAAATCACCATGCGTCGGGCAATAAACTTTGGGTCTTCACCGGCCTGAATCATTCGTGCTAAATAATAGAGCGTGGCGGTGGGGTCGCTTCCCCGCATACTTTTTATGAAAGCTGAAATAACGTTGTAGTGTGTTTCGCCTTTTTTGTCGTAGCCTGGCAGCTTAGTTTGCGCTGCCGTCTCAACCAGTTCTGATGTAATTGTTTTACCAAGTGCCAGGCGCTGCGCAAGCTCAAGATTGCCAAGGGCCACGCGGGCATCACCGCCACTCAAATCTGCTAAAAGTTCGACAGATTTCTTGGGCAAAACTTTGGCATTTAACTTCATCAATTTCGCGCTTCTCTGTAAAATTGCAATTATTTCACTTCGACTAAGTGGCTCGAGCACGAGTACCCGGGCGCGGGAAAGCAGGGGGTTTATGATTTCAAAGCTTGGGTTTTCGGTGGTTGCGCCAATGAGAGTAATAACGCCGGACTCAACATGTGGCAGAAAAGCGTCCTGCTGAGCTTTGTTAAAGCGGTGTATTTCGTCAACAAATAAAATCGTTTGCAGACCAAGTCGCTGGTTCTGACCAGCGCGGTCGATTACCTTGACAACATCGGCCTTGCCACTTGTCACGGCACTAATCTCGACAAATTCAGCACCCGTTTCGGTTGCAATAATTCGCGCTAGGGTCGTTTTGCCCGTGCCAGGCGGACCCCACAGGATGAGACTGGTCGGTTCTTTGTTCTCTATAATCTGTCGGATGATTTTCTGAGCACCAACCAAATGGACTTGCCCAATAACATCATCGAGCTTACTAGGTCTCATCCTCTCCGCCAACGGCCTTGTATCCATAGCTACAGTATACCGGCCTACAGGTCACGAGTCACGGTTTCAATCGAGTGAAGCAAGACTACCCTAAATAGAAGTCAGAGATGGGATAAAAGCGCAAAAAGACCCTTATTACGTGTGGGCAAGGGCGGTTACAGTGAAGATTTGGTGTACAGGTCGCCGTTTGATAGGGTGGCGGTGACCGTAAAAGTTGTGCATTCACTGGCGATTTCGCATGTTTTGCCGCTGGCAGTTTTGGGCTGATATGAATAGCGATTTGTGCCCGGCGTATTGCTAATCCGATTGTCGACGCCTTCAGGGTCTATGAGGTTGGTTGTATCGAGACCTTTCATGTTGGTAGTTCGCCAAGTGGTATTGTTGATTTCTGCCAAAGTCGGGTAATAGCCGTTCTGGGCGTAGCTGGCCTCAATATACGACCGGACAGCGTTTATGTCTGACTTGCGCTGAGCATCGTTTGCATTGTCTTGAATGCTACTGGAAGATGAGCTGTTCGTTGAATCTGACGGATACGATGATGAGTCGAAGGTATCAAAATACCTTCCACCGTACGAAGAGACTTCGTACGTAAAGCATTTATTGCCTTTGCCGTGCTTATACGGGTCGGCCTCAACATCGCTATTGTAGCTACTACTGTATGCTGTGTACGAAGACTCGGTATCTTTCGTCGTGTCTGTCTTAAATGTAGCACAAAGTTTGTATGACTCCTGGCTAGGGCTATATTTGTAATCATCAAGTCGGTCTTTTGTGTCATCAATGTTCTTCAAATCGCTTAGGGTTTTTGGCAGGCTGTTGCGGGAAGAATTATAAGTGTCAATGCTTGAATGGAGAGTAGCGATGTCCTGGCTTTTTTGCTGGTCTGACGCTTTAGCTTTTTGCTGGCTAATGGTAGGAATTTGCAGACCAATTGCGACAATACTGACAACACTGAGCACAATGACAAGCAGTTTTTGCTGAGATGAGAGAGGCATATTATTTAGCCCCCTGCTTACGATACTCTTTACCAATCACGAAAACGGCAAACCCAATCAGGGCAGTGTTGAGCACTGAAGCAATCACAAGCTGCCACACCGGATCCCCTTGTGTTGCGCTAGTCAAAAGTGACAGGTTGTCATTTCCGTCTACCATTCGCGATACTATTTGATACACAAGTCCTGACAAGTTACCGATTATAGTCATAATCTGTACAACAATAAAGACACCCAAAAAGCCTTTGCGCCAGCGATGTGTCACGACTGCCGGTGACTCTGTCTCATATGATTTTGTTCTAAGGTAAAGCATGATAAAAAACGGTAAGCCAACAATCACGGATGACAGAGAGGAAACTAGTTCAAAGTTACTGAAATCGTACAAGTTAAAGTCATCTCCCGTTGATTTTTCAGCCGAGATAAGGCTATCGATGCCAATGTTTAGTAGGTTTGTCAGCGCAAAAAGCAACGCCGTTAAAACCACGAGCATGACAAAGTATTCGGGGAGGTAGGCATATGACTTCAGCCAGCCTCTTTTCTCTGGAAGCTCTTGGATACTGAGAATTGTGGCGTTGCCTGACGATGATGTCATCGGGTCGCTGCTGGTAGCCGATGCGTTAGATGTTGTTTCGGTTGGGGTGATTACGCCCTCATTTGAGCTTTCCGTCTGAAACGGTGCTGGTTGTTCTGTTAAAGTTGCTGGTTCATTTTTTTCTTTATCCATAGCATGTCCTGCTTATACTTAATATATACAAGCAAGTATACTCTACAACAATTACAACCAGAACAAGCCGCGGATAGAATCCTGGGTCGGTGTAAGCAGCTTTGACAGCTCTGGCGGCATGCAGACTGACTGGTGCGAAATGCGTGAGAGCTCGCGGTTGCAGCGCAAAGACAGCTGGTGTGTACAGCTGTCTTTGCTTGACTCTAGTAGGTTATCTCTAGCAGTCGTAGGCTCGCTCTACCACCAATGGTTGGCTTGCCAAAAACTGTAGGCACCTTCCCAGCCGCCGTATCGGCGTGCCGCATACCCTTCAAAATATGCATCTTGGCAGGCGTAGTCAGCGCCACACTGCGCGCGGAGTACACCGTTGCAATCTTGCCCAAGCCCATAGCAGCCGGTAGGGTTTGTGGCATTTGGGTTATTGCCACTTTCGCGTGAGTAAATGTACGCTTTTGCGGCGTTTGCACTCACCGGATAGCTGCCGGCAGGTGCGGTTTGACGATAGGTCGTCGTTGTGCCGCGGTAGGCCTGCGTGGGTTTTGGGGCGACCACGACGGGTTGCGGCAAGGGGCGTTCGGCCAGGACTTCGTCGGCTCCAGGGATTCTGATTTGATCACCCGGGTTAATTACATCGGGATTAACGATGCCCGTGTTTGCGTTGAACAGTCGCACCCAGGTTGTGCCGTTTGCTTCGGCAATTTTGCTCAAACTATCGCCCGGCTGGACTGCTGCTATCACCGGCGCAGGAGCTGCTGGTTCAGCCGGCTTCACTTCAGTTGGCTGTTTTTCCTCTGTAGTTTTTACTTCGTTTGGCTTTTCGACTTCCAGTGAAGCAAGCTGCACCTTTTCAATGAATTTTTCTTTTGGTACATATCCCAGCGTTTGAGCTGAGACGCGTGGCATGGCTACACCACAGATTACGGTCGCAAGGGCGACCGCTGATATAACGGTTTTACGCATAACATTCCCTCCTTAGCGCAAGCTTGAGTACATCCCGGCGAATTGATATTGAAAAGCCAGGGCAAGCTGCTAGTGCCTCAAAACTCCACCAAAAAGTTTTGCCGCACGTAGCGAATAGGCTAGTACATAAGCATTTCGCAAGTCAAGCAAAATATAAGCTGCGGCTCGTTGTTTCCAGAGGCCATTGTGACGTTACTTTATTTACAACAAAACGTTGTTTTAAACACATCGAGTACATGATTTCAGAGGTTTATTTTTTTGTACGTTTAAGTCGGCGCGCGAGTGCTTGCGCGCGGTCTGATTCGTCTTCTATCTCATGTCCTAGTATTTCTTCAAGCAAGTCTTCTATAGTGACTATTCCGACTATCCTGTCATCTTTTTCAACAGGAATTAGGTGCGTCTGTGCAGAAATAAATTTGCGGAACATTGTATCAAGTGCGGTACCTGAACCAACCGTTTGGGTTGGGTGTAGTACCAGCTCGTCGACGCGTGGCGGGTGCTCGTCGAAGTCGATATCTACTAATTCTTTGACTAGGATAACGCCAAAGCAAATGGTTTTACCGGTATTAAAAACGGGTATCCGGCTATGCCCATTTTCTTTGATTTCGTCTATCAGGCGGTCATTAATAACACTGAACGGTTTCAGAGAATATACCTTTGCAATCGGGGTCATAATGCTGCCAACTTTCTTTTCACTAAGCTGGAGGGCGCCTTTGATGATTTCTACCTCATCTTCGTCAAGTTCGCTTTCTTTTGCCCCAAGATGCTCGGCGACCAGCAGCCCAAGCTCGTGTCGCGTGTGTAAATCGTGAGTGGCATGTTTGAACATGTTGTCTAGGAGCAGCTGAAGCGGTTTTGCGAGTGGATAGGTGATGATAATCATGAGCCGTAGCAGCCAGGTCAACCTGCCGCACCAGAGGATGGCATTTTGAGCAAACAGTGCCTGCGGCATAATTTCAGCAAAGATGGTGAGCGCGAGGGTGCTGATGACGACAGCCCAGATGCCACTCAGTTTTGAATCGAGTACGAGCGGTGTCAGAGAGGCGGCGGCAACGTTGGTGAGTAAAATGGCGGCCAGAGTGAGGTGCGCGTTTTTTCGCAAAGGAATTAGCCACTTGGCGTACATGCTCCCCAGCTTGGCTTTTCGCTTGAGGTCGGCAAGGTTTAGCGACATAAACGCCACATTGAGCCCTGAGCAAATCGCGGCAATCCCAACGAGAATCATTACTTCAATAACGAGTATTAGTATGTCCACAACGTGAAACAGTATAGCGTACGACCACCCCTGTTGCAAACCGCTTTAGGCTTGTTAACTAAAATAGTCTATTCTATGGGCATGTCTGAAACTGGTATCAGTGCCCAAAGTATTTACGGATTTCCTACAGATATTTGGCCGCCGTTCTATGGTTTGATGCAAGCATACCAACACTGCGATGCTATTGAGCGTCTGACTGCGCGAGCGGTATTTGATGACCTTATGAGTTTTGTATCCCAACCCGACCCTAATTCGGTTATTCCGTTTGTCTCAGGTTATAGTGATGCTACCAGCAGTGTAGTAAGCTCTAGTGGAGAGATTCGAGCAGCACAGGCAGCACTTGCGGTAATTTTTGAAAAGGTAATGCCAGCAGTTATTGGTGTAACCGTCCGGTATACACCACGCCCACAAGACGCCCCAGTTGTCGAACCGAACGTCAACCGCGCAATTAGCCCGCAAGACGCCCCCCGCTTAGTGTCAAATGTTTGGCTGTCCCCAAAAGAAGGTATATTGTCGGTACCAGAAGAAATTCCTGCGGTTCAGCTTGATGAGAACCAGTTAACTGGACGGATAACGGCTATCAACGTTCGGCTTGGAACCGTAGGCCTGACACGCACCGAGGGTACCGAGCTTAACCTCAGACAGCGTCAGATCAACGTATTGCTTTTTCGTGAGCAAAATAAATTTGGAAGTAATGATCGGCGTACAATAGTCAATACAGGCAGGTTGTATCCTGTAGATGAGCAGGATGACTCTCGGAGACGCCGTCCCCGGCGGTGGTCATCAGGATTATTTGGGTTTCTCAGCGGAATAAACAGCGAAAAAACCGAAAATACCGAAAACAGCGATTGGATTCAGATGACAATTGATGAAGAAAGACGACGGCTGCAAGTGAACGGCTTTTTACCTCGTTATGTTTTGTGATATAATTACAACGTAAGGGCGCTAAAGACGGCGCTTTATTTTATGGCTACAACACAAGACCCGAGTAAAATTCGAAACATTGCAATTATTGCGCACGTTGACCACGGCAAAACGACGTTGGTAGACGGGCTTATGAAACAAAGCCACACTTTTCGTGATAACCAAGCAGAAATGAGCCAGGAACTCATTATGGACAGTGGTGACCAAGAGCGGGAGCGTGGCATTACCATCACAGCGAAAATAACTGCAGTCCAGCATGACGATTACCGTATAAATATTGTCGATACGCCTGGACACGCGGATTTCTCTGGAGAAGTAGAACGGACGCTAAACATGGCTGACGGCTGCCTGCTAATTGTTGATGCCCAAGAAGGGCCAATGCCACAAACGAAATTTGTACTGGAAAAGGCACTCGAGGCCGAGCTGAAACCAATAGTAGTGCTCAACAAAATAGACAAGGCAGGTTCTCGCATCGCTGAAGTAGAAGACGAACTGGCCGACTTGTTTCTCGAGCTTGCCGTACACGAAGACCAGCTGCATTACCCGGTATACTACGCTATTGGGCGAGAGGGTAAGGCGTGGGCAACACCGCCAATCGATTCAAGTGAAAAAGCTGACCTTTCATCTTTGTTTGACGCCATTATTAAAAATATTCCGCCACCGGCAGTTGAACTCGACAAACCATTTCAAATGCTGGTAACAGCGCTAGCGTGGGATAATTTTAAGGGCAAATACTCCATTGGCCGGATTACACGTGGTCGGGTAAAAGCAGGCGATCAGGTAGCCTTGTGCCAGAAAGATGGTTCTATCAAGAAGTCCAAGGTCGACTTGGTTTTCATGAGCCGCGGGGTCACAAAATATGAGGTGCCAGAAGGCGTCGCCGGCGACATTGTCCAGCTTACTGGCATAAGTGAAGCGCAAATTGGCGAAACTTTGGCCGATGCTGAGCAGCCAGAAGCGCTGCCAACCATTGAAGTTGAGGCACCAACGCTGCGAATTTACCTTGGCCCAAACACTAGTCCGTTTAAGGGTCTCGAGGGCGAGTTTAATACCTCTAGGCAAATTAGCGAGCGATTGGCAAAAGAACTGGAATCAAATGTTGGCCTACAGGTAAGCGATGACGGGATTGGCTTTACGGTAGCGGGACGCGGCGAGTTACATTTGGGCGTACTGATAGAAACTATGCGCCGAGAAGGCTACGAATTTGAAGTCGGCCGCCCACAGGTTGTTACTCACGTCGAGGACGGTAAAGAAGTTGAACCTATTGAAGAAGTCATCATCGAAGTACCAGCCGAGCAGGTTGGTACGGTGCAAATGGAGCTTGGTCAACGTCGTGCGATGCTCAAAGAGCAATTCATGAGTCCCAGTAAGGGTGTTACCAAGCTTGTCTACACAATGCCTACACGCGCACTTTTGGGTATGCGAAACATACTACTGACCAACACAAAAGGCACTATTGTTATGAACACCCTCGTGACTGGTTATGCCCCAATTGGCCAGTCACTGGAGCAACTCCGCAACGGCGTACTGATCGCCTACGAAACTGGTACAACTATGCCCTATAGCCTCGAAACAGCCGAAGCGCGTGGCACGCTTTTTGTGGGACCAGCTATGAAGGTGTATGCTGGCCAAATTATTGGCCTCAACACCCGCCGCGAAGATATGGAAATGAATGTCTGTAAAGCAAAGCACCTAACCAACATGCGCTCGACATCGTCCGATGGTGTAGTCCAACTGACGCCTCCAACGGTATTTAGCCTAGAGCAGTGCCTCGACTTTATAGAAAATGACGAGCTGCTTGAAGTCACTCCTCAAAACCTCCGCCTACGCAAAAAAGAACTCGACCCCAACAAGCGCAAACGCCTGAAATGACCGTTTATGCTTTAAGGACGCACAATGCCAAAATTCAGAACTGCCTTAGCATAGGGATCAATAGGCACGAGTTTAACCTGGGATTTATCTGAGCCTGTCACAATAAGGTTACCAGGCCTTAGCCCCATTCGATTTATTGCTGGGGCACGGTAATAAATGTCTGCCTCAACTTTTTCTACTGCTACTCCGCTTTCACGAAGAGCCTTTCCGACCAAAGTCTGGGTTGCCTTAGGGGGGGCGCTTCTAACTCAGTAGCACCAGAGCCTTCTATAAATTCACTTATCATAACTGTCCGGATCCTGTCGCCCTGAGAGGAAGATTTATTGGGCTTAAAAATGAGCAATGGTGTAGCTGGGTTGAATTCAAAAGATTGGTCTTCGTGTTGAATGGTATTTGCACCTCCTTTTCGCAGCGCCTCGATACCTTGCGATAGTGAAACGAGAGCTTTTGTCGCCGCAAAGCCTATGTGCCTGTCAACCTCTCCTGGATTACGCGAGCGCTTACATGCCAGTTTCGTTTCGGCTATGGTGAGAGTTGAGACGATTCCCCAGCTGCCCGATCCTACTTGGGCAGATGCCGCGAGATTGCCAGTAATTACTTCAAACAGTGGAAAAATGTTGTCGAGGAGTAATTGTTTTCGAGTGGGGTCAACACACATTGTTCCGCCCGCCCCCCCAATCTCAGCAATTTTATACATTGGCCATGGATTTTCACCGTTTGCCGTCATATGCATTGATCGCCGTAAGTCAAGGATTTTCATTTACAGTATTGCGCCCTGGGTGGCGCCGTGGTTGGTTTGGGCGTCGTAAAGTTCATTGGCCGTGTCAAGCATAGCGACGTAGCTGTCGATAACTGTTTGCACCTGCGAAGTCATGGCGTTACAGTCAATCGAGCCGAGATTTTGGAGCGCAACAGTGAGGCGGGTGGCGTAGTTGGTGTCAATTGCCGCGTGACCGTCTTCATGTGTTTTGAGTGCATGAGCGTAACTATCCCAGGCGGAAGCTACCTCTGGTGAAATGGCATTCCCAGGTGAAAAAGCTGGCATAAGCTGGTTGACGTGGAGGCCGACCTTGACATCAGTTATGCTACAAAAACCGTTCGTCACAGTCGGTGTATATGCCCAGTTGAGTTGGTACGCCGTAGCTGCGTGATACGCCCCGGCAGCTTTGCGCAGGGGGCAGTTTGTAACAGCCTTCCGCAACGAGCTGACACTTGAACCGTACACTGTGTAGTAGGTTGGTGCATCTATCTGCTGGGATAGGCCAGGCGCGGCCGAACCAAGCGCCACTGCAGCCGGCAATGCGTAGGCATACCCGGTGCATACCTGAGACGTTGCAATAGTTTTTTGCGAAAGAACGATAGTTGTTTGCGAAAGAGCTGGGCTTGTTTGAGCGGCTGCAGTAGGTTCGGCGGTTGCAGCGGTCGACCCACTGTCGGTTGATGATACAGTGGAAGGGAGAGGCACAACTTGTGCCTTTGCAATAGCAGCCAACTGCAGCACTGGTGAGTGGCTGCTAATTCGCAGAATATCTGTGTGTATGCAAAAAATCAGCAGGCACAGTATAAACAACTGAGAGTGTCTGTTAAAAAGGCGCATAAACCCGGCGACAGTCGCTAAGCGACGCCGAAAACTTAAAATCATTCCCATCTCCTCTGGCTGCACAGAGCAGTCAATAGAGTGTATTGTAACAATAAAAAGGTGCAATAGTCAATATAATGCTATGGTACAACCATTCCGTTTGTGGTACACTGCGGCTGTAAGATAAAACCGATATGATTACTATTTATTACAGCCGTGCTCGAGAGCGAGCGCTTCAAATACTTGAGCAGTCTCGTGCTGGGTCATGGGTGGCTGTTACTGCGCCGTCAGACGATGAGCTGAACATGCTTTCTGAAACGTACGGCCTTAACAAAGACAATCTTGAGGACGCTATTGATATATACGAAGCACCACGTGTCGAGACCGACCAAGGCGCGGTGTACATATATACACGTTATTGTCACCCCGAAGGTATTGAGATTGCGACCGAGCCGCTGCTTATCGTTTACACAAGCGACTATATTTTCACCGTTTCGCGCATAGAAACATCCATTCTCGACCGGCTAGTGCGTGATCAGCTTGAGTTTGTAACCACCCAAAAAGCCAAAACAGTGCTTTGGATGCTTGCAGAAATAAATACGTCCTACGAAAAACATTTAACAAAAGTTGCACGGCGGGTGCTACAAACGCGGGCAGATATGCGTCAGTCTCGGCTGAGCGCAAAAGAGTTTGTCCGCATTATAGAGCTCGAGGAAGACCTTAACGAGTTCCTGTCGGCTCTGCAGCCCCAAGCGCTCCTGTTCAGCGCATTGCTGGGGGGCAAATACCTTCGACTCTACGAAGATGACCGCGACATGATTGAGGACATAGAACGCAGCACGGGCGAGCTGATAGGGCAGGTGCAAGGACGGCTCCGTACGCTTATGAATATGCGGCAAGCCTACGATGCTATTGCGACAACAAACCTAAACGCTACTTTTAAACGCCTGACGTCTATTGCGATATTCCTGACCATACCGACTATTGTGGGTGGACTGTGGGGTATGAATGTGGCAGTGCCATTTGCAAGCAATTCACACGCATTTTTAATTGTGATTGGGATAGTGCTAGGACTTTCGACACTGGCTGTAATTATTTTTCGCCGCAATAAATGGCTTTAGCTCTTGGGCACTAACCCTGTATACTAGTGCTATATGAAACATTTACTACATGAACATTCAGCATTTCGCATATTTGGTTTTTCAGTTTTCGCAACGGTTGCAACATTAATAGGAATAACCTGGGGTCTCGGTTGGGGCGCGCTGTTTGTCACCATCATTCTTATGGTGGTTGAGCTGACATTTAGCTTCGACAATGCCATTATCAATGCCAAAATTCTCGAACGCATGAGTCCATTTTGGCAAATGCTGTTTTTGACAGTCGGTATTTTCATAGCCATTTTTGGTATGAGGGTAGTGTTCCCTATACTGATTGTGTCCATTACAGCCGACCTTGGCTGGAAAACAGTCCTTGATCTAGCGCTGAACAATCCCAAGGAGTATGCGCAGCATTTGGATGAAGCACATCCGACCATTTCTGCATTTGGTGGAGCATTTTTGCTCATGCTTGCTTTCCACTTTTTCTTCAGCGATGAGCGAAACACCATGTGGATTAAGCATATCGAGGGGCATCTAAAGCGCTTATCTCACTGGGCGTGGCCGTCGGTTGTGACTACGATATTGCTCTTTGGCGTTGCCATGTTGCCCATAAACTCACACGCCAGGACAACTTTTTTGGCGGGTGGTTTCGGTACGCTAACGTACTTACTTATACATGGTGCGATAAAAATAATTGAAAAATATCAGGGCGTTGATGCAAAAAAATCTGCCGTCAAACAAGTGGGGCTGGCAGCTTTTATGAGTTTTGTGTACCTGGAAATTCTCGACGCAAGCTTTAGCTTTGACGGTGTTATCGGTGCATTTGCCATCACCAGTAATGTCGTGCTGATTGCGGCGGGGCTAGGTATTGGGGCTATCTGGGTGCGTTCTATGACTGTTTTTATGGTACGGCGAGGGACACTAAAGAACTTTATCTATCTGGAACACGGCGCGCATTACACCGTACTTGTGCTGGCAATAATTATGCTCTTTAGCGCACTCTACCACATCCCGGAACTCATTCCTGGTCTGGCCGGCATAGGTATTATTGGCGCATCTATAGCCGCCTCTGTTCGCGTTCGCAAAAAGTTGGAGACCGGCGAAGTCAAGCAATGAGCCAAAAGCCGTTTTCGTATGTCGTTCATTCGCGGCTTAAGGGTGCGCTGGCTCGGACAGGTGTGATTCATACGCCGCATGGCGACATAAAAACGCCAGCGTTTGTGGTTGTTGGTACAAAAGCGAGCGTAAAAGCTATGACGCCTGAGCAAGTGCGGGGCACGGGTGCTCAGGCAATGCTTGCAAACGCCTACCACTTATATCTTCAGCCGGGACCAGACCTTATCGAAAAAGCAGGGGGGCTAGCAAAGTTCACGCACTGGGAAGGTCCAACATTTACCGATAGCGGTGGGTTTCAGGTTTTAAGTTTGGGTAGTGGCTTTAAAAAAACGCTTAGCATGGATGTTGAGGGTATCTCGGCCGATGATGTGATTGCGCCACGCAAGGAACGTCAGGCTTGGGTAGACACTGACGGCGTAAATTTCAAATCGTACCTCGATGGTTCGATGCACCGTTTTACGCCGGAACATTCTGTTCAAATTCAGCACGGAATTGGTGCAGATATTTGTTTTGCGTTTGATGAGCTCACGTCACTTATGGACACACGTGCTTACCAAGAAGAATCAATGCGTGAACGTACCCAACCGTGGGCGCAACGGAGCTTACGTGAAATGCAGCGCTTGCGCAAAAACCACCCCGTACGACCGTATCAGGCTGTGTTCGGCGTACTTCAGGGAGCAAATTACGAAGATTTACGCCGAGAAACTGCCACGTGGATGGCCGAGCGAGAATTTGACGGCTACGGTATTGGCGGTGCTATCGAAAAGCAGAAGCTAGGTGAAATTGTGCAATGGTGTAACGAAATCTTGCCAGAAGACCGACCAAAACACATGCTTGGTATAAGTGAACCTGATGATATGTTTGCTGCCGTTGAGCACGGTGTCGACACTTTTGATTGTGTTTCGCCGACCCGCGTCGGACGTAACGGTGCGTTTTACACATTTGAGGGACGGAAAAACATTCGAGGTGCCATGTATAAACAGGACTTTACGCCACTGCTTGCAGACTGCCTCTGTTACACATGCCAAAATTTCACCAGAGCGTATGTGCAACACTTGTTCCGCGCAAAAGAACTTTTGGCCAATACCCTCATGTCCATACACAACGAGCATTTCATTGTTGGCCTAGTTGACAACATGCGGGCAAGTATAGAAGACGGCAGCTTCTACGCTTTTCGCGACAGCTGGCTCGCCCAGTATTACCACGGTCGAAAATAACCTGTTTTTCGCACCATCTATCAGTGCGTGACTGGTTGCGCCGCAGGCGTTAGGCAAGCGAGAGCGAAGCCTTTGGGAACGGTGAGTTTCGCCCGCTTAGCCTGTTTCGGGTTAAGGAGCTAGTCGTCGAGCTGAACGCTAAGGGGGTTAAAGTTAGTTTGCTTGTCGTAATGATCGGTCTGTTCGCGGGTTTTTAGCCAACCTATCACGCGGTAGGTTACAGGAAGCATGAGTGTTTCTACGGTGATTTTGAAAGCTATACCTACAAGTATGTAATTCACCATTTGCGCACCAGTGATGAGACCGTAAAATGCCACCATGCAGAAAATGGTAGTATCTATCGCCTCGCCCAGAATTGTTGAGGCAACAAGTCGTTGCCACAGGTGTTTGCCTTTGGCACGAATTTTCATTTTGGCCAGTATGAACGAATTTACAAACTCACCTACTAGGTATGCAAGGAGGCTAGCCGCCACTATCCGTGGGACAAATCCAAACACCGCGTTAAACTCCGCCACATTTGGCGCGCCGTCTACAGCAGGCATGTGCTGCACAATGCCAAGAACAGCTATCATGAGTAATAGCCAAGTGAAGCTTACCCAGATGGCTCGACGTGTGTGCTTGTAGCCGTACACCTCAGTCATAACGTCGCCCAAAATGTAAGCAAGCGGAAAAAGAATGGCGCCGCCATCGGTGATTATTGGGCCAATGGCAACCAGCTTCATTGCTCCCAAATTAGAAATAATCAACGTCGCCACGCTTGCCGCCACAAACAAATCATAGTATCTGTAATTGCGCATTTTTTGCATAAAAAGCACTCCTCAAAAAGGGTTGTTGTTCCATACTGAGTGCCACTCCCTCGCCCGACCGTTACATCAGCCCCGCGAGCTTTCGTACTTGAAAGTAAGTATAGTCGGATATTGGATTCTGAGAAAGTCTTGAACCTACACACAAAACATTGTAAATTAGGTAAATAGGAGTTTATCTGTGGCAAAAGAATTATATGAGGTAGTAAAACATATAGACGTAGTCTCAAGTGCGGCTCTGCGCTGCGAAGGATTAGTGGGGTTATTAGCTGTGGCTGCAGGCTTCGGTAGTAAACCGAAGGCTGGGTGGGCTCGCTCTGAAGGGATTGATGTATCGGTCTTATTAAAACCTGTGATGACTACTTTTTGTCAAATAGATCTGAGATGTGCTCTACCTGAATGGTTACCTGCACGAAAATCATCACTAGAACATTTAGCAGCAACAGCAGCCGCGTTTGCTGGAGACGATGAGTCAAAAAGACGATTTTACAAGGAACAATATGATCGCTTTGACGGTGTTGCAAGACCATTCTATATAGCATATGGTCATGCTCTTGGAGGGACTGTAACAGCAGAAACAGTAAGCAGCGCAAACCAAGCGATCGATTTACTTTTTTTGGAGCCTAATAGTCTGCGAGACCTTAGAGGCAGAGAATTTACAGAAGTACGTGATAAAATGGCGACTACGCTTGCAAATGCACGGACCCTTATACTGGCTCCAGAAGGTATAAGTAATCTTTCCTAGGTGATGGCCGCTTGGCCGAGTGTGATGATGTGTTTTTTGCGGTAGGTGTCGAAGGCGGCTTTTTCGCTGCCGTTTTTGCGGATGAAGGCGCTCATTTTTTCGCTGCCAATAAAGTGAGGTAGCATGACGTAGGATGCGCCGTGCTCGTATAGGTCGGCTGCATTGTCGTAGTTCGTTGCGTGGCAAATAAATATGCCATCTGGGTTGTGTTTCAGATAGAACTTTAAAAGTTCACGGTTGGTTGTGTGACCCGGCAGTATGCTGGCGACCATCTCACCTTTACCGACGCCGAGCTCGCCCAGTAACTCGTAATCTGTTGCGTCGCCGTAAACGTGGTTAATATGTTGCCGCTCAAGTGTTTCGATTACCTCTGGGTCATAGTCCACGACAACGTACCGCTTTCGCATGTCCCTGAAGGTGTTGACAAATTCGTGACCGCCTTTGTGATACCCAAACAAAAACAATTTGTAGTCTGGCGTTTTGTCTTTTTCGTGCAAGACATTTCGTTTCTCAAACACACTCAAAAAGCGTGCAAATATACGGTATAGCTCATCATCATACTGCATAAGATAGGTTGAAATGCCAATTGTAATGAATGTTGTGATCGTCAAAATGCCCACTGCTCGTTCGCTAGCAAAGCCATCTGCGGCCGCCAGCGTCAGCATGATAATCGAAAACTCACTGGTCTGTGAAAGGTGTGAGCCTACTTTGAAACCTGTCTGCTTTGTGTAGCCAAGTAACCCAAGACTTGTCGAAACACTAAATGGTTTGACAACAATGGCGATAACCGAAAAAAGCAGAGCTGGCAAAATAGCATCAGATAGGTTTCCAAGCGTTAATGTTCCTCCTAGACTTATAAAAAAGAGGAGCAAAAAGAAATCCCGAAGTGGCTTAAGCCGTGTGCTAATTTCTTGAGCGTAGGGAAGCGAGGCAAGGGAAACGCCCGCAAAAAGCGCCCCAACTTCCATAGAAAAACCGCTCATTTCAAACACTGCCGCAACGCTAAATGCCCACGCGAGGGCAAAGGTAAACAAAAACTCTTGGTTGCTCGCAAAAAATTTGACCAGCCGGGACAGAATAAACCAACCAGTAAAAGTGAGCACTCCGCCGAGCAGCAAGCCTTTCCCTAAAAGTCCGTACAGCGCTTCAGCACCTCCTCCAGTGTTTGCCGCCGCGATAAACACCAGCATGACGGTCGCAGCAATATCTTCTACAAGCAATACACCTATGGCAATCTGACCGTACAGTCGGTGCTGTTCTCGTTTGTCTATGAGCGACTTGACAACAACGATGGTGCTGCTAAACACGAGTGCAAGACCAACAAGAGCCGACTCAAGTGGTTCCATGCCAAGGAAATGACCGACACCGTAACCCGCCGTGCCAACAAAAAACACGTTTAAGAAAAAAACCAGGAAGACTGGCTTACCGGTACTGCGTATGACGGCAACATTTAGCCCAAGTCCTACGATAAAAAGCAGTAATGCAATGCCAATCTGGCTAAACGACTCAAATGCTTCGTGGTTATGTATAAGGTCAAACAGCGAGGGACCACAAATGATACCGGAAAGAATGTAGCCAATAATAAGCGGCTGACGCAGTAGGCGCATAATGATGGAAATTCCGGCAGCAACAGCGAGCACGGCAGCCAGTTGTAAAAATATGGTTGATTCCATTAATGTATATTGTGACATGGCGCTTATGTATCGCGCAACCTGGCACACATAATGTCCAACCTCAGTTCAACATAACTGCCACTGGCTTTTCCTATTTTTCCATCAAAATGAGCGGAGCAAACCAGCTTTTTGGATATTTCCGTAAAGCTGAAGGGAGGCAAATGTCCCCCGCCCGGTGTGACGTTTTTACGCCGAACTAAGGTTAGTTATGTATACTAACTGATATGCAGCGGCACCGTGTTTTTATTCGAAGTAGCGCTTCGCGCGGGTTATTTGACTTATTTTTAGTTTCCGCCGTTACCAGCATACTACTACTGCGTTTTTACTTGCACGTAACAGGATACCCGATTGTTGGCGGGACCAAATACCACATTGCACATGTACTTTGGGGCGGGGTAATAATGCTTATCGCGTTTATGCTCAACATTGCGTTCTTAGGTAGGGCTATTCAGCGGGTCGTAGCGTTTACGGCAGGTGTTGGGTTCGGAGTATTTATTGACGAAATTGGTAAACTAATTACTCGGGACAACGACTATTTTTATCGGCCAGCGGTGGGCATTATATATGCAATTTTTGTTGCGCTTTATCTTACGATTTCGTTCCTGACTCGTACGCGCAAACTGACAAGCGAAGAATACCAACTTAGTGCCTTGCGCCAGCTTGAAGAAGCCGTCCACCAGGACATGGATATCCGCGAACGTGCTGCCACACGAAAACTGCTCGAGCAAGCAGACCAACAGGCAATTCTGACTATAAAGCTTACTCAGCTGCTTAGGGCATTGCCCGTCTCTCCAACGCATAAACAGGGTTTTTATACCCGTCAGAGGCGTCGGTTTACGAGAGCCTATGCGCGCCTGTGGAAACGACGCTCATCTTCAATACTCGTTAGATGGTTTTTTGTGCTTGAAACGCTAGCCTTTGTTTTTGCGATCGTTGGAGCAATGTATGCCAATCTTAGTGATGTGCGCGATTTTTTTGCGGGCAAGGCAGACTACGGCCACAGCCTAGTAATTGGCCAGCTTGTAACGACACTCGTTTCAGCGGCATGTATTGTGGTGGGTTTGGTCTGGCTTGGTCGCTCACGGCTGCGCGCATTTGAGTGGTTTCGCCGCGCCACATTAATAAATTTGTTACTTACCCAATTTTTTGAGTTCAGCCGTGTAGAGTTTGGGGCGTTGCCTGGCTTTATGTTCAACTTGCTCTTATTGGCAGTGATCAATATGGCCATAGCCGAAGAAATCCGTCACCAGGACACTGCGGAAAAAAACAAACTTGCCACAGTAGCAATTACTCAAGTATAGTATTCCAAACAATCAATGTACTGATGTGGTGGCAGTACTCTTCCCAAGTGAAACTATAAGGAGATCCCATGCCATCCCCGATGGAATCATACCCGAAGCTTGACGAGCTAGCACGGCAGCCCAGTTTCGGGCAAGTTATTTGGAGCGATGTTTTTCCTGAGCTTGTGAGGCAGAATGGTAATGGGCAACTTGAAAAAATGTGGTGGCGATATACCGACACGGACGCGGTAATTAGCTCACGACTTGGGAACGGGGGTAATGTGGGAATGCTGGAGGTACCGATTGGATATGTTCCGTGGGAAAGTATTGGCCTACTGCAGCTGGATGATCGTGCGGCTAAACGCAAGCTTCCCGGAAGTATTATTGCCATCGCAAATCGCGCGCCTAGGGGCAACAAACAAACAAAAGATGGTGCCAATGGCGAGTGCTACAGGGTTGCCACGACAGCGTCGGGCCTCATCGTGTTTGCGTCACATCTTGGCGCACTGGCTGATCTTGCAATGGAAGGTAGAATAACCTCACTCTACGAGATACCAGGAAAAAATAGTATATATGACGAGCATGAACAATTTCGCTCGGCTGTTGTCGCGCAAATGCTTGGGCATACCGATGAGCTACAACTCGTTTATGATCGGCGGTCCAAAAATAACGACGGAGCACCTATTGAGCAGGAGGCACAGGACAGTATTGCCTACGTTGATAAGTTCGGTAATATTATTGGGCGGGCAGCGGATATTGCCAATGTTATACGGTTGGAAATCGGGAAAATGGCTACGCTACAGATAGAACAGAACGGAATACAGTACGAGATACCTGTGCGGCGAGGCGTTGATTTGCGCTCAGCACCCGAAGGAGAAATCATGGTTTATCCCAACATGTCAGATGGGGGTTCGCAAAAAAAACGCGGACCCGGGATATACGAAATCATTGCACGAGTAAATGACGAACCCAGCGTGTCATTAAAAACGGCGATATTTTTGCTTCAAAAACACATGGGTGGCACAGAAATCGATCCGTTTAAGTGTTCGGTTCGATTGTTTGCGTAAGCACCTTTGCGACGAGCTTGCCGTAGCGAGTGGTGAGGTCGTGTGTGTTTAGGAAAGAATGCAGGCGGACATTGTTGTTATTGGCGAGCAGTGCCACATTACTACTCACCACAACTTGATCAAGTGTGCCGTAGCAAACATCGACTGGGATAGTAAGTTGCTGTACATCTTTTAAAACAGTTTGTTTCTCAATACATTCTTTAAGGGTACGCATAAACGGCAGCCATGTGTCCGGGTTACGGATAACGCTTTTGGGCAGGGGGGCAATGTACGAGAGGCGTTTAAACGACTCGGGATTTATACGCGGGTCGTCGCGCAGAAATTTGTACATATTTAAAAGTAGGCCGGTAAGCTTGCGAGCTGATTTGCTTTTAATTTGAGTCAGCGGTGGGTATACGGGTGGGCTGAGCAGCAGCAGACGGTTGATATTTGTTTCATGCTGCGTGGCATAACGGGCGGCTAAAAATGAACCAAGTGAATGGCCAATCAGTAAAAACTGCCCTCTCAGGTGAAGTTTATTCATTGTATGGTAGAGCGAGCGCATGTGATCTTCCATGGTATAACCGAGCCATTGTGGCTTCGGTGACTTCCCGAACCCGAGTAAATCTATAGTCGTACAGTGGTAGTTTGACTCGAGGTAAGTTAAGACTTTTCGCCAATCATCCCCACTGGCAGCGATGCCGTGGAGCAAGACAATAGACGGTTTCGTTTTGTCTCCGCTGCGTTCCGCATGCAGCCGGTAAGGCCGGCCAAGCATGCCGTGCAAAAAATAGTCAAACATCATTCCAGCATACGCCGGAACCGTAATGATGTAAAATATGCATTTGATAGCTGTCAGTAATTTTCGTCACAGACTTATTTGCTCCTCTCGCCTATAGTTATGTTTGGAAATTGATTTTCCACGAAAAAGGCCGAAAGTACCGGCCTTTTTAAGTTGTGGGTATACTTGTAGTAATGAAACCAAATCAGGTAATACTTTATGAACCGCAAGAATCAGACGCCGAAGCCGTGTGGTCTTTTCGTGCCAGTTGTCAGCAAAAAGACGGCGAGCATATACCAGGCAGCGCCGGTTTAGGCATAGCGGAATCATTTGATATGTGGCTACAATCATCCCGCGAGCGTTATATTGCAAAAGATACCCGGATGGTTCCGTCCACGGTTTTTTTGGCGAAACGAATTTCTGACAATGCTTTGATAGGTATTGTCGATATCCGTCATACACTGGACGACCATCTTCGCTTTGTGGGTGGGCATATTGGTTACACCGTAGCGCCACAGTTTCGTCGGCATGGGTATGGTACCAAAATACTCGGTGCTGCACTTTCACACTGCAAACAGCTAGGATTGAAACGCGCATTGGTTACTTGCGATAAAACGAATCTCGGCTCCGCTGGCGTTATTCTTGCCAATGGTGGAGTCCTCGAAAACGAAGTTGTAGACAATAGCCGCGTTAAGCAGCGCTACTGGATTGAAATTAAATAAATTGGCCAGTACCGTAGACTTGAGGAGTAACGCAGGCATCACAGTGGCCGGTAAGTTCTATTTGGTGAGAAATGAGGGTGAAATTGCGTCTGGCGGCGAGGTCGCGGAGACGTTTTTCTAAAGCTAGGTCTTCCGGGAGTGCAATCGATGCGCCGCAAGCTGAACATGTGGCATGGTGGTGGTGTTCGTGAAAGGCCTCACCTAACTCTAAACGGTATTTCCAGCCCGTGGGTATTCGCATAATGATACCAAGCCTCTCAAACACTTCGCTGGTGCGGTACACGCTGGCCCGATTGACTCCCGGGCAGGCCGCAACGAGTTCTGCCATTGTTAGGCTTTTGTGGTGTTGGAGCGCTTCAAAGACAGCCTGCCGAGGCTTGGTGAGACTGAGGTTGTTCTGTTTAAGCGCTGTCTCAAAGACAATTTGGCTACTCATGCTGCAATTTTATCAAAAAATGCGACATTTTTGCAATAAATATTGCAGACCGGTATGCTGCTAGCATGGTGATTCTACTAGGACTATGTGCATTTATTGCTTCGCTAATCGGCGGATATGTTGCGCTCAAAAATCAAGATAAACTGCAAAGGCTGCTCGGTTTCACGGCAGGCATAGTAATGGGTGTGGTAGTCTTTGGCCTATTACCTGAAATTATTGAACTCTCCCAGGGTGTGTCACGAGACGTCACGACGGCCATGGTAGCGCTTATGGCAGGTTTTTTGTTATTTCATATTGTAGAAAAAAGCATCCTAATTAGCCATGCCGACGAAGCGCAGTACGGCGAACATCACCATCCGTATGTAGGGCGAGCAAGCGCAATTACATTGGCCGGACACAGCCTGCTGGATGGCTTTGGCATAGGTTTGGCATTTCAAGCAAATGCGGCGGTTGGTGTTGCGGTAGCGGTTGCCGTCGTGGCGCACAGTTTTTCAGATGGCCTTAACACGGTCAACCTCATGTTGGCACATAAAAATTCACAAGCAAAAGCCAGTCTTATGCTAATCGTTGATGCACTTGCTCCACTCGCAGGCGTGTTACTAAGCATGGTTCTTACACTTGGTGATGAGTTTATTTTGTTTTACCTGTCATTCTTTGCAGGATTTCTACTCTACATTGCTGCGGCAGAAATTTTGCCCGAGGCACACAGCAAACGTTCGTCGTACAGTACAATTGCTTTAACTATCCTAGGTGCGATACTCATGTACTTTGTGACCCAACTTGCCTAAATCCCTTGTACGAGGTTAGACCTCGCACAAGGGATTTAGGTATGCGGCAGGTGACAGAGAGAGTGTTACGAGCTACACTAATAGCTATGGAACAAGCAGTCGTACTTCTAGGTTTTGTGGTTGTGATACTTGCCGTGGCTTTAGTTTTCTTTTTGACGCGTAAGCCTAGTAACGAGAGCGCACTGTTGCTTAAAGAAGACCTGCGCAACCTCAGCGAAGACATTACGAAACTTAAAGAAGGTGTACAAACGCAGATAAGCGACAGACTCGATAAATCGCAGTCGGCTATGTTTGGTGCGCTGCAAAAGCAGACAAGTGAAAGCAACAAAATCATCACCGAAATCACGCGCAATCTTACCGAGCTCAAAGAATCGAACAAGCGCGTTGTCGATGTAGCCGATGAGCTTAAGACCCTGCAAAATATTTTGCAAAACCCAAAGCAACGCGGCGGACTGGGTGAATATTATCTTGACACGGTACTCGGAAACGTCCTGCCACCGCATGTGTACGAAATGCAGTACTCCTTTAAAGACGGCCAAATAGTCGACGCAGTGATTAAGCTAGACAAAGGTCGTTTACTGCCGATAGACAGTAAATTTAGCCTAGAAAATTACAACCGGCTCATTGAAGAAAAAGATAAAACACAGCGGGAAAATATTGTAAAAATTTTCAAAGCCGACCTAAAAAACCGTATCGACGAAACGAGTAAATACATTCGCCCCAGCGAAAATACACTTGACTACGCCTTTATGTTCATCCCAAGTGAAGCAATTTATTACGACCTACTGGTAAACAACGTGGGCGCAACAGGCACAAATTCGCGCGACCTCATCGAATACGCATTTATTGATAAAAAAGTTATTATTGTAAGTCCCACGACACTGTTGGCATATTTGCAAACGGTCATGCAGGGACTAAAAAGCTTGCAAATAGAAGAACAGGCCAAAGATATTCAGAAACGAGTCGGTGAGCTTGGTAAGCACATTGCAGCTCACGATAGTTTTATGCAGAAACTTGGTAATTCACTGAGTACGACAGTCAATCATTTCAACGGCGCTCACAAGTCTTTGCAGCGGATGGATAAAGATGTTGTTAAGATTGCCGATACGACGCCCAGCGTTGAACCGTTGCTGCTGGATAAGCCGCAAACTGACGACTAATAACTCACCGCAGCTCTGTGTCTGCGCGGAGTTTTAAAGGGCGGGCTCGCTTGCATAACTAAAAGTGCTAACGGTTGTGCTTCTACCGAGCTGGGGTTAATCGGGTAGCTATTTTTTCACTTGTTTTTTGACGCTAGCGGTCAGCTGACGTTTGGCGAGGGCTTCGCATTCTCGTTTAGCGTCGGTGTACATCATTTGTTCTGGCGGGGTTTTTTGCGTCCAGGCGCTAGGGCCACGCAGGGAACCGACCACGCCGAGTTCATGGGCAACTTTGAGGTAGCGTATAGCGTCTATCACCACGCCAGCACTATTTTCGCTGTCTTGCACCGATAGCTTCAGGTCCATTGTGATGGGCGCGCCACCAAATCCCTTGAGCCGAATGTTAAAGTAGGCAACTTTGTTATCTTTGAGGTAAGGTAGGAATGTACTAGGCCCGGCAAACAGACTATGTTCTGGCACTGGTATGCCGCGAATATCGTTTTGGGCTCGGATGACATTTTCTTTTGACTTCTTTTTGCTGGCAAGCCTAGATTGAACCATCATATTGTTAAAATCGGTGTTCCCGCCAATATTGAGCTGCTGATGAAACTCAACTTCAGCCCCACGGTCAAAAGCTAGCTCTTGTAGCACCTGGCTGACTACGCTTGCGCCAATTTGGCTGCGCATGTCGTCGCCAATAATTGGCAAACCAGCATCGATAAATTTTTGTTCCCACTTTGGATCGCTGGCGATGAAAACCGGTATGCAGTTAAGAAATGCAACACCGGCGTCTATGGCGCATTGGGCGTAAAACTCGGTTGCTAGCTGTGAACCAACAGGCAGGTAATTTATTAGTATGTCGGCTTTCGTTTCTTTAAGTATCTTAACAACGTCCGCTGGCTTAGTCTTCGCCACGCGGAAGCCAAACTCTTCCGGCTGTTGTTGCATGTAGTCGCTGACACCATCAAGCGGGTTACCCATTTGCACAAATGGGCCCTCAGGGACTTTTTCTTGAAAAACTCTCGCACAGTTTGGTTGTGCAAAAATGGCCTCACCAGTCGGTCTTCCCACCTTACGGGGGTCAACATCAAATGTTGCAACCACCGCTATGTCGCTTGTACGGTAACCACCAATGTCAGCATACATAACACCTGGAATTATGTCGCCAGTGTTCTCGCGGTAATATTCAAGCCCTTGGTAAAGTGACGAGAAACAATTCCCGACTCCGACGACCGCAACTCTGATAGATTTTTGTTTTACCATTCTTACTCCTTCTTAAAATGCCATTGTAGAGGCTAAAACACTATAAATCCAATACATAGTTTTTACAACTAGTATAATAAAAAACTATGACAGACAGAGTAAAAAAATTTGTCGCGGTGGTAGAGGCCGGAACATTTACAAGAGCTGCCGAAACGCTACATATTTCGCAACCAGCGCTGAGTGTGGCTGTACGCAAGTTAGAAAAATCACTGGGCGTAAAACTTTTTGAAAGCACTGGTCGGCAAGGAGTCGTGCTTTCGCAGGCGGGTGAGTTTGTGTATAGCAGTGGGCTTGAGCATAGAAAAATTGACCATAACTTAAAGGTGCAGCTTGCTTCCCTAGGTGCCGACAAAGTACCTTTGCGTATTGGGCTGATCGATAGTGTTGCGGCTGTGCTGTGTGCCGATGATGAACCGCTTAAAACGCTGGAATCGAAAACAGAGCTGAGCATATATGTAGAAAATTCCACGGCACTTCGCCGTGGTGTAAGGCGCAGTGAGCTCGATCTTGCCGTAGTTGTCGCAGATGACGCAGAGGATGACCGGCTAGAGATAGCTGCCGCTGCAACCGATAACCTTTTAATGGTCTGTTCACAATCAGTTGTTGAAACGCTCGAGACGGATGCAGAAGCTGGCAAAAGTATCCCTTTTCTCTCCTATGTACAAGAATCGGCAACCTTTGCAGTGATTGAGCGCGCCTTACGTCAATCGGGTATACAAGTTACAGCTGTGGTGTATTCAACAAGTCCGGATAGTATGCTTGCTATGGCATCGCGAGGGCGGGGAGCGGCCGTACTGCCGGAGGTGCTAGTTGCAAATAAGCTGCAACAGGGGGAGCTAGTACAGATGCGACTGCATGGTAAACCGTTTCTTGTGCAGCGGCGGCTACACGTGGTTACGCTTAAAGGACGTAAAATACCTCCACGCCTCACCGGGCTTGCTTTTGCGATGCGTGAGCAGCTACGAACGTTTACAGTCTAACTCGTATGTTTTTTAACATGGGTGACTTTGTTTATAGCCAGCCAACCCATATAGCGAAAAGCAAGACAATCCCGAGCACAATTCGATAGACAGCAAACGCCTTGAAGTTGTGGTTTGCTATGTAGCGCAGTAGCCAGCTGACTGCGAGGAGGGCAGTGAAGAACGCAGCAATGAGCCCAATGGCTATGCTTATCCAGCCCCCAGTAATGTTCGGGATGTCGTCAGAGTATTTGGCTAGCTTGTAGGCGCTGGCAAGTACAAGCACCGGTATGGAGAGATAAAACGAAAATGCAGTTGCAGTCGGGCGGTTCAGTTTTACGGCAAGGCCGCTCACAATGGTTGCACCACTGCGAGAGACACCTGGAATCATTGCCACGCATTGACCCAAGCCAATGAGTAGCGCTTGCCTGGTGCTAATAGCGTGCAGCATGGTAGGGTCATTGCTAGCGTGAACAGGTTTATTGTCGACCAGCCACAAAATGATGCCACCAACAATTAGAGCTAACGCTATCACTAAGGGTACGGAAATAGCTGAAGAAACTTTATCAAAGGCGAGGCCTATGACTCCCGCCGGCAATGTGCCAAAGGCTAGAATTTTCCAGAAATTTATAGCTGTAGCGTCACGTCGAAATAATCCAACGGTTTTAGCTATCAAATCGTTTTTGTAGTACCAAATGACTGCCGCAATAGCCCCGACTTGGATGACTACCGTAAAAAGTTCGTGACTGTCTCGGAAATTCATCAGTTCTTGGCTTATGAGCAAGTGCCCAGTACTAGAAATTGGTAAAAACTCGGTAATCCCCTCAACAATGCCTAAAACAATAGCTTGTAGAAACTCAATCATACGTTTCAGTGTAGCCGATGCGCCTGGTATGCGCCACCGACATTATTATTTTTGTTTTAGAAGATCCAGCACGAGAGCGGCAGTCCAAGAGAAGTTATGGGCGCCGAGAGGTTCGCCAGTGACTGGGTCAAAATACTCTGAAAAACCGCTACGGCGTACCATGTCGATTGTGGTTTCAGCCAGTGCGTCGGCGTGGTCTTTGTAGCCCGCGCGGCGTAAGCCATCTATGATGAGCCAATTGGTATTAACCCACGTCGGTCCCTGCCAGTACAGGTCTGGGTTAAACTGCGGGCTATCGAGCGGAACGCTCGGTACAGGGAAGGCTGGGCCAAAAATGTGCTCGTTTTCGAGTAGGCGCACTAGATGTTCAGTGTGTTCTTTACTGAGCGTCCCAGCGTACAGCGGCATGAGGGTAGCAATGGAAGGCTGCTTCAAGAGACGATGCGTGATAAAATCGCGCGACCAGTAGGTTTTGCTATATGGGTCGTAGAGCTGATCGAGAGCGCTTTCACTTTTTTCCATGCGTTTAAGAAGTTCGTCGGGAAGCGGCTGGTGAAGGGTTTTTGCCATATCTCGGAGCCGCTCGTTTGCTCTTATGAAGATACAGTTGTACGTGAGGTCTTCTATGCTGAAAAGACTGTGGTTTAAGATTTTGAGCGTATCATACGCTTTACGTCGCAGCCGGCGCTGGGCATCAAAAAAAGCGAGCGTTTCAATAGTCGAAAGCCGTTGCCCAGGTGGTATGTAGTGGCGGTCTCGCCTAAAAAAGCCAATAATACCGTCTAGTCGAGCCCAACGTATAAAACGAATCCAGGCAGGGAGCAGGTGATCATGGAGTTCGGTTGTCCAGGGGGGTGTGTTGTCTAGCCCCGTTTCCCAGGGATGAAAAAGCAGTACAAGCCCTTCACCGTGCGGGTCACGTTCTCGGTATAGCCACTCATGAAACGACACAATGTGCGGAAGCATAAGGCGGTACCAGCCACGTCGTTCGGCAAGGCTAAGTTTTTGCCCGACTTGCCAAACTGCCTCAGCGAGCATGGGAGGTTGGGTAATACCGCTAGTGGTCACGCCATCAGGCGAATGAGGGCTCACCCAACTGCGCCAAAAATCTCGATCTCGTCGGTATTGTGGCTCATTGCTAAATATCATGTTTGGCAACATGCCATTACTCCACTGGCCTTTTACAACGCTAAGTAGCTCTGTCTGAGCCCGGTCAACGTCCATATGTCTGAGGCCAATTGCAATAAAACAGCTATCCCACAGCCACTGGTGGGGGTACAAATCTTCGGCTGGGATGGTGTAACTACCTCTGTCGTTTGCTTTTAGAATTGTTCTCGCTTGTTCATCGAGCGGCAACGCAGCACGTATTTCTACGTCAGCAAGTTCCTGTTTGGTTAGAACCTGTTCTGCATGTAATTCTTCTTGGTCTGTTTCGCTCATGCTTATTAAAGTATACCGCATCAAATCACGCGTCACTCGATGTTTATCGGAAATTCGTGAAGCTGAGGGGGGAAGTCGAGGTCGTCTTTGGCTTTTAGTAGTTGCATAACTGCCTGCAGATCGTCTTTGCTGTTGCTCATGACCCGCACGGCTTCACCTTGAATCTGGGTATTTACTTTGGGGTAGGTTTCTCGGATGAGTTTGGTAAGGGTTTTGGCTTTGTCCTGGTCGAGCCCGGCTTTAAAAGGCACTTCTTTGCTGGCTTTCAGATTTGATTCGACTATTTCGTGGCTGGTGTCGAGCACTTTTTGGCTCACGCTGCGGGCGCTCAGTTTTTTGCGCACAATGTCAAGTATGGCGTCTAGCTGCCACTCACCGCTCCCAGTAACCTTGAAGCCTTTTTTGTCATCGAGCCAAGCAAGCTCGGCGGGCGTACCCTTGAAGTCGTAGCGGCTGGCAATTTCGCGCAGCGCCTGGTCGAAAACGTTATTCATTTCTGCCTTATCATATTCGCTAACTATGTCGAAACTAAAATTTCCCATATGGGTAGTATACTGCTTTAAGAGTTAAGAGTTAAGAGTTAAGAGTTAAGAGTTAAGAGTTAAGAGGAGGTTGGTATGTTAGATGCATTAGCGAATGGAGTTATGGTGGGTGATACGAAGATGACGGCGAAGGAGCTGTTTTCTGCCCAGCAGATTAAGGTTCGGATTCGTTCTCTTGCGCAGGAGATTGCCGCAGCTTATGCTCCGAAAGATAGTTTGCACACAGTGACAGTCTTAAACGGTTCACTTCACTTTTCCTCAGAGCTCCGACTGGCCGTGGCAGAGGTAAACCCTAGATTAGGCACGACTATGACTTCAGACACGATTCACCTTGCGAGCTACCACGGTACTGGTAGTACGGGCGAGGTCAGGAAGATTAGCGACCTGACACATTCTGTTGCAGATAAGCACGTGCTGGTAGTAGAAGACATAATCGATACGGGTAAAACACTAAGTGTTCTGCTGAGCGAGCTTCGGGCGCAAAAGCCGGCATCGCTCGCCGTTGCAGCGCTGTTACGTAAGCCTGAAAAGCTACTTGTACCCAAAGATGATCTTGGCAGTGAACTATATGTTGGTTTTGACATTGGCCCTGAGTTTGTGATTGGTTATGGGTTGGACTACGATGATTTGTACCGCGACCTCTCAGCAATATATGCTCTTTCGCCTGCGGCACAGCGCGGCTAATGCCAAAAGTTTGTTTAGCAATAAACACAGCGAAACATCATCTCTGACTCTTAGGCGATGTGTCAGTAGCGATATTGCAAGTATAAGTATTTTGCTATACTGTTACGTACCGTACTAAATGTAATCAAGGAAATCTCGCACATGATAAAACGTTCAATAGCTATAAATAACCTTGCTCTAGCTCTATTCGCTGCCAGTTTTCTAGCGGTAGTCGCGTTGAACGTAAAATCAGCAAGTGCTCGTCAAGGAAGCGATGATGTTTCTAGACAGGCTACCCAGCAGTCCAATACTGAGCTCAATGACGAAGCGGAAGACGAAACGACTACCCCAGCCAAAACTCGCGTCGCAGAATTAAAAAATAAGGCAAAACAAGAAATTGAAAAGGAGCGCGAAGGTCGCAAAACACTGGCTGAAGACAAACGTAAGCTCGTGTGCGAAAATCGTCAAAAAGCCATCGAAAACAAACTCGTCGCTTTCAACCAAGCGGCCGATAAACACCTGGTCAGGTTGAACGGCGTGTTTGACAAAGTTCAAGCCTATAAGGGTGCAGAAAACATCAATCCTGACGGATGGGCTGAATTGGTATCTGCTGCAGAAGCAAAAAAAACTGCTGCAACTGATGCAGTCGCTGCACTTAAGCTGGTGGCCGTCGCTGTCGACTGTACTGACCCGGATACTGTGGTCAAACTGAGTGAAGTACGTGAAGCAGCCAAGTCAACCAGAACCGAATTACACGACTACCGCAAAGCGCTCAAAGACATGGTTGTAGCACTCGCCCAGGCAAAAGATGATGTTAGTGGCAACGATGATAATGCCGGTACAGGCGATGACACAGCGGCTAATCCTACTGCTGGTGAAAACACAGCAGCCGAAACAAATACGGAGGGGACTAACTAGCATGAATTATTTTCGATCACAGAGTGGTGCCGGCCATCTCGTTGCCGTACTCCTCATAGTTGTTATCGCAGTGGTTGGCTTTGCCGGCTACACGGTCATGAAATCACAGGACAAAAAGCAAACGGTTACCACTTCCCAGCAAAAAGTCGACGCTGTGCCGGATCTCCAGCAGGCAGACACGACGCTGAACGACACAGACAAGGAACTACAGACAAACCTCGATACTTCCGCACTCGATGAAGATATTGACGCGATGCTGTAGCGGCTAATCGACAAGCAAAGCTTAAGCGGCTCTCTAGGGAGGGTCGCTTAAGCTAGGTATTCTTCAAGTTGCCTTGTCTTCCGGCATACCGATAGATGACTCTGGTGCTGGCGCGATTCTGCGTAAGTCGGGTATACTAATAATCAATGAGTTACCAAAATCCCGATATTGCCAAGGCAGCTGAGGTACTGCTGGCACGAGTCGATTCGCTGCCAGACAAAGCCACAATTCTTCGCGCGCCAGAGCTCAGTGCTTTATATATTCAGATTCGCACAATACCAAATGAAGTAAAAGCATCCTTCGGTCGGGAGCTAAATGAGCTGAAAAGTGAGCTTCAGGCAAGAGTGGACGCTGCCCAAGACGAAACCAGCGAACGAGCGCCCATAGACGTAACAGCACCGATGGACGTAAACGCACCACAGCCGAGCCTACTTTCGGCTGCGCAAGGTAGCACGCATCCCATTACCCAGGAAGTTAACCGCATTATCGACATCTTTGGTCGCATGGGGTTCGTGACGGAGGAGTCGCGCGAGATCGATGACCAGTACCACATGTTCGAAACCCTCAATTTCCCCAAAGGTCACCCGGCACGTGACGACTACGATACCTTCATGACAGTCGAGACCGATAAAGACGGTGATCCATTTATTGCCCCTGCCCACACTAGTACCATGCAAAATCGCACATTGCGCAAATATCGTGAAAACCTTGCGAAAGGTGAGTCAATTGCTGTTGTCGTACCAGACCGCTGCTTCCGCAATGAAGACCTCGATGCCCGCCATGAGCATACGTTCTACCAAGTAGAGGGTGTTTACGTTGCAAGGGGTGTACACGCAGGTATGCTTATCGCCTCGTTGCAACAGTTCTTACAGGAATATTATGGCCAACAGCTTGACGTGCGAGTCAACCCGTTCTATTTCCCATTTACCGAACCAAGTTTCGAATTTGCCCTGAGCTGCCCATTCTGTAAGGGCGAAGATGAGAACTGCAAAGTGTGTTCTGGCGAAGGCTGGATAGAGCTACTGGGCTGCGGTATGATTCACCCAAATGTACTAAAAGCGGCTGATATCGACCCCACCGAGTACACTGGATTCGCCTTTGGCTGCGGTATAGACCGCCTCGTCATGATGAAATACGCCATCGAGGACATTCGCCACTTTGAATCCGCCAAGCTAGACTTTTTAGGACAGTTTTGACATGAACAAAAAGCCAATAGTCTACGCATTCATCGACAGCCAAAACCTGAATCTTGGGATTCAAACTGCTGGCTGGAAATTGGATTTTCGTAAATTTAAACCGTATCTGACAAACAAATTTGGTGTCGATGCCTTGCGGCACTCATTGGAGTATAAAAATGACCAACATCGGCGGTCGGTCGAAACCTTAGGCTTATCTGGTCATGGTGATACCAACAATGTAGCAAAAAAGCCCCAAAAAGTCAATGATAGGAAACATACGTGAGCGCTAAAAAAGACAATTTGCCCCGTAGCAATAAGAAAAGTCTTAAGGAATTCTTTGAAGCCAACATGTACTGCACATTATCGACAGTCGGCGAAGATGGACAGCCATGGGCGTCACCACTGTACTTCGGCTTTGATAACAAACATTACTTGTTTGTTCGTTTTGCCAAAGATGCCCAGTACATGAAAAACACGCGGATCGATCTGCCAGCTCCTGATGTTTCCAAGTTTATTGATGATGGCCCAAGGCGTGTGTTTTGCTTGCGTCCGGGCGCAGCGTGGGTTAACCGTGCGCGGATGACGGACGCCGGTTTTATGGATTGGAGAGAAGAGGTACCACTGACATGAAGGTTAGCTTAAATATAGTCAAACAGTATACATCGGTCGATTTGCCGGTTGAAGAATTGGTCGAGAAGATCAATCAGCAGCTTGGCGGCGTTGAGGAAGTTATAGACCTGGGCGCAAAGTACAAGGGAATTGTCATTGCCAGAGTTGTGTCGTGCGTCGATCATCCTGACAGTGATCATTTGCATGTTTGTATGATCGATGATGGTGGAATAGTGATGGATGTCGAACGTGACAACGCTGGCCTGGTTCGGGTCGTCTGTGGTGCCGCAAATGTCCGCGAGGGTCTCACGGTTGCCTGGCTGCCACCCCGTGCAACGGTTCCGTCTAGTATTGGCACAGGTGATCCATTTGTTTTAAGTAGTCGAGAAATACGTGGCGTGATGAGTAATGGCATGCTCGCCAGCCCAGCTGAACTTGCTATCGGCGATAATCACGATGGCATACTCGAGATTAATCCATCGGAGTGGAAGCCGTCAGGGGTGGAAATCGCACCCGGGGTGGATTTTGCTCAGGCGTTTGGCCTGAGTGACGTTATCATAGACATCGAAAACAAAATGTTTACACATCGCCCCGATTGCTTCGGCCAGCTTGGCGTTGCCCGCGAAATCTCCGCCATCCTAAAAGGAGTGCCAGCAGAAGACGACAATGATGCAGATACGCGCTTCGTAAATCCTGACTGGTACTGGCTCAAACCGGCCTTCGAATCTGCTGAGGGGTTGACGCTTAGTGTTCATAATGACGTGCCCCAAAAAGTTCCACGCCTGATGGCGGTGGCGATGAAGGATGTCAGTGTCGAGCCAAGCCCGTTGTGGCTCCAGTGCGCTCTCGTCGCATTGGGAAGCAAGCCCATCAATAACATCGTCGACCTAACAAACTACATCATGCTCCTGACAGCTCAGCCGACTCATGCTTACGACTATGACAAATTGCGCGGCGGTGTGTTGGGCGCGCGTATGGCAAAAGCGGGTGAGACAATTACTCTGCTTAACGGCAAGCAATACTCATTGTCGGAGGAAGATATTGTTATGACCGATGGTGAGGGTGCTATTGGGCTCGGCGGGATTATGGGTGGTGGTAACAGTGAGGTATTTGCCGGAACAAAGAACATTGTTCTTGAAGTAGCAAACTTCGATATGTATACCTTGCGTCGCAGCAGTATGCGCCATGGCTTGTTTACAGATGCCCTAACGCGTTTTAGCAAAGGCCAGTCACCGTTGCAGAACGACCGAGTGATTGCCCGGCTCATGGAGCTTATGGTCGTTCAGACGAACGGCAAACAGGCTAGTGATGTTTTTGATATGCCTAGTCATTCAGACCAGGCTGCAGAAGTTTCGCTAAGCGGTGAAATTGTCGTAAGTAGTAGCTTTATAAACGCTCGTCTGGGGCTTTCGCTCGAAGCCTGGCAAATTGGCGGGCTGTTACGCAGAGCCAACTTTGCATCATACCCCTCAGAAAAGGACGAGAATACGTTAATCATAACGGCTCCATTCTGGCGCACCGACATAGAGCAACCCGAGGACATCGTCGAGGAAGTCGGTCGGCTCTACGGGTTTGATAAGCTTCCTCGCGAGTTGCCCGAGCGTCCCATGAAACCCGCGCCGCAAAACGCAAAAATAGAAATGAAGCGAAAAATCACGCAAATCCTCTCTAGCGCCGGTGCAAATGAGGTTAAAACCTACAGTTTTGTTCATGAGCGAGTCTTGAAGGGTGCAGGTCAGGACGTTACCCAAGCATTTAAGTTGAGCAATGCACTCAGCCCCGATCTCCAGTACTACCGTCTGAGCTTGACGCCAAGTATACTCGACAAAGTTCATAGCAATATTAAAGCTGGCCACAATGAGTTTGCACTGTTTGAGTTTGGTAAGGCGCACCGTAAGGGCGACTTGGATGACGAACAGCTCCCGCGGGAATATGAACGGCTGGCGCTCGTCTACGCCGCCAAGAAATCACCTCACGCCGCTTACTACACTGCGCGGCGCTACGTCGAAGCGCTATCAGGAGATCTTCGCTATGTCACGCTGGCAGATTTTGATGCGTCTTCGTACCCTATTTTTGAGCAACTTGCGAAGTCATTTGACCCCAAGCGTGCGGCGGTGATTATGTCTGGCGACCAATTCGTCGGTGTCGTGGGTGAGTATGCTACCGCTACTCGTTGTGCATTCAAGCTTCCGGAGGGCGCAGCTGGTTTCGAGCTGTTCCAATCGTTCCTCCGCAAACTGACCCCAAGCCCTTACGTGCCACTCAGTCGCTTCCCCTATGTAACACAAGACGTTTCTTTGAAGGTTTCCGACGATGTTGCATATCAAGACTTATGCAACACCGTCCAGACAGCTGCGCATGAACTTGAGACAGACGAACTCACCTTGCGGTTCACCCCGATAGGTATATACCAGCCAGCCGAGGGAGCAACCAAAACCATTACGCTACGTCTTCGTGCAACCAATCACCTGCGGACACTCACCGACTCTGAGGTTACAACAATCCTCGGACAAATAGTCGAAGCAGCTACGGCCGTCCACAGTGCAGAGCGAGTCTAGGCCGAACAAAAGCAAGTCCGCATACGCAACCCCAGCTAGATATAGACACCATAGTTAGCGAGCCGGTGTGGCTGTAAGTAACGTGTTTTTACTATTAGCCATATGTGCTATTACTTGCTCGCCAGCCAATACGGAAGGTAGCCAGATTTTATAATCTTCGGGTGTTTGATCGTAGGGTATTTCTTTGTAAAAGTTCCAGCTAGTTACTTCCTCTGAGTCTCTCGGAACTTGTCGACCCGCTGCACAGCGAAAAAGAAGAACCATACGCTCAACCGGATTGCCAATATATAAAGCTCCGGCATATGACATATCTCGTGGTGCTAGATCCACTCCAGATTCTTCATTTAGCTCTCGTGCTGCATCATGTGCGATGAAACCTGGAAATTGTACGACAGGCCATGAAGTTTGGGTCGGTTTTCCGCCGGGCATAACCAGTTGTCCCGTACCAAAACCCCGCGTTTTTCTGCCTAGCAGAACCCTTCCATCTTGATCTTGTGCACAAACTAAGTTATAAGTTTTACAGCCGTTTGGTATTAGCGCTGACATAGGGATATTTTATCATCATTTCTAGATCAGTCGACACTCTTGCTATTTACTAAAGTGTACTCCTGGGCAATTCTATCTCATAAAAATTAATTTACGAACGGAATTATTACATAATACGCGGTATAATTTAGGTATATGAAAAGTTTGTGGCGGATTGTTAGTTTTACCAGAGAGCTAAGGCGCTACTACGGCGGAGTCGCATTTTTTTCTATATTAGTTGCCGCCACCACCCAGGTGCAGCCGCTCCTGACGAAAACGATTGTCGACGAGGTGACAAAGGTGTTGGGTGGTGTAGATGCCCGCATTTCAGTGGTGGTTCTGGCGGTGATAGGAATATTTCTTGCCGATCTTGCCCAAAACGTGTTCAGCAACATTGGCGGTGTTATTGGCGACCAGCTGCAAGTGCGGCTGCGTAAAACCCTTAGCGAACGCTACTTCCAGCATCTACTAGAGTTGCCACAGTCGTACTATGACCGTGAGCTAAGCGGAAAAGTGCTTAACCAGCTGAACCGGAGTATAGACCAGATAACCACGTTTGCTCAGGCATTTAGTAACAATTTTCTGCAATTTATTTTTAGCACAATTCTTTCACTTGGTATTATTGCCCTGTATTCCTGGCCGGTTGCACTAATGCTGGGGTCACTTTACCCGATATTCATATGGCTGACTACTCGCACTAGTGGAAAATGGCGTCAGTACCAAGCAACTATCAATCAAGAGGCCGATGCTGCAACGGGGCGTTTCGCAGAAGCAATCGGTCAAATAAAAGTAGTCAAAAGTTTTGGACAGCAAGCTCATGAGCTCAAGCAATTTACGGCTCGCTACCAGCGAATGGTAGAAACCACCTGGCCACAGAGCAAGCTGTGGCATGGCCAAGATTTTGTACGGCGGCTGGTACTCAACGTCATTTTTCTGGCTGTCTACGCTTACATATGCCTGCAGGCAGTGTCTGGCAACTACAGCTTAGGGACAATGGTCCTCCTTCTGCAATATGCGGCACTTATCCGCATGCCAATTTTTAGTATCAGCTTCATTGTTGATCAGTCACAGCGTGCGGTGGCCAATACAAAAGATTATTTCACCGCTATGGATGAGCCAGTTGAGAGGCTGCACAACCGTAGGCATAAAAAACTAAAAGTAACAAAAGGCGGAGTGAAATTCACCGATGTTATTTTTGGCTACGAAGTAAAACAGCCAGTGCTGAGAGGCATCAGTTTTGAGTTAAAACCGGGTTCTAAGACAGCCCTGGTAGGCGAAAGTGGCGAAGGCAAAACGACTGTAACTAACTTGCTGCTTGGTCTGTATCAGGCTCAAGGCGGCACGGTAACAATAGACGGTCAAGATGTTGCGCAGGTAACTGGCGCAAGTTTGCGAGCCGCCTCTGCTGTTGTATTCCAGGAGCCTGCATTGTTTAGTGGCACGGTGTATGAAAATATTTCTTATGCGCGTCCAGAAGCAACGGCTAAAGAAGTGCAAGCAGCGGCGAGAGCGGCTAACGCCCATGAATTTATCGAAAAATTTGAAAAAGGCTACGACTCAGAAATTGGTGAACGGGGCTTAAAACTAAGTGGTGGGCAAAAACAGCGAATCTCAATTGCTCGGGCACTCCTAAAAGACGCACCGATCCTCATTCTCGATGAAGCAACCAGTAGTCTCGACAGCAAAAGTGAACATTTAGTGCAGCAGGCACTTGAACGACTGATGAAGGGTCGCACAACGCTCATTATTGCTCATCGCCTAAGCACGATTCAGTCTGTAGACACCATTATCACGCTTCGCGGCGGTACCGTAGAAGAACAAGGGAGTCCAGCTAAACTAGCAAAAACAAAAGGTATCTACTCTGAGTTGCTCCGGCTCCAGAATAATGGTTCGACATCTGTCAAAACGCGGCTGCGTCGCTTTGAGATAGTCGGTTAATACTTGTAAGTGAGTCAACGCTGTGGCACACTTATAGTGAATTAAATGGAGGTTATGTATGTCAACAACGCGGCTTCGCGATAGGATATTCGCAGGGTTTGGGGCACTGCTTTTTTTGGTTACAGCATCAGCATTTACGATTGCAGTTGTGGTAGACATGGTTAAAACAAAAAATGATCCAAAGCTTCCGACTGAAGTCGCCTGCGACATACAAAAACCAGTCGATACCGATGTTATTTTGCCAGCACCAGAGGTGTATAAGCCAGATAGCACGCTCAGTGCAATTCAGACAACTGACCTAGAAGCAGGCTCGGGCGAAGTTGTTAAAGCTGGCGACTGTATGCAAATGAAGTATTACGGAACTCTTGCGAGCGACGGTACATTGTTTGACGAAAACTTTTCCAAAAACACTTTGCTGCAGTTTAATCTAGGCGAAGGGCGAGTTATACAAGGCTGGGATAAGGGGTTAGAAGGGATGAAAGTGGGCGGCACGCGTCGCTTAGCGATTCCTGCTAGCTTGGGCTACGGAGCAAACGGCCAGGGTAGTATCCCGCCAAACTCTGACCTTGTTTTTGTGGTAAAACTTGTGAAGGTGCAAAAATAATGGCTGCGCTCAAAGATTTTACGGTTGTCGATAACGTTCCTGAACTACAAACCATTGACCGAGTAGAAGGTACTGGTGATTTGGTGCAGCCTGGCGCAACGGTGACATGTCACTACACCGGAGCAATTGCCAAGACTGGCGAAATTTTCCAAAGTTCTCATGATTTCGGCCGCCCCATCAGTTTTCCGCTTTCTGGCGTAATCGCTGGCTGGACGGAGGGCGTTCCGGGCATGAAGGTTGGTGGTATCCGCCGTCTGCTTATTCCCGCTGCTATGGCTTACGGCAGTACCCCGCCGTACGGCAGCGGCATACCAGCTGACGCCGACCTCGTCTTTGACATTGAACTCGTCTCCATAGACTCATAACAACTCATGTAACCCCAGCTCGGTGCAGGAACCACTACTCAGGGCAATTCGGATCCAGTCCGGATGGTGCAGCTGAGGGGCGCCCCTCCTAAAATGTATACAAAAACACAATATATGGCGTCTTGACTAAACCATAAGCACCATATATACTCGAGAGTACAGTTTTGTGGTTAGTCTCTCAAACAAAAAACTGCTACAATAAAACACCAAACATACTCAAAGTGGAGGGGTATTTCATGGTCAAAAACATAACTATTTTTACTACTAAAACCTGCGCCTACTGCCCCATGGTTAAGCGCTATTTGGCTGCCAAGGGTCTTAGCTACGACGAAGTAAACCTCGACGAAGAGCCCCAGCGGCAGCAAGAAGCTTTGGCCATCTCGGGCGCCCTAACGGTGCCTGTTACGGTCGTGACTCGACAAGATGACTCACGAGAAGTTGTTGTCGGATACAATTTAGCCAAACTCGCACCCGCAATCGCGTAAAAAGCATTTTTTAGCGCACATTCTTGTGTTAACGGCTCAGGCTACTCGCTCATGCTACTGAGGCACAGCTTGTTCCGGTGTTTACCAGTGCCTAGCGTTGCTTCACTGGAAATACTTTCTCGATCTGTGCGATAATGTAGCCATCGGAGGTTAAATGAGCAAAAGAACAAAAGAAAACACGCACACAGTTATTATGATTGGTGCAGGACCGGCGGCACTCAGTGCGGCCATATACACCACGCGTGAAGACATTGAGACAATGCTTGTCGAAAAAGGCGTACCTGGCGGCCTGGCTGCAGTCACTGATTGGGTTGATAACTACCCCGGCTTTCCTGAGGGGCTGGCTGGGTTAGAGCTTGCCGGAAACTTACAGAAGCAAGCCGAGCGCTTTGGCGCGGTAATTGATTTTGGAGAGGTTACGGCGCTGCATGACGAAGGTGAGTGGAAGCGGCTAGAAACGACACTGGGTGATTTGTATGCCAAGGTGGTACTTGTGGCAACAGGAAGTGACTACAAGAAACTCGGCATCCCAGGTGAAGTACAATACTATGCCCGGGGTGTTCACTACTGCGCCACCTGTGACGGTGCGTTTTACCGTGACAAACGGCTTGTGGTTGTTGGTGGCGGAAACAGCGCTGTGCAAGAAGCAATGTTTCTGACTCGCTTTGCGAGCCACATTGACCTTATGGTTCGCAGTAAGCTTCGTGCCAGTGACGTTCTGCAAAAGGAACTTCAGAAATTTGTCGATGAGGGTAAAATTACCGTACATCTGGCGACTACGACTGACGAAATTGTTGGCGATGAAGACAATAAAGTTGTCCAGGTAAAGGGAACAGATACGAAAACCTCATCCCCGGTTAAAATTGATACTGACGGTGTGTTCGTCTTTGTGGGGCTGAAACCCAACAGTGAATTTGCGGGCGGCCAGCTGGAGACCGATGAAGTTGGTCTTATAAAGACAGACGAAAACCTTATGTCCAGCATGAAAGGTGTTTTTGTAGCGGGCGATATACGCAGCGGCGCAACCATGCAGGTCGCTAGCGCGGTCGGTGAGGGTGCCACAGCTGCTCTCAAAATCCGCGAATACCTTGAGGGTCACACAATTAACGTCCAGGAGGAAGTGTAATGACTGGTGGGCCTGAGGCAGTCGAGGGAATAATGAGTCAGGATTTGGCGGAAAAAGCGCACGAGGCAGCAAAACAACGTGGCGTCGAGCACCCCCGGCTCGGTTCCGTAGTGGTTTATACAGCGGTTACGGATAAGCGGGATGCCAAGCCGCCGGAGATTGACCCGCTAGCTACAAATTCGTACAAGGGGCCTAAATTGCCGCAAACCGACTAAAAACTAGTCTGCCGTATTATTTGAATCGGCAGTGATAGTCCACTTCATGCCTCTTTCGGTTGGTGGGCTCCGGCGCTTATATTCCGCCCGGTAGACTGCGACACGCACCTGTTTTTTTACAGCCTGCTTCAGGGGTTGCCAGACCACTGTATCGGGGGTAATAATCACGACTGCTTTTTTAGGATTTGTTGCGGCTATCTGGGCAGCCAAGTCAGAGCTATCTGTTAATTTTTTAGCAGATAAATCAGTACAGCCAACGTGGCCGAGGTCGCTTAATAGTTCGGGATTTATCAGCCCTCTCGCAACTAATGAACTGAATTCTGAACGAGCATGCATTCTTGCTTCGGTTTGTACGCCGAAAGGGCGTACGCCAGCGAGGCCGCCAAGGAGTATCTCGAGCCCAAACAAATCATGCGGATCCCTAACGTTTAGGGCAGGGTCGCAATTGATTACAGTAATGGGTACTGGTGGTTTATCGAGGGTTCTTAATTCCTTAGGAATATAATCTAGACCTTCAAAAGGATCTGGCGTTTCTACGTCGTTCGGGTGAATACTCATAGGTACCACTACTATGAGGGTATTTCACGCACGATGCAAGCAAGAGCGCTATACTGACTATAAATTCGCGTAGCCGCTGTAATAGTCGTAGATGAGGCGTTCGCGGGGCATGCCGTCTGCCTCAAGGGCGGCACCTAGAGTCTCCACAAATCGTTGGCTCCCAGAAAGGTAGATGAGGCTGGCTGGCTTGATATGTGCCAGTATATCCCTTGCGCTCAGACGGTCAGGGTAGTGCGTATCTATGCGAGTCAGGTGAGGCACTTCACAGGGGATGAGTTTTTTTAAGGCGTCGTCTTCGCTTCGCCGCGCCCACAGCAGCGTGATCTGGTGTGCGAGGTTAGACCTCGCACATTCAGTGAGCATAGAAAGGTAGCTTGCCAAAGCTATGCCCTGGGCGACAAAAATAAGGGGTGTTGTCGCGAGTCGAGGCAACACGGCATCACCACGTGGCTCGTCAATGTGCATGATCTTGCCGGGCTTGAGGTCGAGTAGGCACCGTTTGTATACACTTAGTGGCGGGTCTAGCCTAGTAATGATGCGAATGTCGTCATCGCTTGGGTGAGAGGTGAGCGTAAATGTGCGATGTTGTTTGTCCCTAGGGTCGTCAATGTGAAATGGAAAGGTGTAGCGGGCGTACTGGCCTGGTACATACTCTACCGGCTTTATTGGCTTGAATACAAACTCGCAGACGTTGTGTGCAATCGTGCGTTTGTCCTCAAGTATAACTTCCATGCCTCAAGTGTAACATCCCAGAAATTGATAAATAGATCTGAAAACATACAGCAATAGCGGAAAAAATTCACGGGTTGTACTTTTCGGAGGACTGTCCTCCCAAAGCTGGGGCGGCTACTGTAGTGAAAGAATGTACTATTTTTTGAACAGGTCGGGGCGGTCGGTAATTATTGCATATAAGTAAGGTTTCCATTTTTTGGCGCGCGCTGGGTCGTTTACGGTGTAGGCCGAGAGTCTGTATCCCTTTTTTTTCATGAGTTTCAAAAAACCGAGCCATAGCCACTTTTGATTCATACTAATGTACTTTGTGCCAAGTCGGCGGGCACGTGAGGTTGCGCGAACTCCTGACCAGCGCTCTATTACTACCAGTGTCACTTTGGGAAAGGCGCGTTTTACATACCGCAGTAACTGATAGTCAAACGACGCAATCATAAATTCGTTTAGCCGCCAGCCCCGCGCCAGGCGGTCGCGTATGACGGCCACAGTTTGTTTCACCGGCACGCCAGGCTTAATTTCTATCATCATGGGGCAGTGGTGTTGGACGGCGCGAATTGCATGGTCGAGCGCCGCCAGATCTGGCTTGTGGCGGAGGAGCTCAGCGTAAGTGGTGTGAGCAATTATCAGCTCGTTGCCGCTAGGGTCGACGATGGCTTGATCGTGGTGCAATATGGCCACGCCATCTTTGGTGACCCGAACGTCAAATTCAACCATGTCTACGTCGTGGTCGATTGCTTTTAATATACTTGCAATGGTGTTTTCGGGGCATAAACCCCTTGTGCCGCGGTGCCCAATGATTTTCACTACTTTAGTGTACAATATTACCGTACATGGTTGTAGGGGAAACCTGTCTGCCAGCTACTAATAACAAGCTACTAATTACGGAGGAATATGAATGCCCGATTTTAACGTAGTACTGACCCCAGGAAATGTCGATGCCGGCATGATTAACACCGTTGTCGAAATCCCAAAATGGTCAAGCTTAAAAATTGAGTGGAACCGCAAGGTGGCGGCGTTTCAACTAGACCGCGTTGAGCCAAGCATATTCGCAAAACCGGTCAACTACGGCTTCATACCTCAGACGCTTGATGAAGATGGTGATGAGCTTGATACGCTCGTGCTGACCAACGAACCAATCCCAACGGGGGTGTTTCTTGAAGCTAAGGTTATTGGCGTAATGAAGTTTGAGGATGACGGTGAGGTAGACGACAAGATTATCTGCGTGCCAGCAGACGACCGTAACACAGATGACGCCCTGCAATCACTGGACGACCTTCACACGCGTTGGCGCCAAAAAATCGAGCATCATTTTAGCCATTACAAAGATTTGAAAAAGCCCGGCTCAACTAAAGTAGTTGGTTGGGGAGACGCCGAAGAAGCCAAGCGCATTATCAAAGAATGCATTGACCGCTATAACCAGAAATAATCGTATGGTAAAAGTTGTTCCCAGTGACGCCGTTCTTATCCCAGAACAAGCAAAATGCGTGTTTCGGGGCGAGATTTTTGACGTATATCAGTGGCAGCAAGTACTGTTTGACGGTTCTTATGCAACGTTTGAAATGCTCCGTCGACCCGATACAGCTAGTGTAATGTGTATTGTCGACGGTAAAGTGATTGTGCTTGACGAGGAGCAGCCCAACAGCGGTAAGCGGCGTAGTTTTCCGGGCGGTCGGGTAGAAAGTAGCGACGCTGATATTATTGCTGCGGCACAACGAGAAGTGCTTGAAGAAACGGGCTATCTTTTTAACAGCTGGCGTCTAGTCAAAGTATGGCAGCCTATCAAAAAAATGGAGTGGTTCGTCCACCTAGTGGTGGCTTGGGACGTCTCAGGTCAGCAAGAAGTACATCATGATCCCGGGGAAAACATCGTGGCAGAACTGTTGGAGTTCAGCGAGGTAAAACTCTTGGCGGCCAATAAGGTGGGATTCATCGGTGAAAGCGCCGATTTACTTGAAACGGTGGGTTCCCTAGAAGAGCTGACCAATCTCCCGACATTTTCAGGAAAAGACTTGCGTACAGGCGTATAATTCTTATAGTAATACTCTAAAAAAAACAAAACTCGCTATGAGCAAAAAACACACTCACAATAACGGACACGAGGCAAAGCACGAACACGAACTGCCACATTCAGTTAAGGTTCTTATATGGGATCCAGAAGCGGACTTAGTCCTGGTGCTTTTAAAAAAAGCCGGTGATTGTCATTTGAAACCTGATCTGCCAGGCGGCTCGCGTAACCACGAAGAATCTGTGGCAAATGCACTCGCCCGAGAAGTGCTCGAGGAGACAGGTTTGGTTCTTGGCGAAAGCAGCGACAGTCCAAACGAGCATAACGGTCGAGCACTATATGTTAATAAGGTACCTTTGCGTGGTCTTGATGTTAGGTTGAGTAGCGAGCATGAGGGTGCAATGCTCGTGCCTCTGTGTGAACTGTCAGACTGGTTTAAGGATACACACTGGCATAACCTAGTAGAAACGGCCGTAAACGAAATTAACGGCAGCAGGGCTCCAGCTGCTCTCGCCGCTTAAGTCTATGGATTTACAGCGTGATTAGTTTACAATAGAAACGTAAGCAGTATAAAACGGACAAAGGTGGATTATTCTATGAAGACAAAGGTGGCGATAAACGGGTTTGGGCGAATTGGTCGCAACGCGTTCAAAATTATGCATGCCCGTGATGACGTGGAGGTAGTTGCGGTCAATGACCTGACTGACACAAAAACCTTGGCATATTTGCTCAAGCATGACACAAACTACGGTACCTATGACCGAGAAATAACACACGACGAGAAAAACATTATAGTCGATGGCGAGCCAATCTTGGTATGTGCAGAGAAAGACCCAGCATTATTGCCATGGGGCGATATGGGGGTCGATGTTGTCATCGAGAGCACCGGTCGCTTTACTGATAAAGAAGGCGCTGGTGGCCATCTTAAGGCAGGAGCAAAGCGAGTTGTTATAAGCGGGCCGACCAAGAGTGATGGTATAGATACTGTTGTTCTGGGCGCAAACGATGATATTCTGCAAGGCGCAACTGAAATCATCAGTAACGCTAGTTGTACTACAAACTCACTGGGTGCGGTTATGAATGTGCTTGAAAGTGAATTTGGTATAGAAAAATCCATGCTTACAACCGTCCACAGCTATACCGCAAGCCAGGTTGTACAAGACGCACCGTCTAAAGACCTCCGTGAAGGTCGCAACGCTGCCGAAAACATAGTGCCAACTACAACAGGCGCGGCAATTGCAGTCACTCTTACATTGCCACAGCTCAAGGGTAAATTTGACGGCCTGAGTATACGGGTACCAACACCCGTGGTTAGCCTAAGTGACGTGACGGCTCTACTCAAGCGTAGTGTCACTGTTGAAGAAGTTAACGAAGCTTTTAAAAAAGCTGCCGCCGAACCTTACTATCAAGGTATTTTGGGGGTTAGCGAAGAGCCACTGGTCAGTAGCGATTACATAGGCAACAGCCATAGTGGCGTAGTGGACTTATTGCTGACAAAAGTTGTCGCCGGAAACCTTGTAAAGGTAATGGTGTGGTACGACAATGAGTGGGGCTATTGTAACCGGCTTGTCGAAGTCGTAGCCGATACTGGTCGATTATTACACGCATCGTAACAGGAGTCTGCCTATGGCATGGCATCGTAAAAACTTAGGAACATCACCACCACAATCCGCTCAAACACCGGGTAGCAAAAAAGATGAAAAAACAGCTTCTTTAGAGGCTGCCCTTGCAAAAATTCAGTATCCACCACCGGCAGAGACAATGGTGGGCGCCGTAATACAAGCTAACAGTAACCAAGTAGCCAACACTGCTCAGGTTGCCGCCCAGCCAGCCTTGAGCGAACTGAAACCGCAAGAGTTAGCGCCCGAAGCAAAACAGAGCGACCCACTTCCCGCACACAAACCGAAGTCGGTTTCTCCTGCGCCCCATGCAAACTTACCCGTACCACCCCCCGTTCGCACGCAAGTTCAATCCAACGATCCTGTTCAACCTGCCAAGACCAATCATCTCGGACCGTTGGACTCGAAAGAATTACTTGCACTCGGTACATTTCTGAAAACCAAAAAACAGAAAACCGTTGTTCAACAATCCCCTATCAAGACAGACACTATTGCGCCAACTAACCCTGACCCATATGCGACTATTTCTACTCATATTGCCGATAAAAAGAAGGCTGAACAAGCCCGGGCGGCCGAGGAAGATGAAAATAAATGGCATGTCACAAAGGCAAAAATACACGAACCGACATTAGATATTAAAAAAGTCTACAGATATTCGGCGTATTGGGGTGGCTCTATGGTGCTAGCAGCAATTTCATACACAGCCACACGCATTTTTGGGGTGGATGATTTGCATTCGCTACTCCAGGCGATAATCATGCTGCCAATTTATCTTCTAGGGCTTTACGGGGTGGCCGGGTGGATACCGGTTGTGCTACTGTATATTAGAAATCGAAAGGATTGATGCAGTAGATGAAACTTTTTATAGGAGCGGACCATAACGGTTTTGAGATGAAAGCGACCCTGGCCGACTATTTACGCCGGGGCGGTTATGAAGTGGTTGACGAAGGTGACAACGAAAAACACCCAGACGATGACTTTCCACAGTTTGCAGCAAAGGTGGTACAAGCCATGGCGTCAGACGAATCCACAGACGTTGGCGGGATTTTAATTACAGGTGGCGGGCAGGGGATGGCAATAGCGGCAAATCGGTTTAAGGGTATTCGAGCTTGCGTAGGCTGGAACCAAGAAACTGTTCGTGATTCTCGTAATGACAATGATAGCAACGTATTATGCCTACCGGCACATAGCCTCGATTTTGAGCAGACGGTTGGTGTGGTTCAAACGTGGTTAATGACACCATTTTCTGGAGCGCCTCGCTACAAACGACGTATTGAACAGTTGGATGAACTAGGGTAACGGAGTCAGTATGAAAATAGCACTTACTACCGACCACGCAGGATTTGAAGCGTTGCAAGAGCTAAAAGTTTTTCTGGAAAGTCTTGGTCACGAGTGCGTATCTTACGGCCCGGCAGTGTTCGACGCTGAAGACGACTATCCTGACTTTATGTTTCCAGCGGCCCGTGCTGTGGCTCGTGGCGACTGCGAGCGCGGGGTCATAATGGGGGGCAGTGGCCAAGGAGAGGCAATCGCCGCAAACCGCATACCTGGTGTCAGGGCGGCGTTATTTTATGGCCCCGTTGTTGCAAAAACGGCTGTAGACGCCAAAGGTACCATGAGTGATGACCCGTATGAAATTGTGAAACTTTCGCGCGAGCATAATGATGCGAACGTACTCAGCTTGTCAGGACGTTTTTTAACATTCGATGAAATGAAAACTGCACTTAAAATATGGCTAGAGACGCCATTTAGCGGTGCCGAGCGGCATGCTCGCCGCATCCGTAAACTCGATCAGGAGTAAGTAGTATGCTGATGACAAATAAAGCATCCCGGGTGGATCAAACAGATGAGTTTTACGCAACCCGGGTAAAATTGGCCAGGAATGTTGCGCTATGAGTGTAACAGTATGTCCTACGGTGACGACCGACGACTCAGACGTGTATAGGGAGCAAATGGAAGTAATAGCGACCTATGCGACTCGCGTCCATATTGATCTTGCGGACGGTATATTTGCACGTAAACTGACCGCTGTCGAGGATGTCTGGTGGCCGGGCGGCATGAGAGCGGATTTGCACGTCATGTTTAAAGAGCCCTTTTTACACGTTGCCGCTCTGAAAGCGCTCGGTCCACAACTTGTGATTGTCCATGCAGAGGCGGAAGGAGATTTTATGGCTTTTGCCCGCGAAATGCACCGACACGGCATAGAAGCCGGCGTGTCGCTACTCCGAGAAACCCCAGTCGAAGCTATCATTCCAGCACTTGAGCTGATAGACCATGTGCTAATATTTGCCGGGACGCTTGGGCAAAACACGGGGCCAGAGGGAGTTAATTTGGATATTTTAGCTAAAGCCAAGCAACTGCGCGCGCTCAAGCCTCAGCTTGAAATTGGTTGGGATGGTGGTGCGAATGATACGAATGCTGGGCAGATTATGGAGAGTGGTGTAGACGTCATTAACTGCGGGGGCTATCTTCACGGTAATGACCCGATTGCGGCTTGGCACCAGATTCAACGTGTACTTGGTAACGAATCGTAGCCGGAGTTGCTCACACAAACAAATTGTGGCTGCTAATGTACTGGGCAATCGCGGGCGACACGAAGGCCGTTACATCTTCACCTCTTTCTAGGGCAGCCCTTGCTGCTGTCGAAGAAATGTGCTGAAGCTCAAGTGGGAGTGACTGTAGTATCTCAATATAACTATTTGGCTTCGGTAATGCTGCGCCATTTCTTGGGGCGATCAAAACGGGAAGATGACTGGCGAGCCATGAACCATTTTGCCATGTGCGAATTGTCTCGTAGCTGTCTGCGCCGTATACGAACCGGAAAGACACTGCTGGGTATTTTGTAGTTAGCTCACGGTAGGTGTCGTCTGTCTCGGTGGATAGCGTACGTTCCACTTCTGTGGTGTCGATACGAAGTCGGTTACCATTGCCAGACAGCTCGTCTCGGAGGATGCCTAGCATGGCTAACTGATGTGCGTGCGTGACAGAAATATGTTTGTCCGTCCGGTTGCCTGAAGGTAGCAGCCATACCTCATCAAACCCTGGGAGGGCAAGACACTCACGCAGCAGCGCCTCATGCGCCAACGTTGGCGGGCTGAACGCGCCCCCAAACACAATTACGTTTTGTTTTTGTGCAACCATATAACCATTGTCTCACAACCCTTAACTCTTATCTCTTAACTCTTACTCCTGAAGGATGTATAATCATGAGCAGAATGTTGCGGAAGTCATATACAATCAAACAGCTCGAGATCAAAGCCTACGCCATACGTGAGGATATCATACGTATGCTTGAGCATGCTGGCAGCGGGCACAGTGCCGGACCGCTTGGGCTGGCAGATATTTTTACAGCGTTGTATTTTGATATTCTAAAACTCGATCCCAAGAAGCCCGACTGGGACGAACGAGACATACTGCTGCTAAGCAACGGTCACTGCGTCCCCGTACAGTATGCCACCATGGCTGAGGCAGGCTATTTCCCGAAGACTGAGTTGCTCACGCTTCGTAAGTTCGGCAGTCGGTTACAAGGTCATCCCGAGCGCAAGAAACTGCCAGGTCTTGAGAACACTAGCGGTCCCTTGGGCTGCGGCCTAAGCCAGGCGTGTGGCATAGGCATAGCATTTCGGCTAAACAAGCAGTCGCACCGCCATATCTATGTTGTCATGGGCGACGGTGAGCTTAATGAAGGCAACGTCTGGGAAGCAGCCATGCTTGCTCCGAAGTACAAACTAACTAACCTTACCGTCATTGTCGACCGCAACAACATACAGATAGATGGCCCTACCGAAGTCGTCATGCCACTAGAAGATCTCAAGGATAAATGGGAAGCCTTTGGCTGGCATGTGCTGGAAATAGACGGAAACGATATGGAGGCTGTCATCGATGCTTGCGCCATGGCCAAAGCTATCACCGAAAAGCCGGTTTGCATTCTAGCCTATACTATCCCCGGTAAAGGCGTGGACTTTATGGAGTACGACTTCCACTGGCACGGTGTCCCGCCCAATCGTGAGCAAGCCCGCGAAGCCCTGCACGAACTCCGCACCCTAGGCGGTAAAATAAAAGGGGAGCATGAATAATGAATCAGAAATCATGTAAAATAAATCGCCCAAGTTTACCGCACGCTGCATGCTCCATGACCGAAACTTCAAATGGGGTGAAAAAATGAGCGATTTACATCTGTTGCCCGTACCTAACGAAGTAAAACCCGATGCCACACGGGCGGGATTTGGACGGGGGCTTGTGAGGGCGGGTGAACTCGATGAGAACGTCGTGGCACTTTGCGCCGACCTGACTGGGTCAATTAAAATGGATGGTTTCCAAAAGGCGTTTCCAGAAAGGTTTATCGAAGTTGGTATAGCTGAGCAAAATCTGGCAACTGTGGGGGCTGGCTTGGCACTGGCCGGCAAGATTCCGTTTGTAGCTAGCTATGCTGCCTTTAGCCCGGGTCGTAACTGGGAGCAAATTAAGACTACTGTATGTTTAAACGATGTGCCGGTAAAGATTGTGGGAGGTCACGCAGGCTTGTATACCGGCCCGGACGGAGCTACGCATCAAATGCTTGAGGACATTGCACTCATGCGCGTCATGCCGGGCATGGTGGTACTAAATCCATGTGACGCGGTGGAGGCAGAAAAAATGGTGCTAGCTATGGCCAAAGATGCGCGCCCAAACTATATTCGTCTGTGCCGTGAAGCAACCCCCATCATAACAACAGAAGCAACCCCTTTTACAATCGGTAAAGCATATGTGTTTACTCCAGGTAAAGATGTGACCATCATAGCAACAGGCACCATGGTTTATCCGGCACTCGAAGCGGCTGACAAGCTGTACAAAGACGGTATAGACGCAGAAGTTATAAATGTGCCGACCATCAAGCCGCTGGACGAAGCAACAATTTTAAAGTCAGTCAAAAAAACCGGCTGTGTTGTTACGGTCGAAGAAGGGCAAATTGCTGGTGGTTTGGGGGAGCTATCGCTGAGCTACTCGCTGAAAATCACCCAGTGCCTATGAAGCGAATTGGTATGCGCGACTGCTACGGCGAAAGTGGTACTCCAGAAGAACTGCTGGAACACTACGGTCTAGACGCCAAACACATTCGCCTCGCCGCCCACCACGTTACGGAACTATAGTGCCCGCCGGTGGTCTGCCACTAGTTAAAAATAGATTCGCAATAACACTTTGTCCTGCAATTGTTGCGACAGCTGGAAGTGAGGACGGATGTATGCGATCTCCGTCGCAAATCTTGCCAGTGTCAACATTTGCGAGTAAGGCATACTCATCTACGACGCTAGGATCAAGCTCCACATCTGCTCCACTCAGTACAATGGCAAGTTTTCCCGACCGGCAAGCTGCGATAGCGGCCTCGCTCATTGTTCCTTGAGAGTCGGCAACGCTTAGAATGATTTGTTCTTTAGAGTTGAATCTGGCGACAACAGGGCCACTGCTTGCGTCTGGCGAAGGTCCTGGGTTAACCGCAGCATGAGCACTGCTTGCGTCTGGCGAAGGTCCTGGGTTAACCGCAGCATGAGCACTGCTTGCGTCTGGCGAAGGTCCTGGGTTTACCGCAGCATTAGCATTGCAAGCGGCGGCTAAAATCAATAAGCTTGCAGCAATCAGCGGTTTTTCCGGTCGGTACATATTTACAGCTCCTTAATAATGTTTGGTAATTATACAACACGGGTTTGGCAGGAGCAAGTAATAGCGTTATACTTATGAGTAATTAGATCGAGGGGGCATATGGCACTGACGCTACAAAAAGCAAGAAGTAACTGCAAAATGGCGCGGGCGCGGATGGCGCAGGCTAGGGAAGAACATTGGGCGTTTGGAGCATTTAATCTCGACGATCAGGCGACGCTGAAGGCAGTGGCATTGGCGGCGCGGGAAGCAAATGCGCCAGTGCTGGTAGAAGTTAGTCAGGGAGAAGTCGATGATTTGGGGCTGGAAAACGTGCGTGATCTAGTCGATAACATTAAGCGCGAATATGGTGTTGAAATGTATATCAACCTCGACCACAGCCCATCTGTTGAGGCAGCAAAAAAGGGAATCGATGCGGGCTACGAATTTATCCATATTGACGTTAGCCAAGCCAATCACGATGCGTCGGACGAAGAAATTATCGCCGCCACACGCGAAGTAGTTGAATATGCGAAGTTCACAGGGGCGCTTGTGGAAAGCGAACCGCACTACTTTGGCGGCTCAAGTAACCTGCACACTGAGACAATTGATTACGAAGAGATTCAAAAGACCTTTAGTACTCCCGAGGGCGCCCGCGCATTTGTAGAGGCTACGGGGATAGACACGTTTGCTGCGGCAATCGGCAATTTGCACGGAAAGTACCCCGTACCAAAAAAACTCGATCTAGAGCTGCTGCAACGTATTCGTGACGCTGTTGCGTGCAACATAAGCCTGCACGGAGGCAGTGGCACCCCGGGGCATTTCTTTGAGTCGGCTGTCAGAATCGGCGTAACGAAAGTAAACATCAATAGCGATATGCGTGTCGTCTACCGTCAAACGCTGGAAAAGGTTTTGGCCGAAAACCCAAACGAATACTCTGTATCAAAACTGGTTAATAAACATGTTGTTCCCGCTGTGCAAGCAGTCGTTGCCGAGAAACTGGCAACGTTTAATTCTGCCGGAAGGGCTGTCTAGTCATGGGTCTGCTTGACAATGTTTTTAAATCAATCGACGACACGCTGAAGGCCATAGAAGACGGCGCTATCGAGAAGAAACTGACAGAAGTTGTCGATACGTTCGAAAAACATGTTGAGACAGCTCCTCAGGCGCTAGAAAAAGTTGCCGAAGCGCCAAAAAAAGCACTTCAGGTGTTTGATAGCAAAACTGAAGCTCTGCAAAAAACTAGTGAGAGTCTACGGTTGCAGGCGAGTAAAACCATTGATATCATCCAACGCAAAGATTAATATTGCGAGCAGTAGCTAGGGTATGACACAATGAGGGCATAAGCATAAGTGCAATTAACAAAAGGTGGGGTTAAGTGAGTAAACACGAACAAATAGATGTTCTCTGTGTCGGTGACGTCGTAACAGACGTATTTATCAAGCTAATGGATGACCTGGAGCATACTTACAAGAACGAAGACGGCAAATGGCTGGCTATACCATTTGGCGTAAAAATTCCATTTGATCACGTCGAAACCCTGCATGCAGTGGGTAATGCTGCCAATGCCGCTGTTTCATTCAGTCGACTTGGCTTAAACGCTGCTTTTGAAACTGAAGTGGGCGGTGACCAGGAAGGGCGCGAAATTGTTCGTACGCTCAGCAAAGAAGGTGTCGACACGCGTTTCGTGCATGTAAATGGCAAAAAACAGAGCAACATTCACTACGTGCTCTGGTTTAAAGAAGAGCGTACCATACTCATAAAACACGAAGAGTACGCCTACCAGTGGCCACACTTTCGTCAGTATGAAATGCCACAATGGGTTTATTTCAGCTCAATCTCTGAGGGTGCGCTTGAATACACCGATGATATTGCCGATTGGCTAGAAGAAAACCCAGAGGTAAAACTTGCCTTTCAGCCGGGCACTTTCCAAATGAAAACTGGCGTGGAACGACTAAGGCGTATATATGCGCGCACGGAAGTTGTTATCATGAACCGTGAAGAAGCAGTGCTTGTCACGGGCGGGGAGTACGACAATGTCCATGATTTACTCGACCGTCTACACGGCTTTGGTTGCAAAATTGCGGTTGTGACCGATGGCCCAGATGGTGCCTATGCCTCTGACGGTGTGAGCCGCTACAAAATGCCGTTGTACCCAGACCCAGCTCCGCCCTACGAGCGAACAGGCGCGGGCGATGCTTACGCTTCTACGCTTGTTGCTGCTTTGGCAAAAGGGCATAATCTTGAAAGTGCACTTCAGTGGGCACCCATTAACTCCATGAGTGTCGTCCAAAAAGCGGGCGCCCAGGCGGGCTTGGTTACGGAGCGAGAGCTGGACGAATGGCTCCGCAAAGCCCCCGACTGGTACCACGTTGAACAGTTCTAGACTAACACGAGCCGCGAGTTACCATTCTTTATGACAGTGCAAATGATTGGTCTATTAACGCCTCTTAACTCTTGTGGCTTTTTACTGTAAACTATGCGTATATGTCGAGGGTACTAGCTCAGCTTTTAGGCGCCAATCAGGTGCCGTTTCGCCAGCAGGTTCAGCAGCTTGAACGGGCTGCTGGTATGCCGAGTGCAGATATTCGTTTGGCTGCGCATATTATGCAAGGGACACGAGAAAAAATCCGTCAACTCGGACTCGACCCGCTGGACACTACCGGACCCGAACTATATACTGCACTGCAAACTCGTCTCAAGCAAGACGAAGCGCGGGTACGCGCCGCGCTCAATGTACGCGCCGATAATGACCCAGTGGATGTGCTACAAAATGTTGCCAGGCAGCTAAACAACCTTGACCACCACAGTGATATGTTTGTCGTAAAGCCAGCCGCTATGAAGCAGTTGCTTAAGAAACTTAAACCCAAAGCAACCATGAAGCGTTTGGGGTATCGCAGCATGGATAGCATGCTAAAACACGAATCTCCTGCACAACTGCTTGCTGCTGCCCGCGCAACAGAATCGGCCGAATGGCATGAAGCACGGCTTGCAGCGTACAAGAAGCTGCAAGTATCTGATTTTGAGGCACGACGCCCGCAGTTTATCGTACCAGTGGCGAAACAGTGGCCAAAGCTTGCCGCGAACTACGCGCAGGTGCACAAAAATCATTTAATTGCCGTGCCAGAAATGGGAGCAGTTATTATTTTGCCGGTCGAGGACGATTTACCTGGGATGGCAATAACCTCTCTGGTACTTTCACTTCATCTACTAAATGACATGCGTGCGCTCAGCGCATACAACAAGTTGCTGCAGGTGCAGCCAAACTTTGGGGAACTGGTACAAAAGGCACTCGCCGAGGAGCCTTTGACTGATGTCGTGCTTGGCGGCAGTAGACTTTCTTGGCAAGCTGTCCACTGGTTTTATGGACACGGTCACGCCAGCTATCACCCGGAGGTGTTTGAGCCACACGTCCAGCCAGAAGACCTAGCCTGGCACAGTGTCGGTGCCGCCCTGGCTAGTCTGCAGTCTGTACTGGGCTTTTGGGAAGAAACTGACATGCTCGGCTTACTTGATAGTACCGGAGAAGCCACCTCTCTTAATGTACTTGATGTAGCGCTTGGGGTATGCAACGGGTTCGGCTATGGTGAGCGGGTGCTCAAAAACATGCGAGAAACACTCGGGCGTGAACTTTTTGCCCGCTACCTGCGCCAGGATAACCTCCAGGACATGCTAGCAGCATCGCTTGGAAAGCAGCTTGCTCCGTCTGTAGAATTTGAGTAGACATTAGCCGTGTGCGGCGAATCGATGCGTTTTTTCCCGGTCTGGTTTACTTTTCGTAATCTTGGTTTATAACTTGCCGAGCGTACCGAAGGTTGTCGGTAATAATGTAGATCCGCTGATCGCCGTGCGATATAAGACCAGTATTAAGCATATGTTTACGAATGAATTTGTCGAGTGGTTTCCAGAACTTTTTGCCGACAAGTATGATGGGTACATGGGGCATTTTGTGCGTTTGCATGAGAGTTATTATTTCAAAAAATTCATCTAGTGTACCGAACCCACCCGGAAAGCAGACAAACGCGTGTGAATAAAATGTCATCATTACCTTGCGCGTGAAAAAAAAGTTAAACGTCATGTGATCTGAAGTATAGGGGTTAATGTGCTGCTCGTGCGGTAGAGTAATATTAAAGCCAATCGAAACAAGCTGTTCGTCGTAAGCACCGCGGTTACTTGCTTCCATTATTCCGCCACCACCTCCCGAAAGAATAGCAAACCCATCTTCTGCGAGATCACCGGCAAGCTCACGAGCCCACTGGTATGATTTGTAGCGGGGGCTTAAGCGGGCAGAGCCAAAAAAAGTCACCCTTTTTGGGTATTTTTTCAGTATTCTAAAGGCAGCTTCAAACTCTTCTTCGCTGCTGCGTAAGTCACGCGTCGATTTTGCGATGGCTTTTTTTTGCTCATCACTCATTTTCCAGACTTTATGTTCGTGTTTGTGTGTATGTGGCATTACCCTTTATTCTACCTGCTTACGCTTCTATTTAAAACAGGCTTGTTCCACTGGAACCCTAGGTTGGTGTAAGCATCACTGTAAACATCTTCAGGCGCTAGATGTTCGACAGCGCCTCTTTAGAACGCTTACGCCGAGTTCGGATTACTGCACACCAGAATATGATCATAGTCATCGCCATTTTGTTTTGGAATGGCTATATGTTGCTTTCTACGACATTGAGGTAGGTCTATCGAGTATACTGGTAGGATGAAAAAGTTTCAGCTTAAGAGTGATTACACGCCACAAGGGGATCAGCCAGAGGCAATTCGGCGGTTGACCGAGGGTTTGCAAGGCGGGGTAAAAGAACAGACATTGCTTGGTGTGACTGGGAGTGGCAAGACGTTTACCATGGCGAACCTGGTGCAAAATGTGCAACGCCCAACTTTGGTACTGAGCCATAACAAAACTCTGGCGGCCCAGCTCTACAATGAGTTTAAACAGTTTTTTCCGGACAACGCTGTTCACTACTTTGTGAGCTATTTTGACTACTATCAGCCAGAAGCATATATTGCCCGTTCTGATACTTTTATCGAAAAAGATAGTGCGATCAACGAAGAAATTGACCGGCTTAGGCATGCTGCCACAGACGCGCTACTGAGCCGCAAAGACGTTCTTATCGTGGCAAGCGTTAGCTGCATATACGGCATCGGTTCGGTAGAAGATTACGACGGTCTTTCGGTCGAAGTTGTAAAGGGTGAACGCCGTGTGCGTGATAAGTTGCTCCGCCAACTGACAGACATACAGTACAAGCGCAACGACATCGATTTTCACAGAGGGACGTTTCGTGTTCGCGGTGACGTGGTAGATGTTTATCCTGCTGGTGAAGAGTGGGCCTATCGTATTGACCTATTTGGCGAAGAAGTTGATAGGATTACCAAAATTGACCCGCTGACGGGTGAAATTATGGCACAGCTAAATAGTTACAAAATTTTTCCTAGTAGTCACTACGTCACCCCACAAGACAAATTGACTGTTGCCCTGGGGTACATTCAGCAGGAGTTGGGCGAGAGATTGGCAGAGTTTAATAAACAAGGCAAACTGCTAGAAGCTCAGCGACTCGAGCAACGCACTCGATTTGATCTGGAGATGCTCGAGGAAACGGGATTCGTTAAAGGTATAGAAAACTACAGTCGTTACCTTACTAACCGTGAGCCGGGTGAGCAGCCAGCGACACTGCTTGACTATTTCCCTGACGATTACTTGCTGTTTGTTGACGAAAGCCACATGACCATACCGCAACTCCGTGGTATGTACAACGGCGACAGAGCGCGTAAGGAAGTTCTCGTAGAGCACGGTTTTCGCTTGCCGAGCGCACTCGATAATCGCCCGCTCAATTTTACGGAATACGAACGTCATGTCAACCAGGTTGTGTATGTCAGTGCAACTCCTGCCCAGTACGAACTCAGCCGCAGCACCGAACCGGTCCAGCAGGTGATTCGCCCAACTGGTCTACTTGATCCGGTCATCGAAGTACGCCAGATTGACGGGCAAATAGATGACCTCCTAGCCGAGGTTCGCGGTACTATTGCTAGTAACGAGCGGGTACTAGTCACAACGCTCACCAAGCGAATGAGCGAAGACCTGACAGAATACCTGAAAGACCTGAACATTAAGGTCGCCTACTTACATAGCGATGTCGACACACTTGACCGTACGGATATTTTGCGCGACCTACGGCTTGGCGTCTACGACGTCTTGGTCGGTATTAACCTCCTGCGTGAGGGGCTTGATTTGCCAGAGGTATCTCTAGTGGCTATTCTCGATGCTGACAAGGAAGGTTTTTTGCGTAGCGAGCAGGCCCTCATCCAGACCGTTGGGCGGGCGGCTCGCCACGAAAAGGGTCGAGTTATTATGTACGCCGACCGTATCACGGATAGCATGCGCCGTACTATTGACGAAACTAATCGTCGCCGCGAAGTACAAGCGAAGTACAACCAGCAGCACGGCATAACACCTACGGGCATTAGTCGTGCTGTCGAAGCTCGCATGAATACCGAACTGCCAGAAGGAGCCAAGCGCGCTAAACTTGACCTCAAAAAGATTCCTAGGGAAGAATACAAAACAGTCATAAAAGACCTCACTGCCCAAATGGATCTTGCCGCCGCCAACCTCCAGTTCGAACAAGCCGCTGAACTTCGCGATCTCATCAATGAGCTGAAATCTATGCTGTAGATACTACAGGGGCAGGCTCGCCCGCCCCGCTTTAAACCACCGGAGTAATCCAGTTGTTTAAAGCGCCCCACCCCTAAAGGCATCTCGCTCGCTTAGCGCTTAAAGGTGTTAGCAGGGTGTTTACGTAAGGCTGGGGTTAAAGAAGCCAGCGGCGCTTCACGGCTCTGCCGACCGAGGGAGCTGACTAGTTCGATATGCGCGTTAGGTTCTAAGCGACTTCCTGTTTGGCCAGTGCTAGATGTGCGAGCTGGCGCTTTAATCGATCGCTTGCTTCGATGTCGGAACGCATTTCGGCTACATGCTTTTGTAACTCAGCTGCGTCATATCGGTGGGTCCAGTTCTGACCCGTGAATCCAGGCTGACCGTTATAGGTACCTGGTGTGTTGAACCGTGTACGACTGTACAACACATCCCAGATGGGAGTGACGACAGTCTCAGCCTCTGAATCCAGTATCGACTTTATCGCATACCGTGCCACTTTACGCAGCATGACCTCGCGCATTGCATCAGTAAGATTTCGGTCATGGACCAGTTCTTCCTCTTTGCAGTAATCTGCTAACTCCCGTATGAAATGTGTCCATGGTTCGGTTGATACGCTACGTTCTTTTTGTGGTTTATTTCGAAGTGCTTTACGGCCGGTTTGGGTAGTATCATAGGCTGGGTCACCGGTCTCCGCAGATTCATAGAGCCGTGCGACCATACCCATCAATGTCTCAGAGTCATGGGTACTACTGAAGGCAGTGCCGTTTTTGCGAAAATTGCGGGGCAAATCCTGAATAGTTTCTTTATCTGTGCCCCATGGTACAAAAGTATAGACAAGCATGTGTGAAAGGTCGTATCTCTTTAGCAGAGCCCTCACCACATAGGTTACGTCACCAACCGCCTCGGCGTACAGGGGTAGTCTCTGCGCTTCACCAAACTCATTATCCAGTTTAAGCCTCTTCAAAAGCTTATTACCAAAACCCTTCCCTCGAGATCCCTCAGTAGCCATTCGGGTACCCGCAGGTATTAGCCAAGGATGCGCAAACCCAACAAAATAATCGAGTCGTGTGTCTCCGCCGGTTAGTTCATGGACATGCTTAAGGCGTTTAATCCACCAGTCAATTAAATCTGGGTTTTCTGTGACATAGGCAGGGTGCCCCCAAATTTGTCCATTAGGCGCTAAGTGGTCAGGCTTTGCGCCGGAGACATGGCGCGCATAACCCTTTTCATCTAGGTCAAATAATTCGCGGTTACCCCAAACATCAGCGCTCTCAAGTCTGACTCCGAAAGGCACATCGCCGCGTATTTTTATGCCGTGCTTTGCCGCCATTTCTTTGTAAGCCAGAGCCTGTTTTGCGGCGTTCCACTGAATGTACTTGATCGTACCGAATACATCTGGATACTGTTTGGCTACTTCTGACACTATACCGTATGAGTAAACGCTTCCCTTCGACCACTCCTGCCACGGCCTACCTTCGTTTTCGGGTAGTCTTTTCAGAACTTTATAAGCAGCATAGCGATCAAGCCAATATGATTGTTTGTCGCACCAGGCTTTAAAATCCTTTACGCGTACGTAATTACCACTATCCTCAAAAGATGTGTAAGCTTCAGTCAGGTAGCCCTTTTTCAGTGTTTGCAGATAAAATTTCTTATAGTCACCCGAGTTTACACATCGCTGATAGTTTTGAACTGTAGTTGCTGGTAAGTCACCAAGTTTAACTAGCTCATTCAGGCTAATGCGATGCCAATTGATCGCGAAGGCAGAATCCGATGCATACGAACAACCAAATTTATCCGGTGGCGAAAAGGGCCCTTCAAACTGTTCACTAAAGCCGGCAGCTTCCATCAGTTCAAGGTACTCTTCTGACTCTGCTCCGTAGGTGCCTTGATAATCGGTGTATACACCATCAAGATTTCGTCCAAATGAGTCGACGCCGAAAGCAATACCAGCGCCACGTAATTCATGTGACGGCCTCTCGTCAGTAACCATCTCAGCTGTTGTTCCCCTCATGCTCGTGCCATCATACAACAATGTTTTCATAGGAGCAATCTGGATGTCTGCTATGAGCGAAGGACAGATTCCGTAATATTACTCAAATCCCGTGAAGTAAAAGACTAGTACGCTTGTTGCTGGGTCTGGCAATCAACCATGCTCGGTTAAGCACCGCAGTCAGTGCTTTCATGCGCAGTTGAACGAGAGCGAAGTCATCAGAGATGGGAAGCTTAAAATACTATTTGCTTAACTACTTAGTTTATTGATTCGATATTACGTGCCTACACACTACCAACATGTAGTGACCTCATCGTTTTTTTTGGCACACGGTAAAAGTGATCAATCAAGTCTTCTTGATGTGATTTAGCACTGCATCCGAGTATAACTACAACTTTATCGTCTGGATTGACCCCTTCAGGCAATGATGCTGATATATCCTTTAATTGTTTAATCGAAAAAAATGTGCGGGGTGCATCGTGTGTAGCGAGCTTCATAGCATAGATTTCGAAGTCTTTTGGAATTGCATTGCGTTCAAGATTAGGCTTATATATATTACCTTGTGCGTTATTTGAAGCACCTAGCTTAATTGCCCTCATTTTTTGTCTTTTAAAGTCGTATTGCCTTCTTTTACTACTCTTTGTACACAGTTTTTCTATGTTTTTAGCAACAGCACTCCGAGCGTCAAGAAAATATATCGTACCTTCGGGACCTGTGTACTTATTTAACGTTCTAGACTTATCTTCCTCGAGCCACGGCAGGTTGGTTTGTATGTCAGAGAAATGCTCTATTATCCCTGAGCTAACATTATCCTCAGTGCTAGGAATAGTTTCAACTGTTGTTGGTTTTCCTCGAGTAGGTTTTGTAGTTGGCTCTGTATTTGTTATTGCACTGTGAGCGAGACTTCTAACTATTTTATCAAACTGGTTTAACTCGGTTCTGATTATATCGCCTATTGATGTAGCAACTTTTGCGCGTGCTTGTATGCGAATTATACTTTGATATTTTTCAACAATCTTTGACTGAATGAAGTGTTCGGGGTTTTTAATGAATTCTGACAGGTAGTTTACTAATTGTTTTGAGGTACGATTTACAGTTGTTCCAGAATTATTATTAACATATTTAAATTTCTTTTTTCCAGTTATTGCTCCAAAAAATTTTGATATTTCCTGATGGTTTTTAAGGATTGTATCTGTAGTTGAATCGACTTGCTGAATGATTTCAGCTATTACTTCAAAATATGCCGCTCGTATTTCAGTCGTATCAATAACAGGTTTGACGTCTTGTTCAGGCAGTTTAGCAATTTCTGTTTTTACATTATTTTCAGATTTTTTTTGTTCACGTATATACAAAATTTCAGCACCATCTCTCGATACCCCAGGGCTTCTTCTTAATTGTGATGGTGTAATAACCGTAAATTTAATGTGGCTAGTATCAATACCCGCAACTTCGCAATTACCAAAAACGAGTTTAGCAAGGTTGCTATTGGCCAACTCACTGTTTCTGGCTTTAGTATATATTCCTTTTAGCGAGTTTGATACTGCTTCAGTGGTATTATCAACATCTGGTAAGGTGGTTTTACTAACCGCCTCTAAAGCCTTAATTAAGTCTGGTACAACGTCTGCTTGGCACCCAAGTCCTGTTATGCTTAAAATTGCTTCCTTGCATGGTGTCGATAGTTCGGGAGTTACGATAACCTGTCGGGGCTCCGTATCTGTGCTGGCAATCATTAAAATATTAGAACATATCGCAGACGACAAGTAAATAGTTACTGCACAGTTAAGACTTGGTATACTAGTAGCTTATGGCGAAGTTGTCTCGTGATGATGTTTTAAAGTTGGCCACGCTCGCGCGGATTTCTTTGTCTGACGAGGAAGTGGACATTTTTACCGAAGAGTTGAGTGCTATCCTTGGATATGTCGACCTTCTTACTAGTGCAGACGTCACTGGCCTTGAGCCGACTAACCAAGTCACCGGACTTACTAACGTCATGCGTAAAGACGAAGTCAAAGATTACGGCTATCTTCCGGAAAAACTTCTCGAAAACGTACCGGCAACTGAAAATAATCAGTTAAAGGTGAGTAGGATGATCGGATGAAAACAATGATCATTCCTTTTTATTCTTACATGTCTAGGCTTCTGCAAAATGACAAAATGACACAGTGTCAAAACCTAATGATCAAGGAGACAGAACTGTGAGCGTCTGGAAGCCAGTAGCTCAGATTGCAGATGATGTTCAGGCTGGGCGGGTGAAGGCGGCCGATCTTGTCGAGCAGTCACTTGCAGCCATAGACAAGCACAAAGAGTACCAGGCTATCATTGTGACTCTGGCAGATTCAGCGCGCTCCCGGGCAAAAGCAATAGATGAAAAAGTGGCAAATGGGGAGAAGGCTGGTCGTCTGGCAGGCGTGCCTTTCATCGCAAAAGATAACTACCTTGTGTTTGGGGCAGAAACAACTGCGGCCAGCAACATACTCAAAGGTTTTACCGCACCGTACCAGGCAACGGTCATTGAACGACTTGAAGCAGAGGGCGCAATATGTGTGGCCAAAGCCAACCTAGACGCTTTTGCACACGGTGCCAGCACCGAAAACTCGGACTTTTTTACGACCAGCAATGCTCGTGACAAACAAAAAGTCGCCGGTGGTTCCTCTGGCGGTTCGGCGGTAGCGGTTGCACTAGAAATGACACCGTTCGCACTCGGTACCGACACCGGAGGATCTACTCGTCAACCAGCCAGCTACAATGGCTGCGTTGGCTATAAACCAACCTATGGTCTCATGTCGCGTTCGGGTATTGTCGCCATGGCAAGTAGTACGGACACGGTTGGTACATTCGCTCGTTCAGTCGAAGACGCTTGTCTTGTAATCGACGTTATGGCGGGAAAAGACGAACTGGACGGTACAACCATAGATCGTAATCCAACTGGATATGTTCTTTCACCGCAGGCTCTTAACCTCTCATCAGCCAAAGTAGGCGTTATCAAAGAATGGATGGGTGAGGGGCTCGATGATGATGTTCGTACGGCAATTGAGACCGCCATCCGAAAACTGCGAGATGCCGGAGCAGATGTACGAGAGGTTAGTGTCCCTTCTTTGCCGTTGGCGCTTGCGGTCTACTACATCATTTGCCCCGCCGAAGTCAGCAGTAATTTGGCTCGTCACGACGGACAACGTTTTGGCCATTTTACCGGGGATGCCAGAGATCTAACTGATAGTTACACCCGGACTCGGCAAATGGGGTTTGGGCGTGAAACTAAGCGGCGCATTATGATCGGCACGTATGTACTGAGCAGTGGCTACTACGATGCGTACTATAAAAAAGCACAAACTGTGCGAACGAAGCTCATCAATGAATTTGACGCGGTTCTGAAAGATGTCGATTTTCTTATTGGTCCTGTTGCGCCAAACACAGCTTTTCAAATCGGCGACAATGTGGACGACCCACTTAAGATGTACCTTGTAGACATGATGACTGTTGGGCCAAGCATGGTTGGCGTGCCGGCAATTAGTATTCCTTGCGCTGTCGGTGATGGGATGCCGGTAGGGCTACAAATAATTGCAGCACAAAAGCATGACCGTGAGTTGTTAGAATTCGCCGCTGCTGCTGAAGGAGTCATACAATGAATAACGTGATGGATTCGAGCTTACTGGCTGTCGGTGCAGGCATTGTAATTGTGCTGCTTGTTGTTGCCGCGGCTGTTATGTCCCGGCGCCGCCACAAACTGAACAAAGGAGATTACGAGCGAAAATGGAAAGATTTACAGCAGCTACTTAAAGATAAAACTACGTGGCCGCTGGCCATTATCGACGCCGATAAAATGCTTGACAAAGCGCTTAAAGACAGCCGCTACAAGGGTAAAACTATGGGCGAGCGCCTTGTGGCTGCTCAGCGCGATATAAAATATAACGATGATGTATGGTTCGGGCATAAGCTACGCAACAAACTCGTTCACGAAAGTGACATAAAACTTCGCGAGCGCGACGTTAAGGACGCTTTACTGGGTATTAAAGCCGCGCTAAAAGATCTGGGAGCGCTATGACGTTAATGATCAAGGAGATAAGATGATCAGCGAGGACGTTCGGCGGCAGTACACCGTAACTATAGGCATTGAGTGCCATGTGCAGCTTAAGACTAAGACAAAGCTGTTCAGCGGTGCAGATAACGACGCACGTGAGGCGGCACCAAACACGCTGGTGAACCACATTGACTTTGGTTTGCCTGGCGCACTGCCTGTCTTAAATGAAAAAGCTGTCGATTTAGCAAGCCGAGCGGCATTTGCTCTAGGTACCAAACCGCAATTGTTTAGTAAATTTGACCGCAAGCATTATTTTTATCCCGACTTGCCCATGGGCTACCAAATTACGCAATTTGACGAACCAATCATACTGGGTGGATATGTCGATGTCACAGTAGAAGGAGAACATAAACGGGTTGGTATAACTAGGGCTCATTTGGAAGCCGATGCCGGTAAGTCAACTCATCCAGCTGGCACCCATTTTAGTTTGGTAGACCTCAACCGTGCCGGCACGCCGCTACTTGAGATTGTCAGTGAACCAGATATGCATAGTGCTGCGGAAGCGAAAGCATATGCCCACGAACTATGGCTCCTAATGCGGTACGCCGATGTCAGCTACGCCAATCTGTACTATGGCAACATGCGCTTTGACGTCAATGTCAGCGTCAGTAAAGACAGTACACTGGGGACTCGTACCGAAACTAAGAATCTCAATAGTTTCCGCAGCATCGAACGGGCAGTTGAATATGAGGTGAACCGGCAAATTGAACTTCTCGAAACAGGCAAAACAATCGTGCAAGAAACACGTGGCTGGGATGATGCAGGACAGAAGACATTCAGCCAGCGTTCAAAAGAAGACGCGCACGACTATCGCTACATGCCCGACCCGGATGTCCCGCCAGTGGTGCTTACAGACGAGTATGTCGCACAAATTGCTGCGCTCATGCCCGATCTGCCCAGCGACTTCCGAAATAAGTTTGCAAACATGGGCTTAGACGAAAACACCATTGAGGATGTTATTGCTGATCCGAAGACAGCCAGGACGGTCGGAGAAATATTTGACGAAGCAGGCCCCGAGCATGCAAAACGGGTTGCTTTTTGGCTGATGCGTCCGCAGTCTGACGACCCAGATAATGTAAGCGAAGTTGAACCGACAGAGGAGAACCATGAATCCCAGGTAAAAAACCTAATAGCACTGAGCCACATGGTCGCAGACAATAAACTGAGCTCTACGGCAGCAAAAGAAGTACTTGATGAGGTTCTTAAGAACGGGGAAAATCCCGAGAAAGTAGCTGAAGCAAAAAATCTACTACAGGAAAGTGACGAGAGCGCGATCAGTGCAATTGTTCAGCAAGTAGTTGCGGCTAATCCTAAAGCGGCAACCGATGTTCAGCGTGGCGAAATGAAAGCAATTGGGTTTCTCGTTGGTCAGGTCATGAAACAATCAAAAGGTAAAGCAAATCCAGCACTTGCGACCGAACTCATAAAAAAACATTTAGGTATATAATAACGTCCACAGAATTGTAACGGAGGGTGAAATGGCACAACCAAAAAAAGTAACTAAGGCTGTTATTGCTGCGGCTGGGTTCGGCACGCGCTTTTTGCCGCAAACGAAGGCCATGCCTAAGGAAATGCTGCCACTTATCGACAAGCCCATTATTCAATATGCCGTAGAGGACTTGGTTTCAGCAGGCATCAAGGACATCATTATTGTTGGCAGCAGTAGCAAGCGAGCCATAGAAGATCACTTCGATGTGCCAAATGAAGATTTGTTAGTAAATATCCGCGCTGGTGGACCTAAAAAAGCCCACTTCATTACGGAAATGGAAGACCTTGCCAACATGGCCAACTTTATATATATACGCCAAAAAGGTCCGTATGGTAACGCAACTCCTATAGCCAATGCCGCTCATCTTATAGGCAACGAACCGTTTATATTTGTTTATGCCGATGACCTTGTCGTGTCTGAACCAAACACGTTCACCCAAATGATTGAGCTCTACAATGAACTCGGTGGAAGCATTGCCACCTGTATGCGGGTGAGTACCGACAAAGAGTTCGAGCGCTACGGCATACTTGCCGGTGAGGAGAAGCGCGATGGTGTGCTAGAAATGAGTGCTATGGTTGAAAAACCTGGTCGCGCCGCTGCTCCGTCCAACTACGCACACGTCAGCAGCTACCTATTTGACCCCGCAGTTTTAAACTACATAGATAGCGGTTTGGCAAACTTGCCCAAGGGCGAGGAGTTTTATGTCGCGACCAGCTTGGTAGACCCAATGCTCAAAGATGGCCATAAGTTCTTTGGCTGTCTCATGCAAAATAGCCGCCGCTATGACACCGGTGATAAACTCGAATATCTAATGACTGTCGTTGCATTTGGCTTACGGCACAAAGACCTTGGCCCGGCATTTCGCGCTCATCTGGAGGAGCTGCTCAAAGAATCTTAAAGCAAGCAAATTGTATATTTTGTCGCAGAAGTGGTATTATACATATATGGATGCATTTGAAATACTAGTAATTATTCTCAGCGTTTTCTTGGCAATTTTCCTCGGTATTGCTATTGCCACAGTCGTTATAACGTTTAGGCTTGTAAAGTCGTTGCGTGAAGTGGCCACAAAAGGTGGCGCGCTGGTCGATAGAGTCGAGGAGATCGGTCAAACTTTTGTCAAAAATGCTGGCGCGGTGGGGCTCCTGAAAATGCTAATCAAATTTATTGTGAAGGCGAAAAAAAAATAAGGAGGGTTTCATGTTTGCAGCTAAAAAAGGTGACGAAGGTGAAAGTACAGCTAAAAAAATCGCAATCGGTGCTGCGCTAAGTGCCGTCGCAGGGTACGTCGCAGGAATTTTAACCGCTCCAAAGAGTGGCAAAGAAACCCGAGAGGACATAAAAGACAAAGCATCGGAAACTTACACTGCAGCCGAAAAAGAACTAAAAAAGCTGCATACCGAACTTGGTGACGTCATCGCAGAAGCTGGTAATAAGTTCAGCGAGTTACGGGGTAAAAGCAAAAAATCTTTGGACGACGCAGTCACGAAAGGCCAGAAAGCAAAAGACAAGGCTCGTGAAATGCTTTCAAGCCTACATGACGGCGAAGCCGAAGACAAAGACCTCAAAAAAGCCATAGCCGAAGCTACCAAAGCTGTCGAAAACCTCCGCACCTACCTCAAGAAATAATAATCGGCACGTGTTATTCAGGGTCGACTCCTGATCTGTTGGCCAGTGCCATTCTTACTAGTCTCGCGCCGAGTAGGTTCTGTTGTAAAAGTGAAACTGACGGTGAGCCAGTGCTTACGTTATAATTTGGAGTAAAGTTGGAGTAAACGTTGCTGTTGTCTAGATCGCAGCGGAGAGATCGTCTAAGATAGATGTCTCGGCTCCGCTCGAAATGACAAGGGGAGAGCTAGTGTCGGAGGGATTAAGTCTTGCCGTGAAGAATAATACGGAAACAGTTGCGGCTGATTTTGTGCATTTGCATAACCATACGCAGTATAGTTTGCTCGACGGGCTAACAAAAATTCCGGAGCTGGTGAGTTTTGTTAAAGAGCAGGGTATGAGTGCGGTTGGCATGACCGACCACGGTACGCTTAGCGGCACCATTGAGTTCTATAAGGAGTGCATTGCCCAGGAAATCAAGCCCATTATTGGTATAGAAACCTACGTTGCTGCGCGAAAGCACACCGACAAAGAGCCGGGCAAGGACAAAAACCGCTATCACCTTGTGTTACTTGCTATGAATGAAACCGGTTACCAAAACCTTATGCGGCTGTCTACTATTGCCAACCTTGACGGGTTTTACTATTTTCCGCGTATCGATCATGATTTGCTAGAGCAGTACAATGAGGGGCTTATAGCAACGAGTGCATGCCTGGGCGGGGAAATAGGTGGTGCCCTCAAAAACGATGATTACGCTGCTGCCAAAGAGATCGCCGCGTGGTACAAAAAAGTCTTCGGTGACAGATATTATCTTGAGGTTCAAGATCATGGCCACTCCGAAGCGCCGAGTCACAGCGTCGAACAAAAACGGGTTAATGACGGCGTGTTTAAACTTGCCAAAGAACTCAACATTTCTGTGGTTCTGACATGTGACGCTCACTATCTTAAACACACAGACCAGGCTGCTCACGAAATTTTGCTCTGCGTCGGCACGGGTGCCTTTCTGGCAGACGAAAAGCGCATGTCACTTAAGGACTATGACCTGCACGTTATACCGCCAGACCAGCTTGTTAAGCGCTGGGGTGTTGACCATCCCGAAGTCATTTCAAACACAAAAGTGATTGCTGAGCGTTGCCATGTCAACATTGACCTTGGGAAAATCCTTATTCCAAAGTTTCCCGTGCCAAGTGGTGAGACAGAAAAAACGTATCTCGATAAACTTGCGTTTCGAGGCATGGCTTGGCGGTACGGCGGCATACCGGAACTTGACGCCGAAAAAATGTCGGTGGCAGAAGCGCAAAAGCACCTGCCTGTAGCAGTCATTGACCGAGCTAATTACGAGCTGGGAATTATCGAAAAAATGGGATTCGACGGCTACTTTCTCATTATTCAAGATTTTATCAACTGGGGCAAAAAACAGGGAATTGTGTTTGGGCCAGGTCGGGGCAGCGCAGCTGGTTCAATCATTTCCTACGCACTAAAAATAACTGAGCTAGACCCGTTGGCGTATGATCTCCTGTTTGAAAGATTTTTGAACCCTGATCGCGTTTCCATGCCGGACGTCGACATAGACATACAGGACACTCGCCGCGACGAGGTTATTCAATACTGCGTCGAAAAGTACGGTAAAAATCGGGTGGCAAATATTGTGACATTTGGACGGATGTTTGCTCGCAACGCTGTGCGTGATGTGGCGCGAGTGTTGCAAGTGCCGTACGGGGACGCAGATCGTCTTGCTAAGATGATCCCGCAGCCCGTACAGGGCAGGCATATACCGCTAGCTACTTCTATCATCGACGATGTTGACCTTAAGCGCGAGTATCAGACAAATGAAACGAGCAAAACTGTCATAGATTACGCTATCACGCTTGAAAGCACAGTTCGTAGCCACGGTGTTCATGCCGCTGGTGTCGTCATTGCGCCCGATGATATCGTCAAATTTGTTCCTCTAGAAATGGCGCAAAAGGGTGTTATCTCGACGCAGTATCCGATGGGGCCAATAGAAGAGCTAGGGCTACTCAAAATGGATTTTCTTGGACTCAGTAACTTAACAATCATTAAAAATGCACTTCGTATTACCAAAAAAGTATACGGGGTTGATATCGACATCAACACAATTCCTCTCGACGACACAAAAACCTACGAGCTGTTAAGCCGGGGCGATACCACCGGCGTTTTCCAACTGGAATCTGCTGGCATGAAGCGGTACTTAAAAGAGCTACAACCAACCAAGTTTGAAGACATAATCTCTATGGTTGCTCTGTATCGACCGGGTCCGATGCAGTGGATAGAAGATTTTATTGCCCGCAAACACGGTAAAAAACGGATTACGTACGTTCATCCTGCCATGAAATCTGCTCTCGAAAGCACCTACGGCGTTATTGTTATGCAAGAACAAGTCATGCAGATTAGTAAGGATATGTGTGGTTTTACCGGTGGTCAGGCCGACACACTCCGCAAAGCAATTGGCAAAAAAAATCCGCAGATGATGGCCAAAATGAAGGCCGAATTTATCGAGGGTGCGGTTACGACGGTTGGAGCAGAGCGTGGACTTATGGAAGCCTTCTGGAAACAGTTAGAAGATTTTGCCGCGTATTGTTTCAATAAATCTCACGCGGCGTGCTATGGGCTGATTGCATACCAAACGGCCTACCTAAAAGCACATTATCCCGCCGCCTATATGGCTGCGCTCATGACCAGTGATTTTGATGACACCGACCGGCTCGCCATAGAAATTGCCGAATGTAAAAAAATGGGTCTTGCGGTGCTACCACCAGATGTAAATGAGTCTTTTGGCGAGTTTGCGGTCGTAAAAGAAAAACATGCTATTCGCTTTGGTATGAATGCAATAAAAAATGTGGGCACCAGCGCGGTCGAAGAAATAGTGCGCGCCCGTGAGGCGGGTCCATTTAGTAGCATCGAAGATTTTGTGTCAGCTGTGAACCTGCGGACGGTTAACCGAAAAGCACTGGAAAGTCTTGCGCGGTCAGGTGCATTTGATTTGTTTTTTGACCGTTCCACGCTACTGCATAATTTAGACCTCATCCTTGCATTTGGCCAGCGCCTGCAAAAGGAAAAGGCAAGTGGTCAGACTGACTTATTTGGTAGTCTAGCCAACGATGTCATTACTGCCAAACCTACCCTTAAGTTGGAAGCACCAGAGCTAAAACACACTCAGCGAGACATGCTACTGTGGGAACGAGAGCTACTCGGTCTGTACCTGAGCCAGCAACCACTCCAGGCTTTTAGTGCGCTTCTTGCAGAGCAAACAACACCACTCAATATTTTAAAGCCCGAACATGATGGTCGAGCCGTTGTCGTCGGTGGCAGCATTGCTGAAGCACGGGAAATAACGACAAAAAATGGCCAAAAAATGGCGTTCGTAAAAGTTCAGGACGAATTTGGCGAGATTGAAGCCGTTCTTTTTCCGTCGGCCTATCAACAAACCGTCGGCCTGTGGGAAAGAGACAGGGTGGTGCTCATTCGTGGCAAAATAAGCATTAAAGGGCGAGATGGTCAGCCCGGTGACGAGGTAAAAATTATGGTTGACGATGCACGTGAAATCACACACGAACAAGCAGTTGCTTACCAAACAACTGGGCGCAAAGCTCGGCTCCCAAAACCGTCAAAGGCTGCAAAAAAAACTGTACATAAGGCGAGAACCGCTGCAGCCGAGTCTTCATCTAAACCCCCAAGGCTGTATATCCGTCTAAAAAACAGTGACGATACGGCGTTACTATCACGGCTAAAGGCTATAGTTGATCGCACTGTCGGTGAACATGAAGTCGTGCTTGTGCTTGGCCCCGATAGTGGGAAGCAGGCAGTCAAGTTACCGGCTCAAATTCAAGCAAACGAAGCAATTATTGCGGATTTGTCCGAGCTCGTTGGTGCCGATAATGTAAAGCTGCAGTAGCGGCTGCCGAGTTTTGTTTTTTGGTAACTGGCAAGTTTAGCGGATGGTTCCGGATGTTTGTAGCAGTATAAACCCAAGTGTAGCCACGGCAACAAATAAAATGTCGAGCTGTTGGTGATGCAGAAGGAATTTCTCACCTTTTACGATGACTTTGTGCCAAGCAAAACTATGCCTGAGTAAAAACGCAAGCAGCGCAACTGAAGCAAGCATGCTGACCGCAAATTGGCTCCACGCGACATTGCTGGCAGAAAGCACTTCAACCCGACTGACGCTTGAAGGTGCTATTGAATCTGCCGATTTGGCAACAATGTCTGAGTCGCCCTGCTTTGTTGCGGGCGCGGCTACGGCTTGTGGCGTTGGTTCTGGCGTGGGTGTTTCTTCCGTCGATGGCACTGCTGGGCTGGCTGGTTCTGTCCCACCACCTGAACTGCCCGATGCAGGGTTGGCGGGTGTAGGCTTTGGCGCTGGCGCAGGTACGGCAGGTGCCGCAGGTGCCGGTGAAACTGGTGCAACTGGAGCTGTCCCGCCCGCTGGCAAAGCGTACATGGCTACAACCACTGTTTGCGGCCCGCTGCCAACATAATTTGGTGAGTTTGCTATCCCAAACCCGACCTCACTAAATGACGTATTTAAGATGTTTGCCCGATGCCCGGGGCTATTCATCCATCCCGTAATGGTTTCTGATGCAGCTGTGAAGCCGTAGGCAAGGTTTTCGCCGGCCGTTTGGTATCCATAACCTACTGCGGTAATGAACGTCCAAGGTGCCTGACCGTCGGGGGTATTGTGTGACCAGTAATCGCGCGTCACCATGTCGTTGGCTTTATTTTGAGCGGCTTGGTTAAGGGTGCCGCTGAGGGCCAGGCTGCCTAAACTATGGGCAGTACGTTCAGCATTCGTACCGCTCAGTAACCCGTAGGCGCTCATGTCTGTTGCATAACCGAGAACATTTCGACCAGATACCGACAACCAGTTGTTGCAGACAAGCCCGAGCATCATTATGATGGCAATCGGTATGTACGGCCAGTAAGGCTGTCGGTAGCGGCTGCTCCGGCTATGGTGTTGTGCCGTGCGTTTTCGGTGGGCAACGCTTGGTCGATGCGGTTTTGTTTTGGTTAGTGTCATGTGTATTGTTTAGTAAGCGCTAGTAGTATAGCACGTTTACTGGCTTACTGCAAAACGGGCTTGATAGAGAGCAATCGCTGCGGCTTGTACAACATTAAGTGATTCTTTTTGACCTAAATTCGGAATTTGTACGGCGTATTCGCACAGTTTTAGCAGTGAGGGATCGATGCCTTCTACCTCACGACCAAGTAAAATTGCTATCTTATCCGAAGGCATCCAAGACAAAATTGACGTGCTTTCTGCTGTCTGCTCGAGTGCTACGACAGAGTAACCAGCGCGGCGCAGCTTGGATATAGTAAATGTCACGCTGGTGCTGTGCTTCCAGCGCACAAATGTCTCCGCGCCCAGCGCTGTTTTGTGTATCTGTGATGTGAGCTTAGCGCTAATATGCGGCAAGCGCTCGTCGTGTTCGTGCTTGGGGTACGGTGTGTAGCCCGTGAGGTAGACTTCGTCTACTCCCAAGCAGTCCGCAGTCCTGAGTAGACTGCCAACATTGTGGGTGCTGCGTATATCATGGACAATCAAGACAATTTTACGCTGTACCTGTTTTTCGTGCTTCATTCTCTTCTCATCATACTCCATTAACCACGGGCTTTCTTCTCATAGCACAAGCAGCTATAATAGATAGCAAGATGAGTGGGGATTTTTCAACAAATACCGATAACGAAGACGTGCGCCGCGAAGAAGAGCGCTCAACGTTGCGCCGCGCCGAAGTGCTGCACGTGGGGTACGTGGACACATCACAGCAGGTTGAAAAACCGCTTTTTAAAGATATTCTTACCATTGAGCAGATGAAACAGTATCGCATTATCCCTGTTCAGGCCGATCGTAGCAATATACATTTTGGTATCACAACGACGACATCACAGCAAACCATGAATGCCGTCATCAGTCATTTTTCTGACCAAAAAGTTGTCTTTAGTTTAATTTCTGAGGCGGGCTTCAGAGACTATATGAGTCTATATGACCCACCGAAACAGGTTGTGTATCAGGACATAGCCATAAAAAACGAAGGCAGCGCGCAGCTTGTGGCCGAAGTTTCAGACATGTTGCAACAGGTACGAGCAGACGACATGCTGGCATATTTAGTCTCGCAAGCCCATCGTCTTAACGCCAGTGACATACATCTTGAAACCCAGGTAAATGACGCCCGCATACGGCTACGCATAGACGGTGTTCTACACCTTGTGGCCCGCCTTGAGCCAGATAAGTACCGTGTGTTGATTGGGGCCATCGCCAGTGCGGGTAATGTCAGTACCAGCGCCGACTACGCGCAGCAAGGACACATAGCGCAAAAAGTCAAAATGGCAGACCAAACAGAAGTGGACGTCAACGTGCGGCTTGAAACTGTGCCAACCATACATGGCATGGATGTTGTTATGCGCTTGTTCAACATGGAAAGGGCAATGTATAGCCTCGACCGGCTGGGATTGCTCCCTGACCATCGTCGAGTGGTCGATGAAATTATAAATAAACCGAGCGGACTTGTCCTAGTTGTCGGGCCGACCGGCTCTGGTAAGACAACAACGCTCTACTCAATGCTAAATAGTCTTGCATCTGATGAACGAAAAATTATTACCGTGGAAGACCCGGTTGAGTACCAATTTGAAGGTATTACCCAAATCCCGGTCAAGACAAACGAAAGTGGTAACGACGGCTCATTCGCCGATAAACTTCGCGCCATCTTGCGACTCGATCCCGATATTGTCATGGTTGGCGAGATTCGTGATAACGACACTGCAAAAACCGCACTTCAAGCGAGCCTGACCGGCCACCTCGTGCTCGCAACGTTCCATGCTTCATCGGCCTCCGCTGCACTGACTCGTCTCGGTGATATCATTGGCTCAAACCCATTATTTGTTTCGGCTATTCGTTTGGTTATGGCTCAGCGGCTTATTCGCAAGCTAGACGACAGCACAAAGCAGCCTTATAGTCCGAGCCCATTAGAGCTACAAAACATACAGAAAGTCCTTGATACCATGCCCTACAACGTGGAGCGACCAAGTCTGCAAGGGCTTATGTTGTACAAACCAACCCCCACTGCTGATAACCCGTACGGCTTTAAGGGTCAGATTGCTGTTCGCGAACAATTTATCATGACTGGCGAAATCCGCCAGCTGCTTGAAACTCATGACCATGCCTTATATGCCCAGGAAATTGAAGACGCCGCTGTAAAAAGTGGCATGCGGACAATGTTGCAAGACGCCATACTCCAAGTCGTAGCAGGCACTACCACCCTAGACGAAGTTTACCGCGTCGTCGGGTAGATGTTTCTTGCTCGACACGTCCCCACAACGATAAGTTGAGATAAATGTTGCTTTCAGGGGTAGAATAGGTTACAATTTTACGGATATGGAATACATCAAAGAGCTTGAAGCATCCTTCAAGAAGGGCGCAGTGGTAGACGTGCGCTCTGGAGACACCGTCAAAGTCCACCAAAAAATCAAAGAAGGCACCAAAGAACGTGTCCAGATCTTTCAAGGTCTTGTCATCAGGTGCGACCGTCGTGAAAGCCACACAAGCCGTATAACCGTTCGGCGTATTGCTAGTGGTATTGGGGTTGAAAAGAGCTTTTTGCTACACAGCCCACTCGTGCTAAAGATAGAAGTTACAAAGCGGAGCAAGGTGCGCCGTAATAACCTTAGCTACATGCGTAGTCTAACTGGTAAATCTGCTCGACTGACTGGCGTCGATTTTGACCGTCAAGCAGTGAACGACATTCGTGACCTTGAAGCAGAAAAAGTAGAAGCAGAAGCAAAAGAAGCAGCTGCGCGCGAGGCTGAGGCCAAGGCAGCAGAAAAAGCAGCCGAAGAAGCCGAGTTGGCAAAGAAGCAGGCTGAAGTCGAAGCTGCCCATAAAGCCGCAGAAACCGAAACCAAGTAACATCTCTGTCCGATAACGAAAACTCCCGGGTAAAACCGGGAGTTCTTTTGTAAGTCGCGTATACTAGTGTTTATGCTCAGTTTTGCTGTTTCGGTAATCGTACCGCTCGTCGTGTATGTAACTGCAGAGAAGTTACTTGGTTCTCATCCTCGGGAGCGTTGGTTGTTGCTAGTTGCGTGCGGGTTATTTTTTGTGTCGTATTTTGTTAAATCACCACTTGTACATGGTGAACAAACGCAGTACATGACCCACTTCATCGGTGGTGGCCTTTTTACGGGCTTTCTCTGGGTTTATATTTTGCGAACTCAACTGCGACGCATAAGCCCAGCTGCGGAACTGGCAACATTATTTGCACTCGTTTGTACGCTGGGCGTGGCAAATGAGCTGTTTGAGGTCGTACTTTTTTGGTTGGGTCTGATGCCCGCCGGAATAACTGACACGTCATGGGATTTAGTCGCAAATACAACTGGTGCCCTCGTATTTTATATATTCTATAAAGGTATCTCATGGTTACGGTCGGACTCGACGAAGTAGGGCGGGGCTGTTGGGCTGGACCATTGGTAGCTGCGGCGGTGGCGATGAATGACCAGCAGGACATAGTCACAGGCCTACGTGACAGTAAGAAATTAAGCAAAAAGCAGCGGGAGCGGCTTGATAGCGATATCCGTTCCCAGGTTAAGGCCTACGGTGTTGGCTGGGTTGCCCCAAGTGAAATAGACTCACTCGGGCTAACACAATCGGTTCAACTTGCCATGCTCCGCGCTATGAATGAACTTAATAAAACCTGCCCCGAGTACGACGAAATCATCATAGACGGCAACTACAACTTTCTCGCAAATTGTGAAAGGTTAGACCTCGCACATAACCCGCAAGGAGTAAGAAATAGCAAAAATGATGTACGAGGTCTAACCTATCACAACGTAAGGACAATGGTTGGGGCAGATGACAAGGTGCCGGCGGTGAGCGCGGCTAGCATTATTGCAAAAGTTGCGCGTGACACATACATGTGCGAGCTGGCAATAAAATACCCAGAATACCTATTCGAAAAACATGTTGGTTACGGTACAGCCGCACATGCAGCCGCTCTCAAGAAACATGGCGTCACGGACGAACATAGGACATCTTTTGCACCCATTAGAGCATTGATACCCCGTAGCCTGGAGCAGTGAACATTCATTTTTCAACCCAGCCTTTGCGCAAGTACCACTGGTAGCGCCTGCAGGCCTTAGGTTAGCGAGAGCGAAGCCTATGGGGTGGTTTTTGTCTTCTAGCCTTTAGTTTATTTCAACGAGTAGAAATGATTTATGAGACATTGTTGCTCAAAAACGCCCGCGCTTTTGTCGTCCTGGTCCACTGGTATTTTTTGAAGTCAAACATCGCAAAACTGAACGCCAAGGCCGCTGCCTGGAGTACATAACTTCCCAAAAACTTCAACAAATGAGCTTTCCTGCCAATTATACATGTCGCTCACGCAAAAAGAATCTGAATATGCCGTCACGAACTGTATAGAAAATATCAGCTAAAGAACTTCTGAATGGCCGGGAGATCGCGGGTGAGCCAGGTGAGACGAGCGCTAATTTCCTCGTAACCAATGCTGATGTTGCGCTTGAGCATGGGTTGGTCTAACTTGCTTTCGAAAAAGTCGTGGTATTTCTGCTCATATTCGCGCGTGTTCACTACCGTTGCGGCGTAACGAGGAAGGTAATCGTACGATTTGTCGTTTTCAAAGGTTTGTTGCAACCACGCCCACTCATTGACCATCCACTGCCAGGCTGTGTCGCGCGTGTAGCGGTTGCGAAGTAGATAAATCAGCCACCGATCAACATCTTGTGGTTTAGTAAGCTTGCCGTTTTTGAGGCGAGTAAGTAATCTTTCGGCAACAGCCGGACTATGCGTGGCGGTAAGGCCGTCGCAGGCGTCTCCGCGGAGCTCGCTGTTCTGTGTAGCGTCGTGAAGCGTTAGCAAGAATTCTATGGCTGCTGCATCACCTTCTTTTACTGGCACGGACATGACAAGTGCACGGAGCTCGGCTGGTACGGTGCTTGGGTTTTTTTTGTATGCCGCAAACTGCTTGCGAGCTGTTGCTAAGACTGACTCATCCTCACCGTAAACGCCGAGACCCAAGATAAGACTGCGCAGTTTGGTGTCGGCGGCCGATTCGCCAGGTTTTTCATCCCAGCCCAGACGTTTAAGTTGTTTTTGGACTAACGCGCTGCTCATGGCCTTTAGTTTTGGTTCAAGTGATTCATCTAAGTCAATAAACCGTCGCACCTCACTTGCGACTAACGCCATGATATCCCAAACGGGTTCACTTGTTTCGTCCGCGTAGGCACCGAGCAGCTTGAGGGTCTCGGCGTAACTTTGATACCCAGCCCGGGCAAGCATGGCACTTCCACTTAAGAGCATAAGCCGGTCGGGCTCAGCAAGGGTTTGGCTTCTCACCAAAGAAACGACATGCTGGCTAGTTTGCTCGTTTCGGTAATCTACAAGATAGTGACCTTTAGCGCCAACGTTTAATATAAGCGGACGAGCTTGTTCCAGACTGTACTTTACCTGGGATGCCGAAAATTCCTCTGGCGCTTTAAGCTCATTTGCAAAAAGTGGAATAGGCCAAAAACGTGTTTTGTCGGCTTTAGCTGGGTCATCTAGGAACTGTTCTTGGGTAAGTTCTACTTCTTTGCCATTTTGCGCTACATGCACAACCGGGAATCCAGAGCGGGTTAGCCAAGGCGTCATAAATGCTCCGACATCTTTGCCGCTGGCCTTACTGAGTGCTGCCCAGAGGTCATCACCGGTCGTGTTTTTATAGGCATGCGTGTTGAAATAGCTACTTAATCCTTTTTGAAATGCCGCCTCGCCGATGTAGTTTTTCATCATATACAGCAGTCTGCCACCTTTGGCATACACGATGCTGCCGTCAAAAAGGGTACTTATTTCGTCGGGGTGGTGGACGTCGACATGCACCGACTGAACTCCGTGCGTTGCATCGCGTCGAAACGCCGCAAGACCCTCGCTAGCAATAAACTGATTCCACACGTGCCACTCCGGGAACATTGCATCAACTGCCTGATACTCCATCATGTTTGCAAATGATTCGTTTAGCCAAAGGTCATCCCACCATCGCATGGTGACTAGATTGCCAAACCACTGGTGACTTGTTTCGTGAGCGACGACAAGGGCAATGTACTCCCGAGTAGATTGACTTGTTTCACCTGGGTAGTCGAGTAAAACGCGTTCGCGGTAGGTTATGAGCCCCCAGTTTTCCATCGCACCACTGCTAAAGTCTGGAAGGGCGACATGGTCAGCTTTAGGTAGCGGGTAGGGTACGCCAAAATAATCTTCAAAATATTCAATGCTACGGGTGGCAGCGTCTAGTGCAAATTCCAAGGATTGTACGGGCTGTACTGAGGTTGCCCACGCGTTTACCTCTACACCGGACTTTGTTTTAGAGGTTTTTTTATGCAGGTCGCCAGTTACAAACGCAAGAAGGTAAGTGCTCATGCGCGGTGTTGTGTCAAAATGTACAAATTGACTCTCACCCTGTACGGTGGCTTCCTGAGCGGGCATATTGCTGAGGACCTTTACGCCAGAACGAACATCGAGCGACAGCTTAAACACTGCTTTTGCTTCTGGTTCGTCAATGCACGGGAAGGCCTCGCGGGCATGATGGCTCTCGAACTGTGTGGCAATTAGTTTCTGTTCTTTGCCCGCAGAGTCTTTCCAGTAACATGGGTATATCCCGGTCATGCCGTTGGTAATTTTTCCTTCAAAGTCCATGGTGACAGTGTATTCGCCCGGGTACGCCATACCTTGGGTGTGGAGACGTACTTCTTGCAGAAGTTTTTGGTGATTGATACGCTTAAGCGGTAGCTCGGTTTCGCCTTTTTTGTCACGGAGTACGATTTTTCCAGAGGTAACTTTTACCCCATTTGCATGAAACGTTAGTCGCTGGCTTGGTCGCCCAACCTTTTTGCCGGTTATGATAACTTGCCCAGAAAACAGCATTTTTCCCTCGTCCAACCGAATAAAAAGCTCATACCTCTCCGGCTGGAACTGTTTGTATAACAGGGTAACAGACTTGCTCATCAGTTTATTCTAGCATGATGTAGAGCTATAAGTGTCGCTAGTTCGCCGTAGCGCCGGTTTGGCCAAGAGCCCAATACAAGAACGATGCCGTCAAGATTTGCGCGCCGACATCTGCTTTAGCATCATCACCCTCGATTCGTTCAGCGAATAAGGAATCAATATATTCATTAGCCAGTGTGGCGATCTCAAGTGAATGCGGTCTTTCCGCACCAGTTGCAAAGTTGTTTGGTACTAGTAACATGCCAAATTTATTTTTGTCGCTTTCAAGCTGTGTAACTGAGCCGATTAGTGGAATTCTACGACGGGAACAGGCCAAAGCTAGAGCCCCAAAGTCTACTTTGAATTCTCCAACAGGCACATACGGCTTAGTAGCATTTCTTATGTCATCAAGAAACGCTTGTTTATCGCCTAACGTTGCGCAGTTTACAGCTACAACAACCTGATTTGGCTTCGTTTCCGTTGCTCTCATTTCAAAAACCCCTGTGGGAGTATAAACGTCGTCGTTGAGGATAGCAGATCTTTGAGACGCTGGTAGAAGCGGTACGGCACTAAAACCATCGAATGAGCCAGCTTGAAATACGAATCGTGTTAATAACACGGATGGCAGAGACAATCTCGCAATCTCATCAAAAGCATCAGTTTCAATAGTGGCCATAAACGTAACAATACTGCAAAGTAGTAGAAACATCAACAACAAAATATAATATATTTTTTAATCGGTGTTATTGTAAAATAAAATGTACTTTTTTGTATAACAGGGTAACAGACTTGCTAATCACTCTAGTCTAACGCAAAATGATGTTGAAATATTTGACACAAGTGTTACAATAGGTCTCAATTATGATGATAATAGATGGATCGCCCGTAAGTATTACCGAGTGCTATGGAGGCCCACATATTACCGCAGAGGAAAACACGGGCTACATGTTCGATACAGAAGTGAGCGGATCGGTTGCGTGGCATACCCTTAGACGCGCAGGAGTACTTGCTAAGGATATTAACACACTGTCAATCCATTTTGGGGGTTTATCAGACGAGGTCAAGACTGAGATTGATAAGAATGGCACGCTATACGGAATTACCACTGGGTCATCATATGACCCAAAGGAAAGGAATATCACAGTTTTTGCGGGGAATATCTGGGCTCTTGCCTTACCAGATCGTTTGGCTTTCATACCGTGTCGTGATGTGACGGTTGACAGGGCTTTACGCTTGGCGCTCGGAAGATTTGTGCACGATACTCACTCTAAACATGACAAAGAGCAATCGCCACAACAGATAATGGTCGGGAGAAGGGCGGTCGATTCGAGTGTCCTAGCTCTGCCGCCCCTCGGTCCGAATCATCGTGAAATGTTGGAAGCATTTCACGTTGATTTGTGGCCGGCACTAGCAACTATGCCCTTAGGCTATTTTGGGGGTATGGTTGTTGCACAATTGTTCGGCGAAGCCGAGTATTTAAAAACTCTGCGGCAAGGTTTTTCTGGTCCAGTAAGATGTGCAGCATCTTTTGAGCGTAATACTCGGGAAACCCCGATAGTTCGTTATGCGCCGACAAACGAGCTTACGACCATATTCTTGACAATATAATCCGAGCAGAGTAAAATACCTAATTGTAATAGGTCGGCCGGCAGGTCGGCTTTTTTCGTAACTGACCGCCCTGATAAAGTGGATAAACTAAAGGAGTAGCAAAAATGGATATGGATTTCAAACAATTAGCAGTCGCCATACAGGCAATTGCCGAAGAAAAAAACTTGCCCGAAGACACCGTAACAGAAGTTGTTGAACAAGCATTGGCCGCAGCATATCGGCGCGATTATGGTGAACGCGAGCAGGAAGTTCGTGTGAGCATGAACTTGCATAGTGGTGAGGTGGATGCCTATGTAAGCAAAGAAGTGGTAGAGAAAGTCGGTGACGATGACTTTGAGATCAGCCTTGAGGATGCCAAAAAACTCAAAAAAGACGCTGCCATCGGTGAGTCTGTAGAGTTACACGAAAAAGTGACTACTTTTGGACGCGTAGCTGCCCAAACAGCCAAGCAAGTCATTTTGCAACGCCTGCGTGAAGCGGAGCGCGAGATTGTACTTGCTGAATACGAAGATAAAATTGGCACAGTTATCAATGCTATGGTGAGCCGCGTTGAGGGGATGATTGTTCGACTTGAACTTGGGAAAGCCCAGGGCATTATGCCGAAAAGTGAGCAAATTCAGGGTGAGCGCTATTACCCTAGCCAGCGACTAAAGGTTTTCCTCAAAGATGTTGAGCGTGGCCCTCGTGGCCCGCAGCTGGTGGTTTCTCGTGGTAACACACAGTTTATGGAGTGGCTTTTCCGCGCTGAGGTGCCAGAAATGGATGCTGGGGCTGTCGAAATCAAAAATATTGCTCGTGAGGCTGGCATACGCAGTAAGATTGCCGTTGCAAGCACTGTTCCTGGCGTCGACCCTGTGGGCACCTTTGTGGGTGGACATGGTACACGCGTAAACGCGGTGGTAGGTGAAGTTGGCGAGCAGGAGAAGATTGACATAATTGTTTTTGCTGAAGATACGGCGCAGTACATCATGAATGCTCTTAGCCCAACCAAGGTGAACCGCGTGGTTATAGACGAATCTGCCAAACGAGCCAAAGTGTATGTCCCAGAAGACCAGCTTAGTATTGCTATTGGCCGCGGTGGTCAAAACGTGCGTCTTGCCTCGAAACTTGTTGGCTATGAACTCGACATTGAGGCCGAGAAGGGTACCGTTTTAGAGGGTGAAGCTCAAGTGAAAGAGTTACCAAAACAGCCTCGCCTAAAGAAGAAAGAACAGCTCGAAAGCTCCCTCCTCGACGCCATCGAAGAACACGGGGAATAAATAACCCGAACTTGGCGTAAGCGCTGAGTTCCACAGGGAGCTCGCCCGCCCCGCTTTTACAACTGGACTAAACCCAGTTGTAAAAGCTTACAACCCCTAAAGGTATCTGATAAGAAATTTAGCACTCTTGACTCATGAGTGCTAATTTTGATAAAATAGTCTAATGCAACCAGATTACCAAGAATTTTCAAATTATTTGACCGAGAATGCTCGCAGAAGCCTGGCGCACGCCGGCACAATTGCTCGCGGTCTGGGAGATGCCTACATTGGTACGGAGCATTTGCTTCTTGGTTTGCTAGCACAAGACGGTTCCTTAGGCGGAAAAATCCTTGAAGACAGTGGTGTTACGCTCAGCAAGGCGCAAGTGGCGCTCAAGTTGACACCCAAAAACATCGTCGTAAACATGGGCGCAAAGGGCTACAGCGAAACGGCAAAACTTACTCTTCGCATGGCCTACGATATCGCGCAAGATTACGGGCAAGACTACTGCGGAACCGAGCATATTCTTTATAGCCTACTAAGTCAAAAGAACTCGCGAGCCAGCGTGCTGCTTCGTGACATGAATATCAATACAGATTCAGTGGTGCGAGAGCTCGAAAACTTCCTAAACCGACAATTCGACGATGCCGACCGTGAGTCTGTGGAGGCAGGCGGGCGCCGTGCCAACCGCAAGACGAGCCGCAGCGGCAAAACCATGTTGGATCAGTTTGGCACCGATCTCACGGCGCAAGCGCGCGGCGGTAAGCTTGACCCGGTGGTCGGCCGAGAGGCACAAATAAAACGCGTTATCACGATACTAAACCGTCGGACAAAAAATAATCCGGTACTTATTGGTGAGCCCGGTGTCGGTAAAACCGCCATTGTCGAAGGCTTGGCGCAACGGATTGTTAATGAAGATGTACCTGACAGCCTGTTAGATAAACGTATCGTAATGCTTGATTTGGCCGCCATGGTGGCAGGGACGAAATACCGCGGTGAGTTCGAAGAAAGACTCAAAAAGGTCATGGCCGAGCTGGAAGCCGATAAGCGCACGGTTGCGTTTATTGATGAACTCCATCTAATTATTGGGGCTGGTGCAGCGGAAGGCTCTATGGATGCCGGAAACATTTTGAAACCAGCGCTTGCTCGCGGCAAGATACAGGTTATCGGAGCGACCACCACGACCGAATATACCAAACATGTCGAAAAAGATGCTGCATTAGAGCGGCGCTTCCAACCGATACAGGTGCCCGAAGCCACGGTGCCTGAAACCATCGCAATTTTGAAAGGTCTACGCAAGCACTACGAAGAATTCCACGGAGTGACTATTTCAGATGAAGTTATTGAAGACACTGTAAACTTTGCGAAACGGTATATTCAGGACAGATTCATGCCAGACAAGGCAATTGATTTACTCGACGAAACAGCGGCAGCACTTCGAGTTGAAAAAGGTAAAACCAGTCCAGAGGTACGCAAACTTCAAAAAGAACTCAAACTCGTGAATGCTCGTATAGACGAGTCTGTTGACCAAGAGGATTACGAGCGAGCGGCTCGCAGTAAGACTCGTGCCTCACAGATCCAGCAAGAGCTTGGAGAACTGCATAAAACCACCAAAACAGGCGCTGCGCTCATCATGAATAGTGATGACGTAGCCGAAGTAGTTTCGCGGATCACTGGTGTGCCAGTACGAAAGGTCATCAAAAGTGAAGCAAAATATCTCATGCAGCTCGAAAAAACATTTCTCGGCACATTATTGGTCAAGCAGAAGCAGTAGAGGTAGTGAGCAAAGCTATCAGGCGGAATCGTAGCGGAATTGGCGCAACCAACCGACCGATAGGATCATTTATTTTTCTTGGTCCTACGGGTGTGGGTAAAACTGAGCTCGCACGTGTTCTTGCCCGCGAATTTTTTGGAAATGAAAACGCTCTCGTCAAGATAGATATGAGCGAATTCGGAGAACATCACAATGTGTCGCGACTTGTCGGCGCACCAGCTGGCTATGTTGGATATGATGACGGTGGTCAACTCACTGATAAAATTCGCCGCCAGCCGTATAGTCTTGTATTGTTTGACGAAATTGAAAAAGCACACCCTGACGTATTTAACATGCTTCTCCAAATGCTAGAGGACGGCTATATTACTGACAGCAAAGGTCGGCGGATTGATTTTACAAACACCATTGTTATTATGACCAGTAATATTGGTGCAGATAAGTTACAGAAAGAATCAGGTTTTGGATTTCAGTCCGAACGTACTAATAGCTCAAATGACCCAGACGGCTTGCATGAAAAAAACAAAGAAGACGTTCTAAGCAGTCTTAAAAAAGAGCTGCGACCAGAATTACTCAATCGTCTTGATAAGATAGTTGTGTTTCGTGGCCTTAGCAGGAAAGACATATACAAAATCATTGACCTGCAAATCGGTGAGCTCAAAACACGGCTTCAAAAGAAAGGTGTTAGCGTACAACTTACTAGCGGAGCTAAGCAGTATTTGCTTGAGCACGGCTATGATGCTAAAAACGGTGTCCGCCCACTCCGCCGTCTCATCCAAGACACCATAGAAGACCAGATGGCACTGGAAATACTCGACGATAAATATAGTAAAGGCGACATAGTTCACGTTGGTATAAGAGACAACTCGCTAACCTACTCGACGCTAAGCGAATGAGCAGTCCTAGCCTGTAGAGCTCGGCGCTTATGCCGATTTCGGGTATACTAGGCGTATGCAATCACAGGTTGGCAAAAAGAATCGTTACGGGACGCTTTTTTTCCTGCTATTTTGGCTGAGCTTACTCTGGCTGGCATATATCTATCAGCAGCAAATCTTGGACTGGTGGAAATTACGCGGCTATACACCGTCACAAGAAATTGCGCTTGTTGCCGACGAGGCGCATATGAGCTTTGCAGGAGAGCACCTGTTTTACGTCAACAAACCAAAAATAGTTGGTGGAACTTCTTTTGCCACTTCTTGCCCAATTGGGGGAGAAAAAACGATTATACTTGGATGCTATCGCGGCGGCGATAACGGCATAGTTTTGTACCAAGTGACCGACGCTCGGCTGTCTGGGGTTATAGAGGTGACTGCGGCTCATGAGATGCTGCACGCCGCGTACGACAGGCTTTCAAGTGGTGAGCGAAAACGTATAGACAGTTTGCTTAGCGCTGTATATGACTCAAGCAGCAGCGAAGGTCGCGTCAGGAACACAGTTGATGCGTACCGCTTAACAGAGCCGACTGAACTTTCAAATGAAATGCATTCTATTTTCGCAACTGAAATAAAAGATCTGCCTGAGGAACTTGAAACTTACTATAAGCAGTATTTCACTAACCGCAAAGCGGTGGTCGCCTTGGCTGAGAAATACCAATCCGAATTTACGGCGCGTCAGGAACAAATTAAAGCATTGGACACGGAGCTTGCCGGTTTGAAAAGCGATGTTAACGCAAACCAGATTGAGCTGCGAAGACAGCAAAGCGTACTTGCGTCGACGCAGCGAGAGCTTGACACGCTGCGCCGGGACGATGTTCCCGGGTATAATGCCCGGGTCGACGGGTACAACCAACAAGTACGTACCTACAACTTTTTGCTTGAACAAACCCGAAGCCTGATTGTGCGGTACAACGACACGGTTGAGAAGCGCAACGCAGTGGCCCTAGAAGAACGCGAGTTGACGCAGGCACTGTCAGCCGATACGTTGCCTGCTGCGCGTTAGCTTGAATCATCTAAGCTGTCTTTGTGGAGTAGACCATTGCGCCGGCATGCCGGCTGGCCGGTGCGATATGCGTGTATACTAGAAGTCTGAAGGGATACTATGGCTAAAAATACAGTTCGATATGTTTGCGCAAACTGCGGTGCTATTTACAGTGCCTGGGCGGGAAGGTGTGCCCAATGCGACGAATGGAATTCTATTTCCGAAGAGGTTCAGCTAGTTGGTTCTGGCCCGAATGGGGTGAAGTCGTCAGGGAGAAAACTTACCTCCCAGGTGATATCTGCCTCAAAAGCCAAAGCTGAGCGCCGAATAGCTACAGCCATAGCCGATGTTGATATGGTTCTCGGAGGAGGGCTCGTGGCGGGTGGTGTCGTGCTTATAGCTGGGCAGCCGGGAATAGGTAAAAGCACGCTACTTATGCAGTTGGCAAACGCTGTTTCCAAAGACCACGCCGTACTTTATATTAGCGGCGAAGAATCACAACACCAGGTAGCTATGCGTGCTAGTCGGCTTGGGGCGGGTGGTGATCGGCTTCAGATTGCTAGCAGTAACTCGGCGGATGATGCCGCTTCAACAATCTCCAGCGGGGATTTCCAGCTTGTGGTGGTTGACTCTGTGCAAACAATGACGGTTGCAGGGGTATCATCCGCACCGGGCAGCGTGAGCCAAATAACAAATAGTACAAATCTGCTTCTTCAAGCGGCCAAGCAGTCGGATACGGCGCTTCTTATTGTTGGACATGTCACCAAAGAAGGGTCAATCGCTGGCCCCAAGCTCCTCGAGCATATCGTCGATGTTGTATTGACCTTGGAGGGAGACGCGTACGGCGGTTTTAAAGTACTCCGAGCAACCAAAAACCGGTTTGGTCCAACTACCGAAGCCGCCATTATGGAAATGGATGCACAAGGCTTAAAAACAGTTCTCAACCCGTCTCAGGCGCTCCTAGAAGAACGGCAGATTACCGATGGGTCTGTGGTCCTTGCTACTCTGGAAGGAACTCGTCCATTGCTAGTAGAAGTGCAGGCACTTGTCAATAAAACCAGCTACGGTTACCCAAAAAGGGCTGCTAGCGGCATTGATCTAAACCGGGTTAATTTGCTAGTTGCAGTTTTGGAGCGCCGGACAAAATTGCAACTAGCTGATCAGGATATATACGTCAATATTGTCGGTGGTTTACGTCTTCAAGACCCGGCGGCCGATTTGGCAATTTGTATGGCAATTGGCTCGGCTGCAAAAGGCATGAAGCTAAAACAAAATGCAGCCGTATTTGGCGAGGTAGGTTTGTCGGGTGAAATTAGACATGTACCATTCATAGAAAAACGTGTCGCAGAAGCCCAGAAACTTGGCTTTGACTGTGCGGTTGGTCCACGCGACCGAGGCAGCAAAAAACAGAGCTCATTTTTACATGTTGTCCCAGATGTTAGAACAGCGTTGAATGAATTTTTAGAAAAGTAAAATCAATTACGCTACGTTCGAGCTAGCTAGGGGCTGCTGGTTGTCGTTGTTTCCGCTACGCTAACTGTTACGCTCGTTGTATCGGTACCTTGGTACAGAACACTATCAGTTACCTGGACAGTTATTTCTGCCGCACCCGTCGAACCAGCGCTCGGAACGTAGGTGAACTGATAGTCGCCGCTAGCACTGACTCCTTGAGATTGGACGGACTGGCCATTTACCAGCAGCGCAATTGTACCAGGGAAGCTGGGTCGGTTGCTGTCGGTTAGCGCATGGGTTCCTTGGTCAATCCGAACCATAATACTACAGCCATCTGCTGGGCAAGTTAAGCCAGCCTGGCTATCGGTTGACGCGCCATTGATAGCAGTAATACTAGCCGACGGTTTAGCGTCGTTGCAGTTGTGAATATCATCATTTCCGGTGGCAGGAGCGCTGCCGCCAGTGTTGCCTCCCGAGAAGACGTCGACATTCCAGCCTGCTGCGTTGCTGTTTGCACTGGTTTGCTTTGCTAACGGAGGCGTACAGCTGGTAGCGAGTTTGTTTGAAACTTTGTCAAGCACTTCGTTGGTTGAGGCAGCCTTGCCGACATACCACGAGGGAAACAAGTCAGTCGCGCGGCTTGGGACTATTTGCCCGGCACCGTTTTTGCTGCGGTTTACAAAGGCGGGGGCAGTTTTTATGCCGGCTGGTTCTTTCCAGTTATCGGGCGCGCCTGCTCTGTCATGAGCACCCTGCATGAACTGTTTCATAATAGGGGCCGTCATATTTTCTGGTTGACCAACGTACGGCACGGTACGCGTGTGATTACCGACCCATATGCCAGCCGAGTATTTCTTTGACCAGCTTACCATCATACCATCGAGCAAATCGTTCGTTGTGCCGGTTTTAATTGCTATCTTCCATCCTTTGTAGCGGTGAAATTTCAAACCACTACAGCCCTGTTCGTTACAGTTGTTTCCAAGGTACGAAGCACCCGGGTCTGAAGCCATATCGTTGACAATGTACGCCGAATCTGGCTTGACAATTTGCTTGCCTTCAGGCTGCTTGAACTCTTTGAGGGTTTTGCCAGAAGCGTTTGTTACTTTTAAAAGATAGGTCTTTGGAAGTGTTTTCCCAAGACGACTAATTGAAGCTATGCCATGAACATGGTCGTCAAGGTGTAAGTAAGCGCCGTCGCCGATGCCGGCAGAGGCATAGCACTGTTGCTCGTCCGCCTTTGTTGCTCTTGTAAGATCTGTCTCGTCCTTAAAGCAGCGGTATCCGTCGGGGTTATCCATGAGCCCGTCTATGGTGGAAATAACTTTATTCATTGAGGTTGTGCGCCCAGGGCTGGTGTCGTTTGGTACGGCTGACGTAAAAGCTTTTACGGCTGGTACGTTGCGTGAACCACCGAGCGCGTAGCGTATGGTCATCGGTCCAGGGTAGCGGCGGTCAAAGTCAAACAGGCAGTTTCCGGCTGGAGGTCGAGATTTATTTGTACAGGTATATTGTGCAATGGGGCCTTGTGTATCGTAGAGGACGCTACCGGCACCGACGTTTTTGTTGTTATCGATGAAAGTGAGGTAGTTGTAGGGCTTAATGCTTGAACCGGGTGATATGTACATTTGGCTCGCGTAGTTGTTCTCACCATAACCGGGGGTGTCTAGCCCCCAGCCACCGACTAGAGCAACTATTTGTCCGGTGTCGTTGTCTTCGGCAACAAATGCCCCAACCTCGGCTCTTTGTGCCGTTAATCGAGCCCGACCATCTGCCATAGATTTTTCGGCCAGTGCCTGCATGTCCATATCAATCGATGTAGTTACTTTCCAGCCACCGTTATCGACTGCACCCTTCGGAAAAGTTCTATATAGCTCGTCGCGGGCGGCTAGCACAAAATAAGGGGCTTTGATATTTGTGTATTTATCTTGACGGGGCTTCACCTGGGCGAGAATGTCAACCTTTTTAGCTTCATCTGCCTGCTGCTTGGTAATGTATTTTTCGTCAATCATGATATCGAGTATGTAAACTTGGCGTTCGAGTAGCCATTCTTTATCAAAATAGTTTGTGCCGAGGCTTTTATTGAACTCCGGGCTGCTGTAGGGTGAAAGTGAGCCGGGTGCTTTTGGTATGGCAGCCAGCATTGCCGCTTGGGCTAGACTGAGGTCTTTGGCGCTGACGCCAAAGTAGTCTTGCGCCGCCGTTTCTACGCCGTAGTTCACGTTGCCGTAAGGTGCCATGTTTAGGTACCCAGTCAGTATTTCTTTTTTGCTATATTCACGTTCGAGCTCAACGGCCAGAATCAGCTCTTTTATTTTACGACTGACAGTACGTTCGTTTTCCCATCCTTCACTAAGCTTGACCAGCTGCTGGGTGATGGTTGAACCACCCTGCCGCCCGCCGCTGCCGCCTTTGACTTCATTGACTGCTGCGCGTGCTATACCTTTAGTGTCGAATGCACCGTGTTCAAAGAAATTGCGGTCTTCTATGGCAAGAGTCGCCTGTTTCATTACTTCTGCAATTTTGTCATCTGCGACTGGTACGCGTTTTTTGGCATCATAGTCCTGGTACAGAAGTACCGTTCCAGTGCGGTCATAATATGTTATGCTCCCACCAAATGTGTTACCCGAGATGTCATTGATTTTTGGTAGATCTTTGCGAAAGTAGGCAAATACTCCAACCAATAGTAAAAAGCCAACCACAAAGCATATTCCGGTGATTTTGAGAGCCATAAGCGCGCCCTGACGGCTAAACCAATATTTGGCCACTCTTTTTGGACTAATTCTGTAGAAAAACCGTTTCCAGGGGTTAGCAGGCAGACTACTCAGATATGCAGCTTTGCGTCGGGCTTTCGCTTCTCGACCAGCTTTGAGCCTATCGTTTAGTGATCGGTTTACTTTGATTGATTTCCCACTTCGCGTGGTGAAAGTGTTGGATTTTGCGCGCGTGCGCCTAGGACGATTCGATTCAAGCTGTTTCATGAGATTAAGCTATATACTCCACTTACGTATGTCCTACAGTATAGCAAAATCTAGTTCGCGAAGCACAAGCAAAATATCACAGGCTAGAAGGATAGTTTACTGCAGGGCTAGAGCCAAGCGCCCAGGGCGCTATTACCTCGAAGTATTTATAGTATACTGTTTGAATGACACTCTCAGAGGAACTAACTTGGCGCGGTTTTGTTAACCAAACAACATACAAAGACGCCAACGTGCTAAACGGCGACCCAATCACATTTTACTGGGGTGTTGACCCCAGTGCAGACAGCATGACAGTTGGTAACTTTGCCCTCGCCATGATGGTACGGCATTTTATAGACCACGGGCACAAGGCTATTTTGCTCGTTGGAGGCGCGACTGGCATGATTGGTGACCCAGACGGAAAAAAACAAGAACGAGACTTACTTTCTCTTGACGACATTGAACGAAACAAGCAAGGAATTTCGGCGCAGTATCGTCGGATATTTGTTGGCCATGACTTTGAAATTGTTGATAATTACGACTGGTTTAAAAACTACGGCTACCTCGACTTTCTCCGTGAAGTCGGCAAGCACGTGCCGGTGCGCCATATGCTTGGCCGAGAGTTTGTTCAGGAGCGCTTAGGCGAAGATGGTAACGGCATTTCCTATGCCGAGTTCAGCTACGCACTGATACAGGGCTACGATTTCCTGCATCTATACCGCGAAAAGGGTGCCACGCTCCAAGTGGCAGGATCTGACCAATGGGGGAACTGTATTGCCGGCGTTGATCTCATCCGCCGTGTTGCCGGTGGTGAAGCGCACATTTGGACCGCGCCGCTCATTGTCAACAAGTCTACCGGTGTCAAATTTGGTAAAAGCGAAGGTGGCGCCATCTGGCTTGATCCTGCTAAAACAACGCCAACGGCGTTTTATCAGTTCTGGATCAACTGCGATGACCTCGGCGCAGAGGATTATCTTAAAATATACACACTACTTCCGCGCGAAGAAATCGAAGCAATCATGGCCAAACAGCGCGAAAATCCTGGTGTTCGCTACGCACAAACTCGCTTAGCAGAAGAAGTAACGCGGCTTGTCCATGGCGACGAAGCCCTTCTAGTTGCCCAGCACGTGACCGCCTGCCTGGTGGGAGACGCGTTTGTCGGCGATGCTGATGACACTACCTTAACAGCACTTCGGGCAGAGATTCCCTCTGTTCAAACAACCGAATCTGGTTCGTTGCTTGACGCGCTTGTTGGAAGTGGGCTTGCCAGCTCTAAAGGAGAAGCTCGCCGCCTACTGCAAAGTAACGCTATTTCCATAAATGGGGTGAAAACTTCAGATGAAAATTTGAATCCCGGGCTGTTTTCGTCTGGCCGTCTGCTACTGCGCCGTGGCAAAGCTTTTAAGGATTCTGCTCTCGTAGAGCTTGCATAGGCTATACTAAGCGCATGCGTTTTTTTAGTCTTTTAGTAGGAAAATTAACTTTTAAAGGGTTGCATCTGTTCGGCCGAACTGGTTCGGCCTTGCCGGGTCGAGTCGTTGAAAAAATTAGCCCAGGCTTTTTGGCAAAAATGCTTTCCCAGTTGCCTAGTGGAGTTATCATTGTTTCTGGGACAAACGGCAAAACAACAACCACAAAACTAATTGTCAGTCTTCTTGAAGCGCAGGGAATACGGGTTCTCAGTAATCCGACGGGAAGTAATTTTGTGCGAGGCATTATAAGCTCTGTGGTAGACAGGGCAACATGGAAAGGGAAGCTCAACTACGACATTGCCGTTTTCGAACAAGACGAAGCGCATGCGGTACATTTTGCTCGCGTTGTAAAACCTCGAGGTGTGCTCATCCTGAACATCATGCGGGATCAGATGGACCGGTTTGGTGAAATAGATACAACGCTCAAATTGCTTCAGTCGCTAGCCAGCTCGGCAACAGAATTTGTCGTTCTGAATGCAAATGACGAACGAGTTGAAACCATCGTGCCGCAGGAAACAGCCAAAACAATTTGGTTTTCACACATCCGCGATTTGCAAGCAAATTTTCTTACCGACGATCAGCTATACCACGGCGAAAGCTCCAATTATTCTGTGGCAAAAACACCGGCGGTTGAGTTGAACGGATACGACGAGGAATCGGTCTCACTGAACATATACGGAACGCCGCATCGCTACAAGTTTCATATACAGGGAGGACATAATGCGCTCAATCTCGCGGCAGCGATGTGCGTGCTGTATCAGATTGTGCCTCGACCCGACACAGCGAAAAACGCCAAAGCAATTTTGGTAGCGGAGCCGGCTTTTGGCAGGGGGGAAGTCATTAGTATCCCCGGCGGCGGCGAGTTAACACTGCAGCTTGTCAAAAATCCTGGCGGCTTTACGCAAGCGCTTCGTATGCTTGAGCTTAAGAGCTACAAAACAATCGGAATTGCGATAAACGACGATTACCCAGACGGACGTGATGTTTCTTGGCTTTGGGATGTTGATTTCACTAGTGTTCGGCAACCGGTGCTGTGCGGCGGATTGCGGGCGGCAGATATTGCCAACCGGCTCAAATACGACGAAATAACTGTGTCGAACGTGATTGACGATATTGAGACGTTCGCCAAGCAGTTTGCAGCCAGTGTCGACATTGAAACTGGCTCAGCAATCATATTTTGCACATATACGGCCATGCTTAAGATACGTAGCCTATATCTGGGTGTTCATTCGGGGCTGGACGAAGGGAGTCATGCATCATGACGGACGAATCACGTAGACAAGACACACCCGATAACCCCCTCTTCTCAGACTCACCAGGAACGTTTGTAGGTGACTTTTCTTATGTCGGTGAAGCAACGACTCCGCTTTTTGCAGATAAACTGCCTTCCGACTCGTCCCCAAGCAATTTTGAAGACGCGGGGGGTTTGCGGAAGTCGAGTCAAGACGGCGCTCGCCGTTTGACTGTTGTCCATCTGTACCCCCAAGAAATGAATATTTACGGTGATACGGGAAACAGGCTGGTGCTGCAGAAGCGCGCTGAGTGGCGTGGTTTTGACGTCCAAGTAGAGCTTGTCGGTGTTGGCGATATCATCCCAAGTGAAGCAGATATTATAATCGGTGGCGGTGGGCAAGACGCCGGACAAGGGCAGATTCAAGATGATCTGGCTCAAAAGGCACCAATATTAAAAAAAATGGCCGAAGAAGGTGTTGTTATGCTTATGATATGTGGCATGTACCAGCTGTTTGGCCGCGCCTTTACGACAAACGCCGGCGAAGTAATCAAAGGCATCGGGGTGCTACCGCTAGAAACCGTTGGCGGTGACACGCGCATGATAGGCAATACCACGTACGATACGCCGTTTGGAACAGTGGTTGGGTATGAAAACCATAGTGGCATTACGACGCTTGACGACCCGGCGCTGGCTTTCGGCACTGTGACCCGGGGAGAAGGAAACAATGGCCAGGACAAAACTGAAGGTTGTCGCTTGTACAATGTGTTTGGCACCTACAGCCATGGTCCTGTACTCGTCAAAAACCCTGTTTTCGCTGACGAGCTTCTCCGCCTAGCACTTTCCCGCCGCTATGACAACGTAGAACTGCCGCCGTTAGACGACACGCTTGAACTTTCTGCCCACCATACGGCTGAGACGCGTCCCCGGTAAATGTAACCCAGCTAGTTGGAGGGATCATTTAGTCACTAAGCATCACTAACAACATATTTCTGGTACCATTACTGGGTGCAGTACCTCCATTTGGATCAGAGCGGTGAGCCGGGTTACTCCCAAAGGATTATGTTGGTTGCAGCGAGTACTAGCCAGCCAGGCTGCGTACATGCAGCAGAACTCAAATATAGTCATAAAAAGGAAACTTGCGCCAGATGAAACTTAGTGATGACGTAACATTTGTAAAGGGCGTTGGCGAGCAGGTTGCCAAGGGACTCAGGCAGCTAGGCATCAACACGGTGTTTGATCTGGTTGATTATTTGCCTCATCGCTACGAAGATTATTCCGAGGTGTCGAGTATTCGAAACCTGCAGCCCGGTGCAGTCACGGTAAAAGCTACACTCAAGCAGGCGGGTGGGCGATATGTGCGTCGTGGAATGCATGTGACTGAGGCAATATTTTCAGACGAAACGGGTAGCGTACGCACAGTGTGGTTTAACCAGCCGTACCGGGCAGCAGCTTTGAAGGCAGGGCAGGAGTACTATGTCAGCGGACAATATGAGCTGAGCTACCAGCGGTTTCAGATTATGAATCCTAGTGCCGAACTTGTAAAAGAGTTTCCGCTTAACACGGCACGAATTGTCCCAGTTTATCGGCAGTCAAAAGTTATAAAAACAACCCAGCTTAGAAAGCTCATTGGGGCATGTGTTGCCACGCTGCGAACGCTACCAGAAACATTGCCACAGTGGTTAGTATCGGCACATGATCTGCTTTCTCGGTCCGAGGCAATTGAAGCCATGCATTATCCGAAGACAGCTGAACAGCTAGCGGCGGCACGTCGTCGACTTGGTTTTGAAGAAATATTTGAACTCAGCCTGGCTAGTTTGCTGAACAAACAGGAAAACCGCAGTGAACATGCCTTGTCGATTGTATTTGATGAAGCGCTCGCCAAGCACTTTGCTGGTACGTTGCCTTTTAAGTTAACCGATGACCAACGCCGCGCCGTCTGGCAAATTTATCAAGATATGGAACATCGCTATCCTATGAATCGGCTAGTGGAGGGCGATGTTGGCTCTGGCAAGACGGTTGTGGCAGCCATGGCAGCTCTTATGGCTATCCATCGGGGATACCAAGTCGCTTTTATGGCGCCAACAGAATTACTCGCTCGCCAGCACTACACAACACTGACTTCTTTGTTTCATGCTACCGCCCAAAATAAGAAGATAGTACTCCTAGTAGGTGGCATGACGGCTGCTCAAAAAAAACTTGCGAAACAGCAGATTGTGAGCGGGCAGGCAGGCCTTATGGTGGGTACGCACGCGCTGTTTCAGGAGACAGTCGATATGCAGCGGCTAGGCTTGATTATTGTCGATGAACAGCATCGTTTTGGAGTCGAACAGCGCAAAAGCCTCATGGCTAAGGCTGGACATATGCCCCATGTCCTAAGCCTGACGGCAACGCCGATACCGCGCAGTCTGGCGCTGACGCTATACGGTGAGCTCGACGTATCGGTACTAAAAGAGAAACCGGCTGGGCGCAGACCGATAAGCACAAAAATTGTATCCCAGGTAAACCGTAACAGATTGTATGAGAGCATCCGCGCTGAAATAGACACCGGAAGGCAAGTGTTTGTAGTGTGTCCAAGCATAGTGTCAAAAGACATGAGCCAAGAGTCAGTAGGAGCATCGGCAGAGAGTGTCTTCGCAGAGTTAGGCAAAAACCAATTGAAAGGATACCGAATTGGGCTGCTGCATGGTAAACTCAAGCCCTTAGAAAAAGATGCAGTTATGCAGCTGTTCGTTAGGGGCGAGCTGGATGTGGTCGTAGCAACTACAGTTGTAGAGGTTGGGGTGGATGTGCCGAACGCGAGCGTTATGGTTATAGAAAGTGCCGAACGGTTTGGCTTGGCGCAGTTGCACCAGTTACGTGGCCGCGTTGGTCGGGGTAGTTATGATTCACGGTGTTTTCTGGTCTTAAGCGCCGACAGCTCGCCGACTAAACGGCTGCGGGCTATCGAAACTAGCCAAGACGGTTTTCGCTTAGCCGAGCTCGACCTAGAGCTGCGTGGTCCGGGGGCAATTTACGGGGCATTGCAACACGGTGCGCTTGATCTTCGTATTGTTAAGCTAACCGACACTAAACTAATTGCCGAAGCACGGGCGGCAGCCCAAACATGCCTGAAGAAGCAAGAAAATTTGCTACAATACCCTGAGCTCTTCGCGCGGGTTAATCGGCTTCGCCGGGTGACTAATCTTAATTAAATTATGAATTATGTATTAACAATCAAGCCACAAATACCACTGAGGTCTGCTCAGACTTGTAGAATTCGTAATCCGGTAGAGCCGTCAACACGGCCAGTTTCTTTAGCGCGAAATGAGCGCTTACTTATGGCCGGAGGCCAATGATGTATTCAGGATCAACTCTTAAGCAACTTCGTACGCTCGATAAGTGGTTCGGCGCGCACCAAAAAATTGACCGACTGGCGTACCGCCATTTACGGGAACTCGACAGGGGGAATAAACTTGGAGGGCTTCCGTCTATCAGAAGTATACTGGCGTTTGAAGGGGTAAATGGCCCAGATGCTATCAAATGGAAAACTCCCGCTCAAGATGAGCCGTGGCACTACTATGACCCACACGACGCTGCCGACACAAAGCTACTGGATATTATTTCCGAACATCACGCTCGGCTTGTCGCGTCAATTCGTGAAAAAAACCAGACTCGGGCGGCGTTTGAAGCGGCCTGGCTGGCCCACGCAGTTGTCGACGGTCTGACACCGGCGCACCATTATCCGTATGAGCAAGAGCTTAAACGGCTGCGAAAAGGAGCTGGTATAGAAACGCGCAAAACCCCTAAGGACAAACTAGTAATGCCCGGCGACACAGTGCGTGAAAAAATGCGTAACAACTGGGAAATGTGGGGAGATAAAGGCCTGCTCGCGACGCACATCGCTTTTGAAGCAGGGGTGGCGTTGCTGATCTTACCAATGCGCTACAAACGACTCAAATTACCAGCAGTCTGGCCAAATGTGACTGGGCGAAAACCGTATCTGTTATTTTTTAAATCTCAGGCGAAAATGATTGCCATGGGTAGCTACTACGAGCAGTTTTATGCGTCGGCTTGGACACCTCGTTTGGCTCGCAAGGTTCGGAAAGAGCTTATACCTGAAATTGTAGTTAGCGTCGCCTATGTCTGGCACAGCGCACTTCTGGAAGCTAACAAAGGCGCACGGTCATGAGGGTAGTCGCTGGGCGACTGGGAGGGCGCATATTTGATAGTCCAGTCGGGCACCGGACGCATCCAATGAGTGAAAAAGCTCGTGGGGCAATTTTTAACGCACTAGGCGACGTAGTGGGACTCACGGTGCTTGACGCGTACTCTGGTAGCGGCGCAATTGCGGTGGAAGCAATCAGCCGTGGCGCTGCCAGCGTAGTTGCGATAGACATTGATATTGACGCAGTCAAAATTATTTCAGCGAATGTAAAGCAGCTCGGTGTAGAGGATAACGTACAAGTGCTAAGAAAAAACATTAGTGGTTGGTCGCGCAATAATCAACAGCGCCAGTTTGATATTGTGATTGCCGACCCGCCTTACGACGATATACGACCAAATGTGCTTGAGCGACTGATTCAGCATGTAAAACCGGGCGGCATTTATGTGCTTTCATGGCCAGGAAATGAAAATGTGAGAGAATTTGCGGCTGCAAAAGTAGTCGCGCACAAGCCGCTCGGCGATATTCAGCTAGTTTTTTACCGTCGTTTTAGTTAAAATAACTATGTCCGCGTGAGTGGTGGAATGGTAGACACGCCAGTTTTAGGAGCTGGTGCCGCAAGGCATGGAGGTTCAAGTCCTCTCTCACGCACCACGTTAGAATCAACATTATAAAAAGGAGAATTGCATGGGTTGGATTATTGTAGCAGTCGTATTGATTTTGCTGGCGATGGGACTTTTTACAGTCAAACAGCAGACAATTGCTATCGTTGAACGGTTTGGTCGCTTCAAAAAGGCTTCAAAGGCTGGCCTTAATATTAAAATTCCGCTTATTGATCAAATTGCTGGCCGTGTCAACCTGCGCGTGCAGCAACTTGACGTTCAAGTTGAGACAAAAACCAAGGACAACGTATTTGTGTTTGTGATTGTCAGTGTGCAGTACTTTGTACCAGCCGAAAAATCAGTCGACGCTTTTTATAAGCTGCAAAACCCACAAGAGCAAATTACAGCCTATGTATTTGATACTGTTCGTGCCCGTGTGCCGGCCGTAAACCTCGACCAGTTATTTGAAATGAAGGACGATATAGCCACCGCAGTAAAAGCCGAACTTGACACTGTCATGGACGACTTTGGCTATGCCATTGTGAAGGCACTTGTTACTGACATCAATCCAGACGAAAAAGTCAAAGTCAGCATGAACGAAATAAATGCCGCTCAGCGTTTGCGAGAAGCTGCCATTCAGCAAGCCGAAGCTGACAAGATTCGCGTTGTTAAAGCGGCTGAAGGTGAAGCAGAGAGCAAAGCATTGCAAGGTCAGGGTATTGCCAATCAGCGTAAGGCTATCATAGAAGGTCTTAAAGAGTCGGTCGAAAACTTTAGCAGTGCCGTAGACGGCGTTAATAGCCAAGACGTAATGAACCTAGTGATGATGACGCAGTACTTCGACACCATTAAAGAGCTTGGCATGAGCGGCAAAAACAGCACCATCCTCATCCCTCACGGCCCTGGTGGCATGACAGACATGAGCGAGCAAATCCGCAACGCCATGATCACCGCCGACCAAGTCAGCAAAAGCCACACAAAACAGTAGACCCTGCTTAGTCGGGTGCCCTAACTACCCAATCATTACCCGTGTTTTTATGAACCCTGTTTTCCTTTGCCCGCTTAGATACAAAGGTTACTCCCTATGGATAAATTGACTTCTTAAGTCACTATGGACAGGTTTAGCGAAGGGGTATTACTTGAGGGGGTATATACGTAAAGTTGTAAAGCAATGCTAAAATTTCGGTATAGCTACGTGGTCGGTCTTGTAAAAAATTAACAGGCTAATCAGTAGCTCGTGTTCTTGCGCACTACGATTGCTACCTCATCAGGTGGTTTTCCCACTCCTTCTTGTACTCTAGTCGACCAACGTTCCCGAATTTCACCTGTGCATCTCGCCAATATTGTTCGATAGTCTTCCGTAGGGAAAAGCCGCAGTACGTCTGTTATTTCAGTTTGAGGTGATGCATCAGGTAATAGCAATCCGTCTCCTCTAAGTCCTGCCAAAGCTAATGATTTCACACCATAAAGTGCTCCTAGAGGAGTATTCGACAGGTCTGGTAAGGGCGGTGTACCATTACTGGCTGAGGCGTCAATTCCCGTGACTCCGCGTGGAATTTCTGGTGATGTAAAATTTTTCATAGACTTATTATACTACAAATACCTTAAAAAACAAAATTATGATATGTGTACCTTATCGTTGATTGAAACTGTTGAACTAATTTGCTACACTACTCCACTATGAACACCATGTCAATACATCATTTGCATACATCGCCGGAGGTTGCCGGGTAGTTTGCTGTTGACCGTAAAACGTCTCACTTACGCCGGAAGCCTTCCGGCGTTTTGTTTTTTTAAAATCACCACAGTTTTTTACAAATTTAGATTGTCCGGCCGGACAATCTAAAACGAGATTAAATCGTAAGGAGTTAAAACCATGAACGAAGTAATAGGGTACAACAATGTCAGTTTCTATGGCATTGCTGGTGGGGAAACGAGAACGGCAATAGTGCCGTGTGCCTCCGCGCCAGCCAGAATAGCGGTTGCTGAGTACTTAATAAGCCGCGGTATTGAACGGGTAGGTTTTTTGGGTAAAAGAGATGCCTCAACGCCAGTTTTAGAGATGATGGTAGGTAACTTAAGTATAAACGTTACACTTGCTGCAGCAGCTAGCCTAGTCGGTAACAAAGGAGTATTTGATCTACTGGGCATGACTTCTGTTAAATTTAATAAAAGCGGCGATTGGGTGACTATAGAGCTAAATATTTCCCATAAAGTCTACCCGGAAGGTAAAGACAATGTTGTTCTCATAAACAATATCGGCCACGTCGTTACGCCCATAAGGCCGAACGAGGAACAGATAAGAAGAAACTCGGTTGAATATTCAAACAAGTATGGATGTCCACCGTTAGGCACGGTCTGGTTTTCACCAGGAGGTATAGTATCTTACGAATATGTTCAAGCAACGAATACATGCGCTAAGTTTCCAGTATGTGGCACTGGTAGCCTTGCGGCCTATTTAACCTCAGATGGAGGAAAAGCCGGCGTAGCCTGTGACATAAATCAAACAACTGGTCAGGCTATAACTATTCGACGCGGTACCGTCTCCGAACAGTTTGCATTTACTGCAAAAGTATCTGACGCTTCTGTGCCCGGGTCCGTCTTTGACGCAAGTGCTCTTAACTCTTAACCCTTAACTCTGTATACTAGGAGGCATTATGACATTATCGGTACAACCTTATAAGGGTGCGCGGGATTTTTACCCGGAAGAAATGCGACTGCAAAAATATATGTTTGCCAAGTTTCGTGAGGTAAGCGAAGCCTTTGGCTACGAAGAATACACGGCACCTATTCTTGAGCCAACGGATTTGTTTTTAGCCAAGGGCAACCAGGAAATAATCGACGAGCAAACTTACACATTTTTAGACCGTAGCGGCCGAAGCGTAACAATCCGGACAGAAATGACGCCGACAGTCAGCCGAATGGTGGCCGGGCGTCGTCAAGAAATTGCTTACCCCGCTCGTTGGTACAGTATACCCAATGTCTGGCGCTACGAAAGGATGCAACGTGGACGACTCAGGGAATTTTGGCAGTACAATGCCGATATTTTTGGCGTAGACAACGTATCGGCCGAGCATGAAATCATTCTGTTGGCAGACCGCATCATGAAAAGCTTTGGCGCAAAACCCGACATGTACAGCTTCCGGATTAACAGTCGTAAACTGACAACGTATCTTATGCGAGATTATCTAGGTATGAGTGAAACGCAGGAGCAAATGTTAGTGCGACTGGTAGATCGCATGCACAAAATGGAGCAGGAAAGCTTTTTGTCGCAAGTTGACGCGGTGTTGACGCCTACGCAGCGCGAAAGTGGAGTTTTAGAGAAATTCACGCAGCTTATGCAAGCAAAGAAGTTGAACGATTTGCCTGCTGGGGCAGAAAGCCTGCCATCGGTGCTAGAAATGAAACAACTGAGTGATTTGCTAGATGTATCGCGTCTGCCAAATGTGAAGTTTGATGTCACCCTCATGCGTGGGTTTGAATACTATACTGACATTGTCTTTGAGGTGTTTGACGAGCACCCTGAAAACAATCGAAGCATGTTTGGAGGAGGACGGTATGATGGGCTTGTCGGTATGTTTGGCGTAGAACCAGTGCCTACTGTTGGTATGGCCATGGGCGATGTTACCATGCAGAATTTTCTAGAGGGGCATGGGCTCGCACCTAAGCTTGCTCCAGAGACAGACGCCTACGTTATTTTACTGGGCGAAAATATGTACGAAAAGGCACAGGTTGCAATCGCTCGTTTTCGGGAAAATGGGTTGCGGGTTGCCGTAGATACGACAAACCGAAAGCTGGAAAAGCAAATCAAAACAGCGGTGAAAAAAGGTATCGACCACGTTATTTTTATTGGCGATGCGGAGTTGGCTGAAGAAAGATTTAAACTCAAAAATCTACAAACCGGCACAGAGGAAGTTCATGGGACGGAGAGGATTGTGGCAATCTTACGCGATAACCGCCGTGAACACGCTGCTGCAAATTTTGTGTTATCGGACAGTGACGACGAGTTCGATGTATGACCGCTCCCAACCATGCCCTCACCGGTGCGTTAATCGGGCTGGCGGTGCCCAGTATGTGGTTAAGTGTTCCGCTTGCTTTTGTGTCGCACTTTGTACTCGATGCTATCCCGCATTATGATGTACCCGGAGAATCAAATGAGGCGCGCATCGATTCGCGGCAATTTTTGTTTATTCAAATCGTGGGCGGCTTTGTGCTGTGTGTTGGCCTCGTGGCGCTACTCTGGTGGTCTCAGGTCCCTAACTGGCTTAGCCTGTCGGTCTGTGCGTTTATTGCCACTGTGCCCGATCTACTTTCGATTCCACGCTTTTTAGCAGTAAAACGTGGCCACAAGGATCCAGTCAACTCAAACTTATTCTGGAAATTTCATAATGATATTCAGCGGCAACACCCACGGTTCTTGCCGGTGGAATTTGTCTGGTTTGCGCTCGCGGCACTGTTGCTTACTGTCCAGCTCTAGATGAAAAGAGCAGTATCTGATATAGTAATCACCTATGCAAACCACCAAGAAACAACTCACCCCTACTACCGTACAATTAACCATTTCGGCCAGCGCCGACGAGCTTGAACCGGCAAAAGCCGCCGTGCTCGCTGAGCTTTCTAAAGAAGTCAAGCTGGCTGGATTCCGAAAAGGCCACGCACCGGCCAACATGGTCGAGAAAGTTGTTGACCAGCAGTTGCTCCAAAACAAGGTTATTGACCGTCTTGTCAATGAGCTCTATGTTACCGCAGTTAAAGAAGAAAAACTGCGGGCTGTCGGACAGCCAGAGGTCAGCTTGACGAAATTTGTGCCCTTTACGGCGCTAGAATTGACCGCTGTAATTGACGTTGTTGGCGAGCTTAAACTACCTGACTACAAGAAATTTAAAGTTAGTAAAAAAGTCGACCCCGTCAAGGATGAAGAAGTCGAAAAAGTAATCGATGATTTGCTGGCACGGGACGCCACTAAAAAAGAAGTAAAACGCCCCGCGGCGAACGGTGATGAGGTAACTATCAACTTTAGCGGCGTCGATGCGAAATCCAAGGAGCCCATCGAGGGCGCAACTGGCGAAGACTACCCGCTTGTGGTGGGCAGTAACACGTTTATACCTGGGTTTGAACCAGAACTAGTTGGCCTGAAAAACGGTGAGAGCAAGGTATTTACGGTGACGTTTCCAAAAGATTATAGCAGCGCTGCTTTGCAGAATAAAAAAGCCGAGTTTACGGTTACTGTCAAAAGCGTCAAAGAGCTAGTGCTACCCAAGTTGGATGGGACCTTTGCGGCAAAGCTTGGTTCGTTCACATCCCCGGCCGAACTACGCGCTGATATTCGTAAGCAAATTGGGGTAGAAAAAGAACGGCAAGCCCAGCAACAGGTGGAAAATAGCGTGCTCGAACAGCTGGGCCAAAAAACACAGGTTGCCATACCTGATGTGCTTGTCGAGCAAGAAATTGACCGCATGGATGAGGATGAAAAACGAAACCTTGTGTACCGTGGCCAAACATGGGAAGAACACCTAAAGCTTGAGGGTAAAACCGCAGAGGAACATAGAAACAGCCACCGCGAGCAGGCGCTACTACGTATAAAAACAGGTATAGCGCTCGGTGATATTGCGGAAAAAGAAGGTGTGCTCGTATCGCCAGAAGAATTGCAGGAGCGACTATCTGCCTTGCGTAAGCAGTACAGCGACGAGCAAATGCAGGCTGAGCTAGAAAAACCCGAAAGCCAACGCGACATATTGAGTCGCATGCTCACCGAAAAAACCATCGCTGTACTGGTTGATAAGGCTGTCGCTTAGCCTAAACCCTGAAGCAGTTTAGCCCAGACCAAGTCTTACTTGAACGAAGAAGGAAATTATTTGATCGTTTGAATAAACGAGGTTTCTCCGATTAGCTTCTTTTAGAACTTAGACAATTTTCCAGTTAGTCGAGCCAAGCCGACAAATGCCGAGCTCAGCGAAATAGATATTTTTCACTTTGGGATGGAATGTAGGGACGAATGTTTGCAAACAGCGGCGCAATAGGGTATGGTTAAGGTATGAGCAAAGAAAATTCAGGCGGTACTCCTAATTTGTCAGGCGAAGCTACAAAGGGTCAGCCAGGAAAAGGGTTGGCCGATGCAGGTACTCCATCAAGCCTGCTCAGAGGGATAGACGCGGCAAAAAGAGTGGCAACGAACGTTGCTAATGCCGTTATCTCTGGTACACCAGGGATTCCGCTGTGGGGTGGGCAAGGCTCCGACCCGACTAAGCAACTACCCCCCACACAACTCAATAGCCCTGAGCAGAAGTAAGCTTCAACAGGTTACAATTAAAGCAGAAGAATAATCATAATGTCGTTGACAATGCGGCTAGCCCACTCGTGAAGGTTGCGCTCTCGCTTGCCTAACGTTTGCAGGCGCTAACAGTTCGTGCTTACGCTGAACCGGGCGTAAATGACCTGTCCCTCCTAGCTTTTTTGGTATTAAGCCGTGTAAATCTGGTTAGCACTCTTGACATGAGAGTGCTAGTTTCGCTATACTTGAGTGACTGTAACTCATCCTGGGTAAAAACTCACAGGGGTGCATTAAGGAAATGAGGTAAAATGAGCGTACTTGTTCCAACTGTAATTGAAAGTGAAGGCCGTCATGAGCGAGCCTACGACATCTATAGCCGTCTGCTTAAGGACAGGATTATCTTTGTTGGTAGTGAAATAAACGAAGTTACGGCAAACCTGATTGTCGCTCAGCTGCTATTTTTGCAGGCAGAGGATGCCAAAAAAGATATATATTTGTATATCAACAGTCCCGGTGGTAGTGTGTACGACGCATTGGCCATTTATGACACCATGCAGTACATAGCGAACGACGTGCAGACTTTTGGCATAGGAGTTCAGGCTAGTGCAGCTGCGTTTTTGCTCAGTAGCGGCAAAAAAGGCAAACGATTTTTATTGCCAAATGCTACCGTAATGATTCACCAGCCCAGCAGTGGCACGCGCGGCAAAGTAACCGATCAAGAAATTGACTTGCAAGAATCACTACGAGTCAAGCGTTTACTTGAGAGCATCATGGCAAAAAACACTGGTCAAAAGCTAGAGAAAGTCCACGAAGACATGGAACGCGACCGCTGGATGACCGCCCCCGAGGCGTTAAAATACGGCCTAGTCGACAAGGTCATTAGCGCACCAACAACGTCATAGTAACCAGAAGTCTGTGAGCTTTATCACTGCAAGCCTTGACGAATACAGTCATACGCTGTACTCTGGTATGTAAGAAGTAGTATAAGTTGGGGCTGTGCTGGCTTAGGCGCCAAACCAGTTAAGCACCAAAATCTCCCGCTTAGTGTATCTTCCAAAAGGTAGTTAGTAGGCAGTAGTTGGTTATTTAGTATTACCGACGGTGCGCTACTGGCGAAAAACTCTGATAATTTATCAAAACGATTCGTAGATGTTACTTAATCTACGATTTACTAACTACTTATCTATAAGGAGCTCACGCGCGTATGGCTAAAGCAGTAACTGCGAGCAAAACATCACGTGTCTACCTAACCGACGACAGTCAAGACAGTGGTCTTGCGCTGCCTAATTTGGTAGACCATCAAAATAAATCATTTCAGTGGTTGGTTGACGAGGGGCTCGGTGAGCTTCTGGCCGAAATCAGTCCGGTCGATGATTATACCGGTACAAAACTGAGTCTTATTTTTAAACAGTACCATTTTGAAGAACCAAAACTGACTGAAGCTGAAGCTCGGGAGAATAATGTTAGTTACGACGCGCCCTTAAAGGCAACGGTTGAGCTGACAAACAAAGTCACCGGCGAAGTCAAAGAGCAAGAGATTTACCTGGGAGACTACCCTTGGATGACTAGGCGCGGTACGTTTATTATTAACGGTGCCGAGCGCGTCGTGGTAAGCCAGCTGATTCGATCGGCTGGTGTTTTTTATACGGCTGAGTTGCATGGTACTCGCAGCCTCTACAGCGCCAAGGTTATCCCTGGTCGCGGTGCTTGGCTTGAGTTTGAGACCGCCGCAAACGGTGCGCTGTATGTCAAGATTGATCGTAAGCGTAAGATCCCAGTAACGACTCTGCTGCGCGCGCTGGGTATGACTGAAGCAACCATGAAAGAGGCGTTTAAAAACGTTGATCAGGCAAAAGATAGTTTTTTGCAGTCAACACTCGACAAAGACCCAAGCAAAGGACACGCCGAAGCACTAATTGAAGTTTACCGCAGGCTTCGTCCGGGCGATCTAGCAACTGTCGACAATGCTCGCAGTTTGCTTGAAAACATGTTCTACAACTTTAAGCGTTTTGACTTCTCACGCGTTGGCCGTTACAAAATTAACCAACGACTTCATTTAGATGTGGCAAATACGGCCGAAAACCGGATTATGCGCCTTGAAGACCTCGTGGCTATTATCGCTGAGCTAATACGCATGAATGTCACACAGGAACCAGGCGATGATATTGATTCACTAAGCAATCGCCGTATCAAAATGGTTGGAGAGTTGGTACAGCGTCAGTTCCGGATTGGCCTGCTGCGCATGGTACGTAACACCCAAGATCGTATGAGTATGAGCGAAATCGAAACAGTCCAGCCGGGCCAGCTTATAAATGCTCGTCCTGTCGTGGCTGCTGTGCGTGAGTTTTTTGCGAGCTCACAGCTTTCGCAGTTTATGGATCAAATCAATCCGCTGTCTGAACTGGCTCACAAACGACGCCTTAGCTCTATGGGGCCAGGTGGCCTCAGCCGTGAACGTGCTGGTTTTGAAGTTCGTGATGCCCACGCGACTCACTACGGTCGCATATGTGCGGTGGAAACTCCTGAAGGCGCAAACGTGGGGTTAGTCCTTAATCTCGCGAATTTTGCCCGTATAAACGACTATGGATTTATTGAAACACCCTACCGCAAAGTGGTGGACAGTAAACTGACTGATGAAATTGTCTACCTTGACGCTGCTGCTGAAGAACATGCGGTTATCGCCGGTGCGGGTGTTAAGCTGGACAAAACAGGCAAAATTGTCGAAGAGCGTGTCAGTGCGCGTGATGGCCTAAAGTCAGCCACAGTTGACAGAGAAGATGTTACACACATTGACGCTGCCCAAAACCAGATTATCGGTAGCAGTGCCGGTCTCATTCCGTTTATTGAAAAAAACTACGTCTACCGTGCGCTAATGGGTAGTAACCAGCAGCGTCAGGCAGTGCCACTGATAGCGCCAGAGAGTCCAATTGTTGGTACGGGCGTAGAGGCTGCTGCCGCCGCAAATACCGGGCAACTAGTTATCGCAGAAGGTACGGGCGAGGTCCTAAAAGCCAACGCCGACCAGGTTGTTGTGAAATACAAAGAAGGCAACGTCACCTATGACGCAGAGCATTTTGTGCGCTCCAACGAAGGTACCAGCATAAACCAACACGTCGTTGTTTCTACTGGAGATACGGTAAAAACCGGCGATCCACTGATTGAGGGCATGAGCATCCAGGGCGGCGAACTCGCGCTTGGTAAGGATTTGATTGTGGCATTTATGCCATGGGCAGGATACAACTTCGAAGACGCTATCATCATTAGCCGCAAGTTGGTTGAAGACGACACTTTGACAAGTGTCCATATTGTCGACTACATGATTGAAGTCCGCGAAACAAAACTAGGACCAGAAATTGTCACGCGAGATATCCCAAATGTTAGCGAGGAAGCGCTTCGCCACCTCGACGACGATGGTATTGTTCGTATTGGCGCCGAGGTTCATCCTGGCGACATATTGGTTGGAAAAATTACGCCAAAAGGTGAGCAAGAACTAAGCAGCGAAGAACGACTACTTCGGGCAATATTTGGTGAAAAAGCAAAAGAAGTCCGTGATACTTCTCAGCGAATGAGCAACGGCAAACATGGTAAAGTTGTGGGCGTCAAAGTCTTTAGCCGTGAAAACGGACATGAACTGAAGGCTGGTGTTCTTATGCAAATCCAGGTTTTTGTGGCTCAAATGCGCAAAATCAGCGTTGGCGACAAACTTGGAGGACGGCACGGTAACAAGGGTGTTATAGCCCGCATATTGCCCGTCGAAGACATGCCATTCATGGAAGACGGAACGCCAGTAGAAATAGTCCTTAACCCACTGGGCGTGCCAAGTCGTATGAATATTGGCCAGTTGTTTGAAACGCACCTTGGTATGGCCGCTCGCGCCCTTGGCATGAAAGTGGCAAGCCCAAGCTTTAACGGCGTACCGATGAATAAGATTCAGTCTATGCTTAAAGACGCTGGCTTCCCGGAAGACGGTAAGCAGCAGCTGTACGATGGTCGCACCGGTGGCGCCTTCAAAGAGCGAACGACCGTGGGCAGTATGTACATGATTAAGCTCAACCATATGGTTGCTGATAAGATTCACGCTCGCAGCACTGGTCCTTACACTATGGTTACTCAACAACCACTTGGCGGTAAGGCACAAAACGGTGGCCAACGATTTGGTGAAATGGAAGTCTGGGCGCTGGAAGCTTACGGCGCAGCGTACACTCTGCAAGAAATGTTGACAATCAAGTCAGACGATGTATATGGCCGTAGTAAAGCCTACGAAGCCATCATTAAAAAGACCGAAATTGTCGGTCCAAAAGTTCCTGAAAGCTTCAACGTGCTAGTTAAAGAGCTGCAAGGCCTTGGTCTTAAAGTTGATCTTGTCGCCTCAGACCAGTTGGTCGATGCCGAAGCTGTTCTTGCCACAAATATCCATGAGGAAGCAACTCATCCGGCCATCGTCGAAGCGCCAACATCGGCTATTTCCGACATTGACGTGACAAGCGAAGAAGCTGCCGCTCAAGGATTTGAATTTGAAGACGGCCAAGGCAGCCCAATTGTAACTGATTTTGACGAAGAAGCCGCTGCTATGGTAGTTGCAAACTCAAATGACATCGATGACATTACTGATGAAAAAGGAGAGGAGGCTTAATATGCGACGCTATTCATACGGCACTAACATAGCAGATTTTGATGCAGTGCGCCTGGCTGTCGCCAGTAGTAAAGACATTGAAGACTGGAGTTACGGTGAGGTTTTAAAACCTGAGACCATAAACTATCGAACCCAAAAACCGGAGCGCGATGGACTGTTCTGTGAGCGCATTTTTGGTCCTGTCAAAGACATTAATCCTCATGATGCCAAATACAAGGGTGTCCGCTCGCGTGAAGCCGCTGTTGATAAAAACGGCGAACTTGTAACCAGGAGCATTGTGCGACGCGAACGCATGGGTCATATTAACTTGGCGGTGCCAGTAGCACACATCTGGTTCCTACGCGGTACGCCAAGTGCGATTGGACTGCTACTGGGCATGACAGTAAAAAGCCTCGAACGCGTGGCATACTTTGCAGCGTACATTGTAAAAAGTGTCAATGTGCCGTTGCGCGACCAATACCGCAGTGACAAAGAAGCTGAGTGGCAAGCTGGCCAGCAAGCAATTAAACTACGCTACGAAAAAGAAGCCGAGGCAGAGGATGCCAACGTTAAAGCGCTTGCCGAAGCACAAACCAAAGAGTTAGAAGAACTCGATAAAGACTGGGAACTGCTCAAAAGTCAGTTAGACAGTTTGGTTAAGCTAAACCTCATGAACGAGAACGATTACCGCAACCTGCCACGTGATTTACGCGACATGGTTACAGTTGGCATGGGTGGTGCTGCACTTCGTGAGATGCTGGAAGACATTGACCTCGTCCAGCTTATCGCTGACCTAACTAAAGAAGCCGAAGAAGCCAAGGGTCAACGCAAGAAGAAGCTAATGAAGCGCCTGCGTTTGCTCGAAAGCATGGAACGTGCCGGTATTAAACCAGAAAGCATGTGTCTTAGTATTTTACCGGTTATTCCTCCAGACTTGCGCCCGATGGTGCAGCTGACAGGTGGTCGATTCGCAACCAGCGACTTAAACGACCTCTATCGCCGCGTCATAAACCGCAATAACAGGCTGAAAAAGCTCATGGAGCTCAATGCCCCTGAAGTCATCCGTCGCAATGAGCAACGCATGCTACAGGAGGCGGTTGACGCACTCATCGACAACAACAACGCTCGCAGTGGCCGTGCTGTCGCTGCTACCGGCCAGCGCCGTCGCCTGAAAAGCCTCAGTGACATGCTGAAAGGAAAGCAGGGTCGTTTCCGCCAGAACCTCCTCGGAAAGCGAGTTGATTACTCTGGCCGGTCGGTGATTGTTGCTGGACCAGAGCTTAAAATTAACCAGTGTGGCTTACCGAAAATGATGGCCCTTGAACTGTTTAAACCATTTGTGATCGGCGAGCTTATCTTCCGAGAACAGGCTCACAACATACGAAGTGCGACTCGCATGATCGAAACGGGTGAAACCGAAGTCTGGGACGCGCTTGACGAAGTCATCACTGGAAAATACGTTCTTTTGAACCGTGCTCCATCGCTGCACCGCTTGAGTATTCAAGCTTTTCAGCCAGTTTTAATTGAAGGTCGGGCTATTCAGCTCCACCCGCTGGTTTGTAAGGGCTTTAACGCTGACTTTGACGGTGACCAAATGGCAGTTCATCTGCCGTTGTCAGATGCCGCTCAGCACGAAGCGCGAGATATTATGTCGGCCAATCGAAACTTGCTTAAACCAGCCGACGGCTCGCCTATTTTGCACATTGAGCAGGATATTGTGCTCGGCTGTTACTACTTGACCTATGAGCGTCCTGGGGAACAGCAGAAGCCAAGAGTATTCTCAAGTCTTAACGAGGCATCAATGGCATTTGACGCAGGAGTTGTCACTTTGCAAAGTCGAGTGCTGGCACCTTTCCGCGGAGAACTTCGCGAAACAACACTTGGCCGCATGTATTTCAACGAAATTTTCCCAGATGACTTCGCTTACCAAGACGAAGCAATGACGAAAAAGCGTTTGCAAAAAGTCATGGCTGCGGTTTACGCGCAGTACGGTCAAGAAAAAACGGCTGAAATTGCTGACAACTTGAAAGACCTCGGATTCCGTTATGCGACGCTTTCTGGGCTTAGCATGGGCATGGGCGACTTTGAACCAATCGAAGGACTCCAAGAAACTTTGAGCGAAGGCGAAACCCGAAGTGCTGGTATATCTGAACAGTTTGAACAGGGCTTCATTACTGATGATGAACGCCACCGTTTGACTGTTGAAAACTGGACCAAAATAGATACTCGCGTCCAAAACATGCTGGCTGAACAAATGCGAGACCAGGACGGTCCAATGGCAATTGCCATTACCTCTGGTGCCCGCGGTAATATTTCGCAGATGAAAATGTCTGTCGGTATGCTCGGTGTTTTCCAAGATGCCGCTGGCCATGTTATTGAGCTGCCGGTTAAGGCTGGCTACATGCAAGGTCTGACACCACTCGAGTACTTTACTGGTACTCGCGGTACTCGTAAGGCCGTGATTGACATTGCCTTGAAGACAGCCGATGCTGGCTATCTCACGCGTCGCTTGGTTGACGTTTCTCAAGACGTCTTTACCATTGACGACGACGGCGATGATGCCGCAGACCCTGGGTTTTCAATGCTTCGTGCGGACGCAGCAGCTATTGGCGTTTCCTATGCATCGCGACTTGAAGGTCGGTTTGCAGCCGAAGACGTAAAAGGACACATAAAATCAGGTGAACTGTTTACAAAAGCTACCGCCGAAGCCATCGATGCCGATGAAAAACTTGACGGCATAAAAATACGTAGTGCACTCAGTGCGACATCAGTCCATGGCGTACCGCAGAAAAGTTACGGCGTAGATCCGGCAACCGGCAACCTCGTTACTAGCCATAATCCAATTGGTGTCATAGCTGCTCAAAGTATTGGCGAACCAGGCACGCAGCTTTCGCTTGACTCAAAGCACCGTTCCGGTGCAGTTGTTGCCGACGATACGGCGCAAGGTCTGTCACGCGTGGAAGAGCTTTTTGAAGCTCGTTCACCGAAGGGTCAGGCATATTTGGCAGACATCAATGGTGTTGTCAACGCGTGGGAAGAAGGCGAACGCTACATTGTACAAGTTACCGCCAACGACAGGGAGAATCTTGAACTCGCCCTCGAAGGCCGGACTGCAAAAATTGCGAGCGGTAGCGATGTTGCGATTGGAGATGTTCTCGCCAGCCAAAGCGACGGTGCAGAACCACTTGTATCACCGATGGCTGGCAAGGCTGAGCTAACCGACAAGTCAGTCATCATTACTCCAACGAGTAAAAGTGTTGTTCGCTACGAAATTCCTGGCTTTAAGCAGCTACTCGTACAAGACGGCGACGTTGTTGTAGCTGGTCAGCGTTTGACGAATGGGTCTATTAACCTGCATGACCTTGTAAGGTTGCAAGGCGTAGAGTCGACGCAGCGCTATATCATGAACGAGATTCTTGGTATTTTCGCCGGGCAGGGTCAAAACATCTCAGACAAGCACCTTGAAATAATTGTGCGTCAAATGTTTAGCCGTGTTCAAGTAGAAGACGCTGGTGACAGCGAGTTCGTGACGGGTGATGTTGTAAGCAAACTTGCGGTTGCCGAAGCCAACGAGGCTCTTGTAGCCGATGGTAAGCAACCAGCAAAAGTAAACCAACTCTTACTTGGGATTACCAAGGCTTCACTCTCGACCGACTCCTTCCTCAGTGCGGCAAGCTTCCAGGACACAACTCGTGTACTTATAGGGGCTGCCACAAGTGGCCGAGTCGATAAGCTATTCGGTCTGAAGGAAAATGTCATACTCGGTCGCAAGATCCCTGTTGGCACAGGCTACGGAGCGAGCAATGCCCTCGACGAAGGCGATGATGTGGTCGAAGAATACCACAACGACCAAACCTTCCGCGCCGAAGGCTAAACGTCAAAATAAACAACAAGACACCCTGCTTAAAAAGAGCGGGGTGTTTTAGCTTGTCTGATGCAAAATATGACTTCAGCTAAACTCGACCTACTTAAAAACTGGCACCTATCGGCCAATGCCGCGGTAGGCAATGCCGGCTTTTTCTATAGCCGATTTATCTAGAATATTACGTCCATCTAGCACATACCGAACATGATGTTTTTTTAGAAGAGCTGGAGTGAGAATTTTCTCAAACTCAGAGTGTGCTGTGGCTATAAATACCACATCGGAACTACGCAAAGCACTTTCGAGCGATTTTGAAAGTTCAAACGGACGAACGAGTGAAGAATCGACAACGTAAGGATCATAGGCCGTAACGGATCCGGCGTAGCGCTGCAAGACAAAGCCAGCTTCAATTGCAGCGGATTTGCGCGTGTCTGCTATGTCTGGCTTGTACGCCAAACCTAGCAAGGCAACGCGTAGATCGCGCAGGTTTTCACCATGGGCTTTTACGAGGCCACTTAGTCGCCGTACCGCGTACTTTGGCATGCGGTCGTTGAGCTCGGCCGCATCGTCTAAGAAACGTGTATCTATGCCACTTTCTCGGGCGCGCTTGATAACGTAGTGAATATCTTCTGGTATACAGTGGCCGCCGGGACCGATGCCTGGGACGGCTAATTTAAGGCCAAACTGGTCAACTTTTGACTGCAACCCTTCCCGTACGCGCTGAACATCCATACCGACTGCATCGCAGATGATTGCCGCACTATTTGCCATGGCTATCATGACATTGCGCTGTGTGTTTTCCCACGATTTGACAAATTCAGCTTCTTCGGCCGACCCAAGCGGAATAATTTTGGCGTCAATGATGCTTTTGTAAAATGCCACAGCTTTTTTTGTGCAGGCTGGCGTAACACCGCCAACAACTCGGTTTAGGTTGCCGACGTAGTACTGCGGGTTGCCCGGGTCGATTCGCTCGGGGCAATGAGCCAGGTAAAAATCTCGGCCCACCACAAGGCCAGATGCCTTTTCGATAATTGGCAGCACAACGTCTCGTGTCACGCCTGGGTTTACGGTGCTCTCAAGAACAATCAGTTGGCCTTTCTGTAACTGAGCAGCCACGCTTTTTGAAGCGATTTCAATCAGGCTTAAATCTGGCACGTTGTGCTCGGTTGGCGTTGGGACACATATAATTATTGTCTCTACACTCTGGAGCGCCGAATAATCTGTTGTGGTGACAAGCTGCTTCGGTGCAACCCGGGCAAGTGCTTTCTCAAAACGCGTGTCGTTGGCATAAGGCGAGGTTCGTGCATCTACAAGACGTAAAAGGCTTTTATTTATATCTATGCCGGTAACCGTGTAGCCCTTTAGAGCTGCTTCGACTGCCAGCGGCAGCCCAACGTAGCCGAGCCCAACGACAGCGAGTGTACGAGTATTGTTCTTCATCTCAATAGTTTTTAGTGTAGCACAGTTGTCGATAAGTATTACGCCCACGCGGGTTGTCAGACTTTGCCATATCTGTTACAATGTTTCAGTCATATCAAATTCGAGCTGGTCTGCGGTATGTGCAGATCTTGGCGGTAGAGGAGAAAATTCTCTTCAGCGAATATAAGTGAGACCCTGTAGTCTCGGGAAGGGGCATACTTTGCCTACAATCAATCAATTGGTACGCAAACCGCGTACTAAGGTGACCAGCAAAACAAAATCACCGGCGCTCATGCGCGTTACCAACAACCTAAAGACTAAAAGCTACGAAAAACCTGCGCCGTTTAAGCGCGGAGTGTGCGTAAAAGTCACGACCAAAACACCTAAGAAACCAAACTCAGCCCTTCGCAAGGTAGCCCGCGTGCGCCTTGGGAACGGTTACGAAGTTTGGGCATACATTGGCGGTGAAGGCCACAACCTTCAGGAACATGCTGTTGTAATGATCCGTGGCGGCCGAGTCAAAGACCTTCCAGGTGTGCGCTATCACATTGTACGTGGCACACTCGACCTTCAGGGCGTTCAAAACCGCAAACAAGGCCGTAGCAAGTACGGTGCTAAAAAGGAGAGCAAATAATGAGCACTTGGGTAATGAGAGGTCGGACTCCCAATTGCGTGGGTGAAAAATGTTACATGTATTCTCGCACGAATCCTAAGGTTGATTGCCATGATTTATTAGTAGCTGCGGCGATTGTTTCATTGCCTGCTGGGGGGGCCTGTTTGAGGGAGACATTCGGAATACTCAGTGACTCTAGCCAAGAAGCATTAGCTCGGATTGCCACATTAAATGCTGGCGGTAGATTCACACCCAGGGGAGCGGCTGGAAGGCCAGGAACGGTTCATGAGATAGCTAATGCTCTTCAGATGGCAGGGAGGAATTTATAATGCCTAGAAAAGTTACCGCCTCACTAGTACGGGACATCCCGGCCGACCGCGTGTACAACAGTGTAGCCGTTCAGCGGCTAATAAACCGTGTCATGCGCGACGGCAAAAAACAAGTTGCTGAGCGCTTGGTCTACGAAGGTATGCAAAAAGCCGCCGACAAGCTAAAGGTCGAAAACCCACTAGAGGTTTTTGACCAAGCATTTGGCAATGTCCGCCCAAGTGTCGAAACTCGTTCTCGCCGCGTCGGTGGTGCCAATTACCAGATTCCATTTGAAGTCAAAGGCCAGCGCCAAAACCACCTAACTACTATGTGGTTTGTAGCCGCTTGCCGCAGCCGCAAGGGTATGAGTATGGCTGACCGTATTGCTTTAGAACTTATGGATGCCTACAACAACCAAGGCAACGCCGTTAAAAAGCGTGAAGAAACCCACCGCATGGCTGAAGCTAACCGAGCATTTGCTCACTTCGCCCGAGGCTAACACGTCATGGCGCGCCCAGAATGCCCACTTCGATTCGTTTGTGCAGATCCTGAAGTATGTGGAAAAACCTCTATAGCATTTGAAACACTCGATGGATACCCGTCAGGAGTTGTTGACGTCGAGGACCCTGATGCCGAAAGCAGGATTGTAAAAAGGGAAGGTTTCATAACATCAGCAAGGTTCTGGGACGTCTATTCATGGAACGAGACTGTGAATAGCTGGCCTATGACTATATGCGACGGTTCGGGCGCCGACCGTCAATATGACGACCTTGGAAATTTAACAAACCCTCGTGATGCTGCATGGCTTAAGCGACTTGGTGATGTCATTACAGGCAATACTTGGGTCAATACGCTGAAAGATGCTGTAGATGATTTTCCGAAGGCTCCTTGGGTAGATATATTCCAAAATGAAATTAAGCGAGCAGAAACACCTTGGGTTCAAGCGCGAGACCCTAAAGTGGAAGTATCGGAAACACCAAGCATAGGCCCATTTCACAAAGTTTTAGGAGCGCTTGGATTAATTGACCGTAGAAAATAACCAACTTATAAAGCTGTAATTAATAGCAGAGCGAGGATCACATGGCAGATAAGAAAGTAGAAATGAAGGACATCCGCAACATTGGCATTATTGCCCATATTGACGCGGGTAAAACAACCACGACCGAAGGTATTTTGTACCGAACTGGCCTAAAGCACAAAATCGGTGCTGTTCACGAGGGTGGAACGACTACTGACTGGATGGAGCAGGAGCGCGAGCGTGGTATTACCATTGTTTCGGCTGCCGTGACCTGTTTCTGGCAGGGTAAGCAGATAAATATTATCGATACACCTGGCCACATTGACTTTACGGCCGAGGTGGAGCGCTCACTCCGAGTCCTTGATGGCGCTTGTGTAGTATTCGACGGCAAAATGGGTGTCGAAAGCCAAAGTGAAACCGTGTGGCGTCAAGCCGACAAATACGGCGTGCCTCGTATATGTTTTATCAACAAAATCAACCAAACTGGTGGCGATTTTTACAAGTCGCTCGAAAGTATTCACAACCGTTTGAGCAAGCGTGCATTTCCCGTTCACTTGCCGATTGGTTTTGAACAAAGCATCAATGGTGTCGTAGATCTCGTTTCAATGAAGGCCTACACCTATACAGAGTTCCACGACCATGAGCTCGTTGAGGGTGACATACCGGCTGACATGATGGAACAGGTCAAGAAATACCGCAGCCTGCTCATCGAAAACGCTGTGGCCGAAGACGAAGCCATGCTCGAAAAATACTTTGAGGTGGGCGAAGAGGGGCTTACTGTGGCCGATGTTAAACAAGCCATTCGCAGCGCAGTCCTCAGTAGCAAGTTCTACGCAGTCACTGGCGGTGATGGCCGTGGCGTTATAGTCGAAAAAGTGCTGGACATGGTAAACGATTACCTGCCAGCGCCAAGCGATTGTAGCAACACCTGGGGCGTACATCCCAAAACTGGTGATGAAATAGAGCGCAAACACGACGCCAGCGAACCGCTTGCCGGCCTTGCTTTCAAAATCACAACCGACCCATTTGTCGGTAAACTTGCCTACTTCCGTGTTTACTCGGGAACTTTGCAGGCTGGTTCGTATGTGCTAAACAGCTCAACGGGTGAGAAAGAACGCGTCGGCCGTATTGTCCGTATGCAGGCAGACAAACGTGAAGACGTGACAGAAGTTGTCGCAGGTGACATTGCCGCCATTGTGGGGCTCAAGGGTACAACAACAGGAAACACACTTTGTGACCCAGTGCACCCCATTCAGCTCGAAAACATTACCTTCCCAGAGCCACCGGTGTCTATTGCCATAGAGCCAAAAACTAAGGCCGACCAAGAAAAAATGAGCCTCGCACTTCAGCGCTTGGCCGAAGAAGACCCTACCTTCCGTGTCCGTGTCGACGATGAAACCGGCCAAACCATCATTTCTGGTATGGGTGAACTTCACCTTGAAATCTTGGTTGATCGTATGAAGCGCGAGTTTAGCGTTGAAGCGAACATTGGCCAGCCACAGGTTGCTTACCGAGAAACTATTCGTAAAGATGCCGTCGAAGCGCAAGGCAAATTTGTCCGTCAAAGCGGTGGTCGCGGTCAGTACGGTGACGTTTGGCTTCGCCTAAGTCAAAACGAACAAGGTGCTGGTTTTGAGTTTATCAACTCTATTAAGGGCGGTGTTGTACCAAGCGAATACATATCGGCAGTCCGCAAAGGCATCGAAGAAGCACTCGGCAACGGTGTCCTCGCCGGTTACCCAGTAGTCGACGTAAAAGTAGAGCTTTACGATGGCAGCTACCATGAAGTTGACTCAAGCGAAATGGCCTTTAGCATCGCTGGTAGCATGGGTTTCCAGGAAGGCTTTAAAAGAGCAAATCCAGTGCTACTGGAGCCAGTCATGAAAGTCGTTGTTGTCACCCCTGAAGAGTTTATGGGTGATGTTATTGGAGACTTAAACAGCAAACGCGGTCGGATTGAGTCCATGGAAGACCTTTCATCGGGCATAAAAGAAATAACAGCATTTGTACCGCTTGGTGAGATGTTTGGTTACACAACCAACCTGCGCTCTATGAGCCAAGGTCGTGCCAGTTCCAGTATGGAACTTGCTCACTACGCAGACGTACCAAACAACGTCGCCGAAGCCATCATCGCCAAAAACAGTAAGTAGGTGTAGAATACGTTTACTATGGTAAACAAGCCAACCGATCTCGACGATGTGTTTTCAGCTATAGCTGATTTGTCTCAGATGGTATCTGATAGGTTTGACGGCGTCGACAAGCGCATAGACGGCGTCGACAAGCGCCTAGACGGCGTCGACAAGCGCCTAGACGGCGTCGACAAGCGCCTAGACGGCGTCGATAAACGCCTAGATAATCTGGACGCACGTTTGTTTAGAGTAGAAGATAAGCTCGAAGAACACGATCAGCGCTTTGATAAGATCGATAAAAAACTTGATCATATTTATGGCGTACTCGATGGCCATATGAAACGTATCGAAGAGATTATGCAGGAGAACCTAGCGCGCGATCATCAGCAAGACCGCATGGAGAAGTGGATATTTCAGATAGCAGACAAACTTGACCTCAAATTAAAATATGAATAGCAACTATAAAGCAGCTTGAAGCAACCTTCTCCAGAGATTATCGGTAATGGCATTTAGACTAGCGGAAGGTTCTAGCATCACAACGGTGGTTAACCGAAACTGCTGTGTTCAAGATATGTGTGACCTAGAACAACGTAGCTGGGGGCTGGATGTCTGCATTATCACTTTAGCCGCACTAAGTGATTTAGTTGAACTAGATACGGGAGTCCCTTTGTTAGTAAGAGTCGCAACGGCCTGCAACACAAAATGCCCTGGGCACCATGCCAAAGATTATTCTGCAGAGCCACCACCATGTACCGTCGTTGTCAGTATACAACCAAAGCCCAGTGCAGAAAGTTACGAAGGGGATTTACAAATATAAGTTATTTCCCTATACTTAACAGCGTATCTCGCGTGAGGGCGTTGCTGTAGTACGTGCAAACGGTGTAGCAATATGGACCGCGTGAACAACTTTTAATAATAATTTTTAATATAAAGAAAGGTTCGCTTGCTCACCTGATTTTTCAGGAAAAGAGCGGCCGGAGACGACGGATATATTTCGTCGCCCCGAGCGATGAGAAAAGCATACGTTTGTCTCATTAAAGCGAAGCGTCACTCATGGCAGGAACATTTGACCGCACTAAGCCACACGTAAACGTAGGTACTATGGGCCACGTCGACCACGGTAAAACAACTCTTACAGCCGCTATCACTATGGTGCTAGCAAAAAAACTACCAAGCGATGTCAACAAGGCTGTCGCTTACGACCAGATTGACAACGCACCCGAAGAAAAAGCTCGCGGTATTACCATTGCAACTTCTCACCAAGAGTATGAGAGCGAAAAGCGTCACTACGCCCACGTCGACATGCCAGGTCACGCCGACTACGTCAAGAACATGATCACCGGTGCTGCTCAGGTTGACGGCGCTATCCTCGTTGTGTCTGCTGCAGACGGCCCAATGCCACAAACTCGTGAGCACGTACTGCTCGCCCGCCAAGTGGGTGTTCCAAAGATTTTGGTCTTCATGAACAAAATGGATCTTGCTGACGCCGACCTTGTCGAACTCGTCGAAGAAGAAATTCGCGACTTGCTAGAAAAGAACGGGTTTGACCGCGATTGTCCTATCATTAAAGGCTCAGCTGCAAAGGCCGTAGACGGCGATGCTGCAAACGAAGACGCAGTCATGGAGCTCGTGCAGGCTATGGACGACTATCTTCCAGAACCAGTTCGTGATCTTGACAAGCCATTCATTATGCCTATTGAAGACGTCTTTTCAATCAAGGGTCGTGGCACAGTTGCTACCGGACGTATCGAACAAGGAATTGTCAAAATCAACGAAGAAGTCGAGATTGTTGGTATTCGCCCAACGACTAAGTCAGTTGTTACTGGTATTGAGGCCTTCAAAAAGTCCCTCGACCAGGGTCAAGCCGGCGACAACGCTGGTGTACTACTGCGCGGCATTGAGCGCGACGACATTGAGCGCGGTCAGGTGCTTGCCAAGCCAGGTACAATCACACCGCACACAGAGTTTGACGCTGAAGTTTACATCCTTAGCAAAGAAGAAGGTGGCCGTCATACGCCATTTTTCAAAGGCTACAAGCCGCAGTTTTACTTCCGCACAACGGATGTAACTGGTGAGGTTGAGCTACCGGCAGACAAAGAAATGGTTATGCCAGGTGACACAGTAACTTTCAAAGTTAAGCTGCTCGCTCCTATTGCTATGGAGCAGGGTTTGCGCTTCGCTATCCGCGAAGGCGGTCGCACAGTTGGTGCCGGCGTGGTCACAAAGATAACTACCTAGTTTTACTTGGGATGACCAAAAATAGAAGGGCGCTCCACTCCGGAGCGCTTTTTCTCTTTAACAAAAGTAACGCTATACTATGTATGGCATGAGTAACCCGCCCCCGAAAAGATTTGTCGACTATTACGAGATACTCGGACTAGAAACCGACGCTCTACCGGCTGATATACGTCAGGCATATATACATCATGCCAAACAGCAGCACCCCGACGCTGGCGGTTCGCTTGAGCATATGCAGCTGCTCAACAAAGCCTACGAAACACTTAGAGATCCACGCACAAGGAAATCATACGATAGCATGCATGGTTTCCAAACCGGTACGAGCACGGTACAGTACCGCGGCGATGTTGCATATGACGGCGCTGAGACAGACATGACGGATGACGAAATGGATGAGTTCATAGATGCAATCTTCGCCGAATATTCCGCTAAAACGGTCAAACAACCACTTCACAAAAAAGCTGCTTCTGTACTAAAATTTTATAGACCAAACGGAACGAAATAGTTAATATTCTTACAGCCACCGCAGCCGTGCAGACGTATAGTTGCCACATATGTCTATAGTTGTCGGAGAAGATCCAGGCGGACCCGAAATATGGGGTTATCAACATACCTACGGATCAATATTGGATGTATTTGTGCATCGTATCGTGGACGGGACGACTGAACGAAAAGAAAGACAGTTCGCAGTCTACTTGCATAAGCCAGGGGAGCATCTACCTGAATTATGGTGGGAAACTGACTTGGTAGACAAATCAGAAGAAATCGCCGGCTTAGTGGGGATACTCCGTGTTGTACGCGGCACGACCGGGAGATCGCATGCTTCAATGGAGGCCTTTGTAGGCGGTAAACACCTTAAAGCCACAATACCACCTTCACTCCCGTTCAATATCGAAGACATGGCGGAAAGCAAGCGTGCAATCACAAATGTCTTTTTATCGCCTAGGGCAAGAATATTTGCTGGAGCAATCGTTGTCGGAACCGCAGCTTCGGGCGCCTATAAGAGGTTGTTAGACGAGCGTCGGCAGTGGGCGGAGTAATCTCTGGGTTTGATAATGGTTCAAAGTATGGTAGAATTGTACCCGTAAACCAGTAGCTTTGACTAAAAGCCATGCGCGTTCCCAAGTGAATTCGTAAGGTGTTACAAGGCCCAGCCGGGTGAAGCCGGCCGTTTGCAGAAGGGATGTAGTGCTCAAGGGTTTTCCTTATAACCTATAACCTAGAACTAATAACCAAAAAACACGGAGGTTTTTACTATGGCAGACGCCACTCAAACGCAAGCAGGCAAACAGCGAATCCGTATTCGCTTGAAGGCCTATGACCACAAAATCATCGACCAAGCGGCCAAACAAATTGTCGACACCGCACTGCGCACGGGCGCGAGTCTGGCTGGGCCAATCCCATTGCCTACGCGCAAAAGCACATTTACAGTAGTCAAAAGTCCGCACGTTTTCAAAAAAGGTCGCGAACAGTTTGAAATGCGCGTACACAAGCGCCTCATAGACGTGTTTGATCCGACTCCAAAGACTATCGACAGCCTCATGAATCTGTCACTTCCTGCCGGCTGCGACGTCGAAATCAAAATGTAAGTTGACAAAAGTAACAAAATACGGTAAGATATTAACCATATTCGTAAAGGAGTACTGTGATGGCTAGCATAGAACAAGGTTCTGACGCCGGAGTAAGCGATATTTCTCGAAAGGAAAGATATATGGGTCATATTGCAGCAGGGGGCGCTGAAATTTCTGATAGTGATCTTAGGCTAAACTTACGTTTATTTGGTTTTGCAACTGACGAGGGTGGAGTAGCTGCCTTCAGAGACGGTTCGTACGGTGGGCAAAAAAATCCATATGCGGGCACTCAGATATCGTCGGCCGACATTCCGCGCATAAGGCAAGAGCTAGGAATTCCTAAAATTCCTAATTTAAACGATGGATCTACGGGTCAAAAGCTGTAGTTACAATTTATTAATACGACAATACTGCTGTGGTATTTTATGGTAGTAACACTGCATATCTTTAGCTGTGTACTGAAACCACTATTCAAATGTTGTGACAGAGTTTTTTGCGAAAAATTACTGAAGGTTGCAAAATAAACAACGGGTTGACAGGTGTTTGAGTTTTGTGGTAATCTGATGTTTACATACAAACATTTCCGCATGGTGATGTAAGGTAGGTCTACTAGGGTACATAACTACAGAGTAGAAACCACCGGCCACCAAAATTTTTGTGTCAATGTACAAGTCACAAAGCGCGGAATGAGTGAGTATTTGTATCAAATAACTCTTATAAACAAAGGAGAGTGTGGGTTCTAATGAGCCTGCTCAAACACTATGAAAGCACTAATAACTAGAAAGGTTGGCATGACCACTACCATCGCTGAAGACGGTACTGCGACTGCTGTAACCTTGCTTTCCGCTAGTCCCTGCGTCATTACGCAGGTGAAAACCGACGAAACAGACGGCTATACTGCCGTTCAGCTCGGCTGCGAGGAAGTGAAAGAAAGCAAAATAGCAAAGCCGCAAGTCGGGCACCTTAAAGGAGCGAAGCAAATCGTGCGTATTATGCGCGAGTTCCGCGTCCCAGAACTAACCGAAGACCTCAAAGTTGGAGAAATCATCAACGCCGAGGTCTTTTCAGTTGGTGACACAGTCCATGTAACAGGTACCAGCAAAGGTAAGGGTTGGGCAGGCACCATTCGTCGTCACAATTTCCACCGCGGTCGCAAGACTCATGGTGGCCGCAGCTACCGACGAGTTGGATCAATTGGCTCTATGTACCCTCAGCACATTCTCCCAGGTAAAAAAATGGCCGGACACCTCGGTCATGAGCAAGTTACTGTCCGCAACCTTAAAATAGCACTCGTCGATGCCGAAAAAGGCTATATCGGTGTTGTTGGGGCAGTCCCCGGCCCACGTAAAGGCATTGTTTTTGTTAAAGGGGAGGAGAAATAATTATGGCTACTCCTACATTTACATCAGCTGGTAGCAAAGCCACGACAGCCGCCAAACTGAGCAAAGAAGTTTTTGGCGTTGAAGTCAAAAATCATCAGTTGCTCCGCCAGGCGTACGAAACTTACCTTGCTAACGGCCGAAAAAACCTTGCCGTTGTCAAAACCCGCGGACTAGTTCGCGGTGGCGGTAAAAAGCCATGGAAACAAAAGGGTACTGGCCGAGCCCGTTTCGGTAGCTCGCGCAACCCGATTTGGCGCGGCGGCGGCATTGTGTTTGGCCCTACCGGTGAAGAAAATTATACAAAGAAAATTTCAACCACAAGCAAGCGGGTAGCTTTGCGTCAGGCGCTTAGCCTCGCCAGCACCAGCGGCAAGCTTATTGTGATGGAAAAGCTGGCGAGCAAAGAAGGCAAGACTGCCGATATGGCTAAGCTTTTGGCCAAAGTTGGTGTGACCCGTGATGCCTTAGTAGTTGTTGACACAAAGACAGCAGAGCTGGTCAATGCTACTGCCAACCTGCAAAACGTCATGCTGGTAAGCGCAACGTATTTGAATGTCTTTGACATTATGAATGCTGATCACATTGTCATAACCAATGACGCCCTAAAAGCGGTTGAAACTTGGCTAAAGCCAGTACAGAAAGCTGAGGTAAAATAATATGCATTTTGTAAAACCTCGCTTAAGCGAAAAAGCTTTTGGGCTAAGCCAGTTGACTAATACATTTGCAGTCGATGTCCCAAGTGGTCTCAACAAACACGAAATTGCCGATGCTGTAGAGAAGCAGTTTAACGTCAGCGTAAAACGAGTGCGTGTTGTGAATCGACCAGGCAAAGTAAAGCGCGTTATGAACACAACTGGTAAGCGTAGTAGTAACCGCAAGGGCGTTCAAGCCGACCTCCGGAAGGCCTATGTGACCCTAGCCGCTGGCAGCCATCTACCGTTCTTTGCAGCTGCCGAAGAAGAAATTGCCAAAGAGGCAAAAGCCGCCGAAAAAGCCAAGAAAACCGAATCTAAAACAAGTGACAAGCCGAAGGTTAAAGGCCTCAAGAAACTTGTTGGCAAAAAGGAGGCTAAATAATGGCTATTAAGCAATACAACCCTACGACGCCAGGTCGGCGCGGTATGTCCAGCCAAGATTTTTCTGGCGTGACAACAAAGAAGCCTGTCAGATCGCTCGTCAAAAGTGTTAAGCGCGGCAGCGGTCGAAACAACCAAGGTCGTATTACCACCCGTCATCAGGGTGGTGGTGCGCGTAGGCACTACCGTGTGATGAACTACAATTTCCAAGGCGAAGGAACAGTTGAACACATTGAGTACGATCCAAACCGCAGTGCCCGAATTGCCCGCGTCAAAGACGCTGCCGGCTCTTATCATTATGTGCTTGCGGTGAGTGGCATGAAACAAGGCCAAAAAGTAAGTGGCCACGAAGAAGCTGCTATTGAAATGGGAAACCGTCTGCCACTTGCAAACATCCCAGTTGGCACAACCATTCATGCACTTGAACTCAAGCCTGGCCGCGGCGCTCAAGCTGTGCGCAGCGCCGGAAACAGCGCTATGCTTATGGCCAAGGAAGGCGAATACGCTCAGGTGCGTATGCCGAGCGGCGAAGTTCGCAGGTTCCTACTGACCTGCACAGCCTCTATAGGTGTTGTTGGTAATGAACAGCACCAAAACGTCAAAATCGGTAAGGCTGGTCGCAATCGTCACTTAGGCAAGCGCCCAAGTGTGCGTGGAGTTGTTATGAATGCAGTCGATCACCCACACGGTGGTGGTGATGGTGGTCGTCACCGCATGGCTAAAGCCCCTCGCACTCCATGGGGTCAAAAGACACTTGGTTTAAAGACCCGTCGCCGCAAGAGTACTAGTAACATGATCATAAGAAGCCGCCACGCGGCCAAGAGGAAATAATTATGATGGCAACAGGAATTGTATGGGGTGCCATAGGCGGAATAATAGCAGCAAGAGGAGTTAATTAATGAGTCGTTCACTTAAGAAAGGGCCGTTTATTGATCCGAAGCTGGCGAAAAAAGTCGCTGCGCTTGGCCCCGAGGATCGCACAATTATCAAAACATGGGCTCGTGCTTGCACAATTGCGCCAGATTTTGTGGGCAAAACTTTTGCGGTGCACAACGGCAAAGTTCATGTACCGGTTTTCGTTACCGAAAACATGGTCGGCCACAAGCTGGGCGAGTTCAGCCCCACTCGTAAGTTCCGCAACCACGGCGGTAAGTTAGCGAAGGGGAAATAAGCCATGGCCGTTAAAGCAGAATCAAAAGGCGTCCGCCTGAGCCCACGCAAAGTTGCAGCAGTTGCTGCGCTTGTCCGAGGCCGAAGCGTTGCCGATGCCATTGTCATACTTGAGCACACGCCTCGCCGCGCGGCTCTCTCAGTCCTCAAGACAATTAAGAGCGCACAGGCAAATGCCAGCCACAACCATAATTACAAAGCAGACACGCTCGTTATCTCCGAAATCACAGTCAATCATGGTGCACGTATGAAACGTTTTCGACCAGCTGCCATGGGTCGGGCGCTACCATACATGAAACGCAGTAGCCACATTCGTGTACTTGTTGAGGGCGAACAACGTCCAGCCAAGAAGTCAAATGAAGTAAAGCCGACAGTAGAAAACAAGCCAAATGAAGTGAAAGGAGCAAAATAATGGGACAAAAAGTAAACCCCATTAGCATGCGCCTGCAAGCCAATAAGGATTGGCGCAGCAAGTGGTTTGTTGGCAAGCGTGAGTATGCCAACTATCTAGCCATGGACCTGAAGGTGCGCAAGCTTATCCAAGACAAATTTGGCTCACGCGGCGCTATCAACAAAGTAGATATTGAGCGTTCACCCAACCTAGTAACCGTAACAATCGCCACCGCTAAAGCGGGTGTTGTTATCGGCCGCGGCGGTCAGGGAGCCCAAGAGCTCAAAGCTGCCCTAGAAAAAGTGTACGGCGTTCCGTCCCGCGTAAATATTGAAGAAGTCAAGAAGCCTGACCTGTATGCCAAACTTGTAGCCGAAAACATTGCTCACCAGCTTGAGCGGCGCATGAGCTTTCGACGAGCCATTAAAAGTGCTAGCGCGGCAACTATGCGCGCTGGAGCCAAGGGTATTCGTATCGAGGTGGCAGGCCGTCTGAACGGTGCCGAAATGTCACGGCGCGAAAAAGAAGCGGTTGGTTCTGTGCCACTGCACACGATCCGAGCCGATATTGATTATGCCTCAGCTCGTGCCAACTGGCCGGGCGCCGGCATTATTGGCATAAAAGTATGGGTCTACAAGGGGGACAAATAAATGCTGCTCCCAAAACGAACCAAGTTCCGCAAAGTCCGCAAAGGTAAGATTCGTGGTGTCGCAACTGCCGGCAACTATATTGCCTACGGCGAATACGCGCTTCAGGCACAAGGCCACGAACGTATTACAAGTCGCCAAATTGAAGCCAGCCGCCAGGCTATGACCCGTTATATTAAACGCGGTGGTAAAATTTGGATTCGTATTTTCCCACACACACCAGTGACTCGCAAACCACTGGACGTCAAAATGGGTAGCGGCAAAGGCTCTCCAGAGTTTTTTGTGGCCAAAGTCCGACCGGGTACGATTATGTTTGAAATGCAGGGTGTAACTGAGGAAATTGCCCGCGAAGCAATGCGACTGGCCGCCCATAAATTGCCGGTTAAGACAAAATTTGTTGTGAAGGAGGGTGCATAAAATGACAATTGCCGATATTCGCAAGCTAAGCACCGCTGAGCTAACCAAAGAGACTACTAAGCTGAAGGAAGAAATAGCCGAACTTCGCCGCCACATATACATGGGTGACAACCAAAATGTTCGAGCCGTACGCAATAAGCGTAAAGACCTAGCCCGTATGCTGACAGTTTTAAGCGATAACCTAGTGAAGGAGGCCAAGTAAATGATTAGCATGCAACAGGTAGCATGTAGCATGGTTGGGCTTCCAAAATCCCTTACTAATTACTACGTAGTACCTACTACAAAAGCCGGAGGTAGCAAATAATGCCAAAGTCAATTACCGGTGTTGTCTCCAGCAACAAAACCGACAAAACAATCGTTATTACGGTACGTGAGAAAAAAACTCACCCCTTGTACCGGAAGCAGTACACAACAAGCAAGAAATTTATGGCACACGATGAAAACAACGAAGCACAAGTGGGAGATACGGTTGTAGTGGTCGAGACACGACCAATTAGCCGTCGCAAACATTTTACCTTGCAGTCAATTGTCGAAAAGGCTGAAGTCAAGCACATCGAAACTGCCGTTCAAGTACCTGGCGTGACTGACAAGCCTGCAAGTGTGAAAGGCGAGGAAAAATAGCCATGGTTCAACAAGAAACAAGGCTGGTCGTTTGTGACAATAGCGGAGCAAAAGAAATTCTTTGCATCCGAGTCCTTGGCGGAACGAGACGACGTTACGCAAAAGTTGGCGATGTTATCACCGCAACCGTTAAACAAGCCAGTCCGACCGGAACCGTTAAGAGGAAAACAGTTGTGCGAGCCGTTGTTGTCCGTACTAAGAAAGAGCTAAAGCGCAAAGACGGTAGCACAATCAAATTCGACGACAATGCCGCAGTTATTATTGGGGATGACAAAAACCCTAAAGGGACGCGAATCTTTGGTCCAGTGCCAAGAGAGCTGCGCGACATGGGATATGCCAAGATTATTAGCCTTGCGCCGGAGGTACTATAAATGAAAGTCAAAAGTCAAAAATCTACAGTGAAAAGGTTCAAAATTCGTCTAAAAAAAGGCGATGTTGTGCAAGTTTTAAGTGGAAAGTATAAAGGCAAGCAAGGCAAAGTATTGGCGACACATGTTACGGAAAATAAAGTAACCGTTGAGGGTATAAATATTGTCAAAAAGCACCAGAAACCCAACCAAGCTCACCCTCAGGGCGGTATTTTGGAAATAACTAAACCAATTTGGGTTAGTAAAGTTTCGGTGGTTGATCCTAGTACCAAAAAACCCAGCCGCATTGGCTTTAAGCTTGATAAAGATGGCAGTAAGACTCGCGTTTACAAAGCGAGTGGCAATGAGATCAAGAGTGAATCTGCGCCAAAAAAGACTGAAGCCAAGAAAGAAGCGAAGGTACTGTAATGGCAGAAGCAACAATAACGAAAAAACCGGCAAAAACTGCTGCAAAATACGTTGCACGTTTAAAAAATGACTATAACACGAAATTTGCCGCCGAGCTTCAGAAAGAACTTGGGCTAGTGAACTCTCACCAAGTTCCTAAACTTGAAAAAATTGTGGTCAATGTCGGACTTGGTAAAGCCAAGGATGACAAAAAAACAATTGAGGCTGCCAAGAATACGCTTCGCAAAGTCACCGGACAAGAACCAGTGGAAACAGTTGCAAAAAACTCAATCGCTGGGTTTAAACTGCGCGAAGGCAATATGATTGGCCTCAAACTGACACTTCGCGGCGAGCGGATGTACGAGTTTATGGATAGGCTCATTAACATTGTGTTGCCGCGTCTGCGCGACTTTCATGGTGTAAGCAACAAGGCATTTGACAAGCAAGGAAACTTCAGCCTGGGCTTAACTGACCAAAGCGTTTTCCCTGAACTAACTTTTGAAGAAACAACCACGACACACGGCATGCAAGCGGTTTTTGTGGTGAAGTGCAAAGATAAAGCCCATAGCAAAGCGCTACTACAGAAATTTGGTATGCCGTTTGAAAAGGAGAATTCAAAATGAGACAACAGGCAAGAAACAAGAGACAAGAACTAGCTACCGGTCGCAAAGTGACTGTCAAGATTTATGACTCATGCTGCATGACTCAGCGGCTGAAAGGAACTGCATAATGGCCAGAAAATCAAATCTAGCGCGCGACAAAAAGCGCATTAAGATGATCGAGCAGTACGCTGTAAAGCGTAAAGAGCTGAAAGAACTTGGTGATTACGAAGGTTTGGCAAAGCTGCCACGCAACTCTTCACCTACCCGAAAAAAGAACCGTTGTATAGAAACCGGCAGGCCGCGTGCCTTCATGCGCCAGTTTGGCCTGAGCCGTTTGTCTTTCCGTGAACATGCCAGCAAGGGTGAAATCCCTGGCGTAACGAAAGCGAGCTGGTAATGGGTACTTCGCTTCAAATGAAACCTGTTACATCTCTGTCATATACCCAATGCTCTCTGCCAAATGAGAAAGGAGGCACTGTATGAGCACCACTACAACCGATCCAATTTCAGACATGCTGACACGCGTACGAAACGCAGTAGCAGTTGGCAAAAATGAAGTTAGCCTGCCACACAGCAAAATAAAGGAAAACGTCGCCATTTCTTTAAAGAATAATGGTTTTCTGCAAGACGTGAGCGTTACCGACCTCAGTGTTGGCAAACAGCTGCACATCACGATAAACCTTGCCGGTGAAAACGCGCGCATCACTGAGATCAAGCGTCTGAGCAAGCCCGGTCGACGTGCCTACACTAACGCTCGTGAAATGCCTCGCGTCAAACGTGGCCGCGGTATACTCATCATTTCGACCTCAAAAGGCTTAATGACCGGTGAGGAAGCCAAAGCTGTAGGGCTTGGCGGCGAATTAATCTGTCAAGTTTATTAAACAAGGAAAGGAGAGCTAAGAACAAGAGAAACGAGAAAAGAGCACTAAATACTCTTAACTCATCACTTGAATAGTTCTTAACTCTAAATCACAATGAGTCGAGTAGGAAAACTACCCATCCAAATCCCCAGCGGTGTGACAATCACTGTCGACTCAGATGCCATTAAGGTATCTGGCTCAAAAGGGAACCTAGAAACGCCTCAGCTTGAGGCTATCACTGTCAAAGTAGAGGACGGCGTCCTTACTGTGACGCGTGCGAACGATGAGCCAAAAATCCGTGCCGCCCACGGCCTCATGCGTGCTCTTATCAACAACATGGTACAAGGTGTCAGCCAAGGCTTTAGCAAACAGCTAGAGCTAAATGGTGTTGGCTACCGCGTGGCCATGCAAGGAACCGACTTAAAGCTCAATATTGGGTTTAGCCACGATGTTATCTACAAGGTACCTCAAGGCACGCAGGTTGCCGTAGAGCAGAATAAAATGACCATTAGCGGTATAGACAAGCAGCAGGTTGGCCAAGTCGCCGCCGAAATACGCGCACTCAAGAAGCCAGAACCGTACAAGGGCAAGGGCATTAAGTATGTCGACGAACGCATACTGCGTAAAAGTGGTAAGTCAGGAAAGGATAAATAATCATGAGCGTTGCACAAAAATTAGTCCAGCGCGCTCAGCGAAAAAATCGCATTCGCGCTACAGTGATCGGCACAAGCGAACGTCCTCGCCTGAGCGTTTATATTAGCAATACAAACATTAGTGCCCAACTTGTCGACGACAGCAAACAACATACTATCGCAGCCGTCACAACGGCAGGCAATAAAACTGTCGCCAAGGCTACCATGACTGATAAAGCCGTATGGGTCGGTGCAGAAATTGCCGCCGCCGCCAAAAAGGTAAAAATATCCTCAGTTGTTTTCGACCGCTCTGGTAAGAAGTATCATGGTCGTATCAAAGCCCTAGCCGACGCGGCACGGGAGAAAGGTTTGGAGTTCTAATATGGCCGACGAAGCACAAGCCGCACAAGCGGCAACAGAACAAGCCGCCCAAAATCAGAATCGCTACGGTGGGCCTCAGCGTGGTGGTCAGCGCCAGGGAGGCAATCGTCCGCCTCGCCGTGATAATCGCGGTCCTCAGGCTCCAGAAGAAAAGCAGTTTGACGAACGTGTCGTACACATTGACCGTGTGGCACGCGTCGTAAAAGGTGGACGAAGGTTTCGTTTCCGCGCACTCGTTGTGGTGGGAGACCGTAAGGGCAAAGTCGGTATTGGCAGCGCAAAAGGCGCAGATGTTACTGCGGCTGTTACCAAAGCAACGGAAGTTGCCAAAAAGCACTTTGTACCGGTCGTGCTCTATAAGGGCACCATTCCTCATGATGTTGAGGGCAAAGTTTCCGGCGCCCGCATACTCGTAATGCCAGCCGCGCCTGGTACTGGCTTGATTGCTGGTGGTGTTGTCCGAACAGTGCTGGAAGTTGCCGGTGTGAGCAATGTGCTCAGTAAGTCTCTTGGTTCCAGTAACAAGACCAATATAGCCTACGCAACTATTGCTGCACTACAGTGTCTTGAGCCAAGCAAAAACTGGGTTACGACAAAGCACAAAAAGGCAACAGAACAGCCTAAAAAAGTAGTCGAGGTAAAACCTGCCCCAGTTAAAACGGAATCCGAAGTGAAAAAAGTTGTTCCAGCTAAAAAACCAACAGCCACCAAAAAAGCCGCTCCAAAGGAAAAGAAGGAGACTAAATAATGAAGTATAACGAGCTAACAGCCGCTCCAAAGCAGTCACCAAAGCGTGTTGGTCGCGGTATTGCCGCAGGCCAAGGCAAAACAGCTGGTCGTGGTACAAAAGGCCAAGGTGCACGCACCGGCTTTAGCAAGCGACCAGGGTTTGAAGGTGGCCAAAATCCACTCATGCAGCGCTTACCAAAATTACGTGGGTTTCGCAGTTACCGCGTCAAAGCCGAAAATATCTATACGCAAGATCTCAATGATTTGGGTACGACGGTTAACAACAAAGTCCTAGCGGATGCTGGGCTGACCAGTGGTGAGTTTGTTCGGGTGAAACTGCTTTTCCGTGGTGAAGTCAGTAAAAAGGTTGTTGTTGAACTACAGGCCGCAAGCGTCAACGCGGTAGAGGCAATCCAAAAAGCTGGGGGTAGCTTCAAAGCTGTCTCGCGTACCATGCGCCAAGCAAAGAAAAAAGACGACAAGTAGTATTCTACTTTAGCTTAGTCCCCACGTTCGTTACCTAAACTTAGGCATTAACGCCTTAGCTCTAAAGCTGCGCCCCTGTAGGCTTCGCTCAGGCTCGCCTAACGCCTATAGGCGCTAACAGTGGATCGAGAGGGTAAATTCAATGACTATCGATAGGAAGCGCTTAAAATGAACGCTTCTTATTTTATTCTGGGGCAGGACTATGTATACTGGTAGCAGATTTAGCAGATAAAGAGGAAGAGCAAAGTGAACTGGAAGATTATTGGCGCGTCGTTTAAGCAGGGTGACATGCGAAGGCGAATATTTGGAGTACTTGGCATACTGCTTGTTTTTCGCATACTAGCTCACATACCAGTTCCGCTTGCAGACCCGGAAACATTGAAGCAGGTGCTGAACAATTTGTTTTCTTCCCAAGACACGCCCCAATTGCTAAGCTTTATAAACGTGCTAAGCGGTGGCGCCCTAGCCAACTTTTCTATAATGATTGCCGGCCTCGGCCCATACATCAACGCCAGCATTATTATGCAGCTGCTTACTAAAGCCATACCCAAGCTTGAAAACATGCGTAAAGATGGTGAGTCTGGCCAGAAGCGTATCAATCAGTACACCAGGCTGCTGACATTCCCACTGGCCATCATTCAGGCAATCGGTTCAATTTATCTTGTTCGTCAGTACGCACAACAAGTAGGCGGTATTGGCGACATTACTGCAAATACTTCTATGTGGCAATGGGCACTTATGGTTGCGGCGCTTACCGGTGGTTCTATGTTGCTCATGTGGATGGGTGAACTTGTGACCGAAAAGTCGGTTGGAAATGGTATTTCACTACTCATTACTGTCGGTATAGTCAGTGCTCTGCCTGCAACAATCAGCCAGATTGCGTCGTCTATTTACGACAAAAACAACAAATGGGAATTGTTTGGCCGCGAGCTTCCAATAAACCAAAAGGCATTTTGGCTCTCTCTCGCAATCTTGGGCGTTGTGCTGCCGGTAACTTGGATTGTTGTTATGCTGAACGAAGCGGCGCGCAGGCTGACCATAAACTATGCCAAACGCGTCCAGGGAAACCGAGCCTACGGGGGTGTTACCACAACACTACCAGTTAAGCTCATCACAGCCGGCGTTGTGCCGATCATCTTTGCCATTGCTTTTCTAAGTGTTCCAAGCTTCGCGGGACAACTCATGACGTCAAGTAGCAACCCCAAGTGGCAAGAACTTGGGCAGAACCTCGTGACATGGTTCCAAAACCCAACAGCTCAAACCCTGGCTGCTGGTGGCTGGCATGCTTACATTTACCCTGTCACGTACTTCATGCTGGTGTTCCTTTTTACCTTTTTCTACACCAGCATTACCTTTAACAGTAAGGAAATTGCTGAAAATCTACAGAAACAAGGAGGATTTTTAGAGGGTGTCCGATCGGGCACGCAAACCGAACGGTATCTTGCCAAAACTGTCAATAAAATTACGCTGTTTGGCGCCATATGCTTGGGGCTTCTCGCAATTATGCCAATTATTGCACAGATGTTTGTACCAGAAAACATTGCCTTAGCGTTAGGCGGTACGAGCGTGCTCATACTTGTTGCCGTTTCACTTGAGACTCTGCGCGCCGTCGAATCCCGAGCACTTATGATTACGTACGACCAGTACAGCAGTGATGACTTTTTCTACGAATCTGCCGGGGGTGATAAACAAACAGGTACTACTCGCGCTGCAAAAATACTACGCTACGTACCTAAGCGACTACGCCGTAGTGCCGACAAGAAGAAATAACTCTATAAAACACTTTACATCCTGTCGTAAAAAATGCTATACTCTTATGACGATATAACCTATGGCGAGTAATAAAGAAGTCATCGAACTGAACGGCGTAATAGTCGAGACCCTGCCGGGTACTCAGTTTCGTGTCGAACTTGAAAACGGTCATCAGATTATAGCGCACGTCGCAGGTAAAATGCGGAAACATTTTATTCGTATTGTGCCTGGCGACGCGGTCACCGTAGAGTTGACACCCTACGACTTGACCAAAGGTAGAATTACTTACCGCAAGGGATAATTTTGCTACTGTTGAACTTTCTAGGGATTGGTTCATCCGGACTGGCCTAATTTATTAGACCGATGTACGGATCAATCCTTCGAAAGTTCAATACCATTATAAAACTAAGCAGTGTGTCACCGTCCTGAAAGGAGATGATCCGTACATGAAAGTACGTGCAAGTGTCAAAAAGATTAGCCCCGACGACAAGATTGTTCGTCGCAAGGGTCGTCTGTATGTTATTAACAAATTTAAGCCGAAGCATAAGCAGAGGCAGGGGTAAGCAATGGCAGCACGAATTTCTGGTGTTACAATACCCGCCGAAAAGCAAGTTTGGGTTTCACTCACCTATGTGCACGGCATCGGCCCAAAGACGGCCGACGATATACTTTTGGCTGCAAAGGTTGAACGCACAGTACGCGTAAAAGACCTGACTGACGCCGAAATCGGACGTATTCAAGAGTTTATTAATGAGCACCTCACCGTTGAGGGCGAGCTGCAACGTATCGTTAGCGGCAACATTAAGCGCCTAAAAGATATCGGAAGCTACCGTGGCTTACGCCATAAAAATAGTCTACCGTCTCGCGGCCAGCGCACTAAAACAAATGCACGTACCAGGCGTGGCAAAAAAGTAACTGTCGGCGGTACGGCTAAGAAAGTAGCAAGCAAGACGTAGGAATATTATGACAGATACAGCTTCAACAACTCCAACAACCCCTGTAGCAAAGAAAAAGAAAGCCAAGCGCAGCGTTTCGGCTGGCCAGCTTCACATTCAAGCTACGTTTAATAATACAATCGTTACACTCACTGACTCCCAAGGTGGGGCTCTGGCCGCTTCAAGCGCGGGTGCCTGCGGCTTTCGCGGCTCCAAAAAAGGTACCGCCTATGCCGCTCAAATTGCTGCTGAAAAGGCGGGCAATCTTGCAAAACAAGCTTACGGACTTAGTAAAGTAAATGTGTTTGTTAAAGGCGTCGGCTTGGGCCGAGATGCTGCAATTCGCGCCATGCAAACAGCCGGCATTGCGGTAGATAGCATTACCGACATCACCGGTGTGCCACACGGCGGCGTTCGACCCAAGAAAGCAAGGAGGGTCTAAAGTATGGCACGAGATACTCAGTCCATCGTTAAAATGTCACGTCGGGAAGGCTATGCGCTGCACCCAAAGGCGCACAAAGCGCTTGCCAAACGCACCAACATGCCTGGCCAAGCCGTCAACGCCCGAACTCGTAACAAACCAAGCCAATATGCACTCCAACTTCGAGAGAAGCAGAAAGTTAAGCGCCTTTATGGTCTCCTCGAGAAGCAGTTTAGCAATCTTATGGCTGAAGCTTCACGCACACCGGGTCAATCTGGTGCGACACTGCTCCAATACCTCGAAAGACGGCTCGACAATGCCGTTTATCGTGCCGGTTTTGCGCCGTCAAGGCGGGGATCCCGTCAGCTGGTAACCCATGGTCATTTTATGCTAAATGGTCGCCGTGTTGACATACCATCTATTCGCGTCCGTGAGGGCGATGTTATAGAGCTTCGTGAGCACAGTAAGTCGAGTGAATATTTTAAAAAACTCGACGACACTAGCCCAGCCCCAAGCACCGTGCCAACCTGGCAAACTGTTGACCGTAAAAAAGTTCAACTGAAAATCACCGGTTTACCCGTTCGTGAGGATGCTGAACCAGAAATTAATGAACAATTAATCGTCGAGTACTACTCACGCTAAGGAAAGGACGTTTCACTAGATATGTCAAAAATGATTCATACCCCAGGACTTGTCGCCGTCGATGACCACAGTGCAACGAGCAGTACATTTGTCATCGAGCCTCTTCAAACAGGCTACGGAATGACTCTCGGTAACAGTATGCGCCGAGTGTTGCTTTCAAGCATCAGTGGTGCTGGAGTCACAAGCTTCAAAATCGATGGTGTTACGCACGAGTTCACAACAATAAAAGGTGTCAAAGAAGATGTTGTTGCAATCATGCTCAACCTCAAACGCCTTCGTTTTCGTTCTTATGGCGACGATGCTCAAACTGTACGCATCGTTAAAAAAGGTAAAGGCGTTGTTACCGGCAAAGACATTCAAGGAAATGCCGATATCGAGGTGGTTAATCCCGAGCAAGTCATTGCATCAATCGATGACGATAAAGCCAGTTTCATCATTGATTTGGTTGTAGAAGTCGGCCGAGGGTACCAGACCATCGAAGAAAGCACCGCAAAAAAGCAAACCGATTTTGTTGCACTCGACGGCATCTTTAGCCCAGTTGTACGTGTTCGCTACAGGGTTGATAAGACCCGTGTTGGTCAGACAACCGATCTCGACAAGCTAAATATCACTATTGAGACAGACGGTACTATTACTCCTCGTGATGCCTTTGAAGAAGCTGCCGCGATTTTGGTAAATCAGTACGCTGCACTTGCTGGCAAAACCCGTGTCCAAGTTCATGAGGCCTTAAGTGTCGTCACAGATGGCACAGAATTGCCAACAGACGACGGCTCACTATTGCACACCAGCATCGAGGATCTGAATTTAACTGCTCGCACTACAAATGCCCTAGTCAATAACGACATTCACACCATTCAGGATTTGTTTGCGCTGTCCGATGCTGAATTGCGAGATCTGAAAGGCTTTGGCAGCAAAGCGCTTGACGAAGTCAAAGATAAACTGGCGGAATTGGAGCTGTAGATGCATCGTCACGGATATCAAGGAACAAAATTTGGTCGTGAACGCGACCAGCGAGAGGCGCTCCTACAAAGCCTTGCCGAAGCGCTGATTATACACGGCAGGATTGTTACGACGGTGCCAAAGGCAAAAGCCGTTGTGCCGTATGTTGAAAAACTGATAACAAAAGCCAAAAAAGGCGATTTACATAATCGTCGTCAAATTGTTGCCTCTTTGCAGACGGTAGCGACAGCACATCGATTAGTTGATGAACTTGCACCGTTACTCGGTGGTCGCAACAGCGGATACTTCCGCATTGTGCGTCGCGACAATCGCCGCGGAGACAATGCAGAAATGGCCGAAGTGAGTTTTGTAGATGACCTCAAAGCAGCTCCCGTTGCCAAAGCCGTCAAAAAGGTACCTCAGAAACAGCACCATGAACAAGATGAAGTAAAAGCTACCCCTGTCAAAAAAGCCATCCCAGGTGCAAATAAATCAGTTAAAGCAGCCGATAACCACCTAAGCCACAAGCCTGCGGTGCAAGTAAGAAAGAGCGGGGAGCGCTAATATGAAAACCTATTCTGCAAAACCAACCGATGTGACACGCAAGTGGTACGTCGTTGATGCCTCTGAAGTAACGCTTGGTCGTGCTGCCACACAGATTGCAACATTACTGACGGGTAAGGGTAAGCCCATGTTTACACACCATATTGATTGCGGAGATTTTGTCGTTGTTATCAACACCGATAAACTCCAAGTCACTGGTGGCAAAGAAGAAAAGAAAATGTACTACAACCACAGCGGGTTCCCAAGTGGTTTGCGTGAACGCCAGCTGAAAGATCTTATGGCAAACGATTCAACAGAGGTGATACTAAAAGCTGTTCGCGGTATGTTGCCAGTCAATAAGCTTCGTGATGGTCGTCTCGCTCGGCTTAAAATTTATGCAGGTGCCGAGCATAACCACGCAGCGCAAAAGCCTGAAACACTAAGCTTGAAAGGAGCGAAATAGCTATGGCTGAATCGAAAACCCACTATTATTACGCTCTGGGTCGCCGTAAAAGTGCGACAGCTCGTGTCCGTCTTATGAAGGGTAAGGGCAGCATTACAATCAATGGCAAGCCGGTAGCTGAGTATTTTGCCGAAAGCAAACTGTTACTCGGTGAAATCCAGAAGCCGTTTTCGGTACTGGAGCTTCCGTTAAAAGATTTTGACGTTACCGTTGTTGTCACCGGCGGTGGTCATGCCGGACAAGCCGACGCTATTCGTCTTGGTATTGCTAAGGCATTTGTAGAAAAAAACGAAGACTACAAAGCAACCCTTCGCCGCGCTGACCTACTTGGTCGCGACAGCCGTGAGCGTGAACGCAAGAAGTTCGGCCTCAAAGGTGCTCGCAAACAGCGCCAATTCACCAAGCGCTAAAAGGTGTCTTTTAGTTACCAGTAAAAACAATAATCTTACTCATGAGGTTTTTGTTGTATAGTCAGAATATATTATTATGGCTAGAGCAGAGCGCAATTTAGACTGGAACCGCTACCAACATGCTGGTAGTCTGATTCATCACTTATTACAACACCGGTTGGCCGAATCGGGCTTTGTAGGCATGCCTCAGGGAGAAGCTTCCATCGGCGAAATTACTACAGCGTTTATTGGAGAACTCGACTACCTGAGGATTATGGAAGAAGGTATAGGTAGAACTGTGTTAAATGGATTGCAGGGGACTTTAAACAGCATGCCTCTTCGTATGCTTGGAAGGATAGGGACTATTGGAGGAAAAATACCATTACATGATGCACAGATTTCACGTAATGTGCTAGAGCGTGATGGACAAGCACCACCAGAATATTGCTTTTCCCGCGTCGGTGTCAAAGTAGTAGGCTATAATGCAAGTGGTAAAATTGGAAAATATGAACCACCCCAGTTTAAGCTAGATTTTGCTAAATTTGTAAGCTATAACGATGATGATAAGCCGGTTTCAACCATTTTTCTTGTTCCTCGCAATGAAAACGTTACACCAAGTGGATTTGTAATTTCTGATCCATTAGGTTATTGCATTGGTATACTAGAACAGATCTCGTCTAATCTTCCGAAAATTTAGATGCTAGGATTATGTAGTGAGAAAACAGCAACAAATTTGGCAAGAAGAGCATGAGAAAGGGCTGACATTGTCGCGGATGGCGAATGAGCATCCGGCGAGTGGAGTGGTGAAGTTTATTAATTGGTTACATGCCAATGGGGTAAAACCAAGTGGTCGAGCGGTCGACATAGGTAGCGGTAAAGGACGTAATGCTGTCTTCTTGGCAAGTCTCGGTTACAAAGTCGAAGCGCTGGAATACATTGAACTTGCCCGAAAGGTAACTGAGCAGCTAGCGAAGTCACAAGGTGTTGCCAAAGACGTTACTGCAAAAAACATCGAAATTGATATGCCTTGGCCATACGCAGATGACACCTTTGATATAGCAATTGATTCATTTTCTTCCATAGATATCGAGACAAAAGCTGGTCGTGAAATGTGCCGCGATGAAATGCTTCGTACCCTAAAGTCGGGTGGCTATGCGCTTGTGACAGTTTGTTCAGCCGATGACGAGTGGGAAAAAGAACTCATCAGAGACTCCCCCGGCTCTGAGCCAAATAGCACCCTATGGCCTCAAAACGGCAAGTTTCAAAAAGATTATACAAAAGATGAACTCCGTAACTTCTACTCTGTTTTTGAAGTTTGCGAGCTGCAAACTATAACAAAGAAAACTTATAAACTTAACCGCGACGGTACGGCAACAAACTTTTGGCTTGTACTTCGAAAAACTTTATAGCGTAAGACTGTAGCATGTGGTAATATAACAAACATGCGAACAGTTCAGGGCAGCTCCTATTGGTTTACCGACACTTCCGTGACGGTCTGTTCTGTGCGCTGAAACCAAATTTGAACCCACTAAAGAGACCGCCACACCGGCGGTATTATTAAATTATTAACAGAGGAAATTATTTATGGATGGTCTTTTTAACCCACATGCTGCGCCGCCTGAGTCTACGAAGCTGTACACTCGACCCGATAGTGTTGCTAGTACTGTATTGGGATGCCTTGGTTGCAAGCATGCTTTCATGTCGAATCGATTCCTTGGAACTTGCTATGAATTAAAAAAGCATAGCGGTCCCGTTACTTATGATATAGCTGAAGAAGCCTGTAATGTTGTAAGAGGTGTAAAGTGCTAAAGCTGTAAAATTCTGGGGTATACTACTAATATGAATAAACCAGTGATACTTACGGGGCTGAGGGCCAATAACGATTTGCATATCGGCAACTATTTTGGGGCTTTGCTGCCTATGATCGACATGGCCAAGACGCTTTCGGAAGAGTACGAGGTTAATCTATTTGTACCAGATCTGCACAGCTTCACTACGCCAATCGACCACAGCCAGTTGCAACAGCAAATAATGCACAATTTGCGACTTTTTGTTGCAGCCGGGCTACCACTTGATAATCAAAGCGTACATATCTATCGCCAGAGTTACGTGCCGGCCCACAGTGAAATGACGGTAATTCTAAACTGTTTTACTGGAGTGGGTCAGATGGAGCGGATGACACAGTATAAGGACAAGTCTAGCAAACTCGGGACAGAATCAATCAGCCTTGGTCTTTTTGACTACCCAGTGCTTATGGCGGCTGATATTTTGCTGTATGGTGCGCAGTATGTGCCAGTGGGCGAGGATCAGACGCAGCATCTGGAGTTTACGAGGGATATTGCCGAGCGGATGAATGGTAGGTTTGGGCAGCTTTTCACTGTTCCTGAGCCAGTCGCCAAACAGCATGAATTTTTCGGTAAGGAGCAGGGTTTACGCATAAAAGACCTTCAAGACCCTACGAAAAAAATGAGTAAAAGTGACGAATCTGGCAAAGGAATAATATTTTTAGGAGATTCACCAGATGATGCAGTTAAGAAGATTCACAGCGCCACAACTGATAGTTACGGCAAGATTGATGTCGATAACCAAGATCAACCAGGCATAGTGAATCTCATCCAAATCCTAGCACTTGCCACCGGTAAACCCTACGACGAAATAAAAGACCATTACACCAGTCAAACACAGTATGGCCCGCTTAAAGAAGATGCAGCTGCAGCCGTTTCTGAGTTCCTTCGCGGCTTCCAAGAGCGACTTAGCCGAGTAAACGACGAACAGCTAATGCAAAAACTGGAAACCGACGAACGTGCCATGAATGAGATAGCAAATACGGCTCTTCATCGAGTACAACAAGCTGTCGGCTTACGATAATGGCTCACCTCTGTTAGAATGTAATCAATGGCAAATATTGAAATCAGCCGGGCGGAGAGATTAGATCAGCGAGTTGTAGCGATGCTTCCGCAGCTAAGCCGCGCATATGCCGCTAAACTCATTGAAGGTAAACGAGTCTCAGTTAATGGCGCATTCCAGGTAAAAGCTGGTTACAAGATGAAACCGAATGACGTTGTCGCTGTCGACTATGACCCCGCAAAAGAGGAGAGCATACCAGATATTGACTTAGAGATCGTGTATGAAGACGATGACTGCGTGGTTATAAATAAGCCAGTGGGATTGCTTACACACAGCAAAGGCGCCTTCAACCCCGAACCAACTGTGGCCACCTGGCTCCGAAAAAGATGTGAAAGGTTAGACCTCGCACATCTAGATAACAGAGGCGACGAGCATATGCGAGGTCTAACATTTCACACGAGTCGGGCGGGTATTGTGCATCGACTCGACAGAGCAACAAGCGGCGTCATGATATGCGCCAAAACACCTGAGGCGCTCAGCTGGTTGCAAAAACAATTCGCACAGCGTAAAACTAAGAAAACTTACCGGGCCGTTATAAAAGGTACCATGAACCCCGAGGCCGCTGTTATAGACATGCCTATAGAACGAAACCCAAAAGCACCAGCCACATTTCGCGTAGGCCCCCAGGGTAAGCATGCGCAAACCATGTACAGAACACTGGCCACTGGCGGCGGCTACAGTCTACTGGAGCTCAAACCTGAAACTGGCCGTACCCACCAGCTTCGCGTACACCTTGCGCACCAGGGAGCCCCAATTGTGGGCGATGTGCTGTACAACGGAGAACCAGCCGATCGTCTGTATTTGCATGCTGAGGAGCTAGAACTGACTATTCTGGCTGGCCATGAGCGCAAAGTTTTTCGTGTTAATACGCCAGGTGGCTTTGAAGACAAGCTGAAGCATGGATCCTGACCTGCTCGTGCACCCTGAAACAGTAGCAGCCCTGGCGCGCTATATTAGCAACCCAACGCACGCCGTACTACTTACAGGCACTGTTGGAGTCGGTAAAACGCACCTGGCGATCGAACTCGTAGGAAAACTGCTTGGCGTACCATCCAATAAAGTAACGGGGCAGGCATTTGTGCGGCTAATTACGCCCGAAAAGGGTGTTATTGCCATAAAACCCATAAGAGATTTAGTTAGCTTTGTGTCGCTAGTAGTTCCGGGTGAGAAAAGTGTTTCCCGTGCGATTGTAATTGTAGACGCAGAAACCATGTCGCGGCAGGCTCAAAACGCGCTACTTAAATTGCTCGAAGAACCACCAGAACGGACGGTACTTATTCTGACATCTTCTGCCCCTGGCAAATTGCTAGCAACCATAAGATCTCGGGTGCAGATTCTTCGTGTGCGTCTCCCCGAACCAGAAGACACAAAAAAGTATTTTTTGACAAAAGGGTTCGATACAGCGCACGTAGAACAAGCGATATTGCTCGGCGGCGGAAGCCCGTCGGTAGTCAACCAACTCCTTGAGGAATCTGCCAGTGAAGGTTTTGCCGTTTATGGGTTGGTAAAACGAGCGCTGACTGGTGATAAATTTAGTCGGTTAACGATTATTGATAGCGATCTCAAAGATAAAGAACAGGCAGCTCAATTTGTCGACACGCTTGTGCTGGTGGCGTCAATGAGCCTCAGACAATCAGAGAATACAGTGCAGTGGCAGCGGATTTTAACCAGCGGTATTATTGCGCAAAAAGCACTCGCACAGAGGGGGCACACCAAACTTGTATTGACAGAGCTTATGCTAGAACTGTGATGTGCTATACTGTAAGGAAGATATGTACGAACTATTAGTAGTAAGCGCATTTGGTTTTATGGGCCTACTGCACACCCGAAAACGCACAGAAGACGAGTCAGATATTTCTCGTAAAGTTGGTGACCGCATAGGCAAGCTCTGGGATATAGCGCATCAAGGCATGAGAGAAAACCGTTTTTTACGTGCTGAAAAAGCACTTCTGACCATCTTGAAGATTGACGAGAAAAACGCGGCGGCGTATAACCGCCTGGGAATTCTTTACGCCAAACAAAAAGAATATCGTGACGCCATAGATTGTTTTGAAATTGCCAGTAGTATAGAAGCAACACCCTCGAGCCTCCATAATTTGGGGCTCATATACTATGAAACAGAAAATTATGAAAAAGCCGGCATAGCTTTTGAGCAGGCGCTCAGGCTAGAAGAAAATTTGGCAGCCCGACACGTAGCTTATGCAAAAGTAAACGAAAAACTTGGGAATGAAAAGCTAATGTTTGCGTCGCTGCATCGGGCTGTTGAGCTGGAGCCAAATGAAGAAACATATTCTTTATTGCACCGAGCTTTTTTGGAACGTGGCATGGATGAAAAAGCCGAGAAAGTAGCAGAAAAGCTCAAGACTCTTATTGTTCCTTCAGGCAAACCTCGCCGCATCCTTCGTCCCCGTCGAGTTGTTATCTAGGTAGCTGCAGATAAGTTCCACGTCCGTGAAGTATTTTAAGCGAATGTGTTAGTAAGAAAAAGGCCGTTATTTCGATTCTAGAAAGACCCAGGGATGTTCTCAAGCGACATCTGGCTAGCTTGCTACATCTGTTGCGCAAGATATTGCATAACGAAGGGTAAGCGACAAGGGAAGCACAGGCAACAAGCGTTGTTGCCAGATAACCCCTGTTTTGATACACTACTCGTGATTGATTGCCACCTTAGCTCAGTTGGCCAGAGCGGCTGTTTTGTAAACAGCGGGTCGTGGGTTCGAATCCCTCAGGTGGCTCCATGGTTCTTTAATGCGCAGGGTTAGTGAAGCGGTCAAACACGACAGACTGTAAATCTGTTGGCTTATGCCTTCGTAGGTTCGAATCCTACACCCTGCACCACTTGCCGTCATAGCTCAGTGGTAGAGCACTTCCATGGTAAGGAAGGGGTCCCGAGTTCAACTCTCGGTGACGGCTCCAAGAATAGTACTTGACAAAGCGTAAGCGTAGTAGTAATTTAAAAGTAGTAAGCGCATTGGCGCAAAAAACCAAACACTTACAACTAATTGGCCCAGAGGAACGTATAAAAAGCGCACCGAAACGGTCATACCTTGTAAACTATCGTTAGCCAAACTAGCGAACAGGTTTACATAAAACTTCTCAAATTCCTGCAGGAATCAAAAATACCGAGTTGATCACTCGGTATTTTTGTTTACATTCCCGGTTCTGTCTGTTAAAATAACCGGATATGGCAAAAAAAGGTGAAAAGCGCAAACTTATAGGACTAGTGAGTGAAGAGTCTGGTGAACGCATATACTACACAAGTAAGAACACAATGAACACTCCAGAAAAGCTGAGTCTGAAAAAATACAGCAAGAGACTTCGCAAACACGTTGTATTTACTGAGACCAAGAAAAACCTCGGCCGCAACGAAGTAAAACCTAAGAAGTAAAAACATTGTCCCAGGTGAAAAACGCCCGAAAAACGGGCGTTTTTGCTATTAGCCGTATAGGTCAAGAAGGGTGTTGATAAGCTCCGCATGGCTCCAAACCAGTGGGAGCACAGACAGCGGTTCACCGGTTGTGGGATCAATTTGCTCGCTTAAGGCTCCGCTGGGGAGGGCGTGTTGGAGCGTCCATTCTACCAGTTTTTTGGCTTCATCTTCTCTGTTTGTCTGTATGTAAGAGCACGCAACCCATAGCGTTGTGACAAACCAGGGGTTGCCCATGTGCGGTGGATCTGATCGAAAATAGGTGTCGTGTTCATAGCGAGGCGCTCCGCCAGAAGGCGATTTATGAAGAAGCACCGATTCTATGCCCTCAAACGTTTTTTGAATATGAGCAGAGCCAATCGCCTTGGTAGCAAACATCATACTGCCATAGGCACTCGATACATCTAGGGTATTATCAAACTGCAGTGAGCCGTCTTCTTGAAGGAGAAAGCCTTTTCTTAGGTACTGTCGCTCTGGGTCAACAAACACCTTTGTATTCTGGGCTATGTGATCGGCGGTTTCGCGCCATTTGACGGCGTCATCAGGGAAGGCAAAGATATCTGCAAAGTCTGCGGCTGCCATAAGAGCGCGGTGAGTGAGCGCGGTAGTGTAAGTGTTTGTGAGAAATTTTTCTTCCCACAAGTCGTAGCTGGCGTGAGGGAGGCCTGTTGCTTCGTCCCGAAAATCGGTCATAAAATTTGCCATTGGTTGTACCATGGTACTGTACAAATTTGAGACAAATTCTTTGTCGCCAGTTTCTTCGTAGAATTTGTGCAGCATAAATATAATGATTGCCGTCTCGTCTTCTTGAATAGCAAGCTCACTGCGTTTGCCATGTACCAGTGGGTGCCACGTGCTGCCTATGGCTTTATCTGGCTGATACTTGTGCATCATATAGCCTTCGGGGTTCATAATGTCTCGACAAAACTCAAAGAACATCTTTGGTTCCTCAGTGTAGCCGAGTCGTATGAGTGGCCACATGGCGTAAGCGCCGTCCCTGGGCCAGACATAACTGTAATAGTCTCGGCCATAGTTGTAGATGCTTGAATCGCAACTTGCAATTACACCACCGCGTCTGTCGGTGTGGGCTTTAATAACCATAAGTGACTTTTTGATTGCCATTTTTTCTTTGTCTGGTATGTTCGCGGTAGCTGCCTCAGCGGTTTGTAGCCATTTCTTCCAGTGAGAGCGCGCTTTATCCAGCCTGCTTTCTAGACCAAGGGTGAGAAGCTGGTTATGAATTTTCTCTGCGCTGTACTGTGAGTCCGCGGCAACAACCCAATACTCGACCACTGTTTCTCCGTTGGCTGGTACCGTAACGGGAATAGCCAACACAGAATCGACTCCGCCGTGCTCTACAGCGTTTCCAGAGAGCTCGCCGTCTTCGGCGTCTTTCCAGCTACCCTCTTTCCCTTCAATGCCGTAGTTACCGACACAATACTGGTCAAATGGCGAGTCATCATCAGCACGACCAAAGATAATGAGGCTGCAGCGGCCCTTATAATCGAGTATGTAAGGTCCGTCTGGAACGTATAGCGCGGTATCACCGCGGCCACCCCGCGAAATTTCAAAAACCTGGTGCATAAACAGACGTACAGAACGGCTGGCTTCAGAAGTATTTTTCACCCGAATCTGACGGCAAAAAGCGTTGTATTCTGTATCGACAAAATCACTGCTTTCAAGCGACAAATTTAAGTCATGATTTGACATGGATACGCTACTGATAAGTGCGTCAGTTTCGCTGAGCACACTTGTGGTCCAAGTGCCATCGTCAACCCAGCTAAATGTTTGATCGCAAAAAACACCAATGCGGTGTTGTAGACTCCGTGCAGTTGTAAGGTTGTCAAGCCCAACATACGGGTAGTAAAAATCGTGCACAAGACCAGCTTCGTTGAGTCCGACCGTTAGGGCACCGTTGCCGAGAATAACCGGTCTACCCATTGCAAGGCTCTGCCTTGCAAAAGAAAGAAGATAAACTGTAGGAGAGAAGTAATCTTAAACCTGTTTTCTCAAGCTTTAATCTGGTCATACCGAAAAGCCTTTTTCTGTCAGGCGGTATTTAAGGTCGTGGTACGCATTCATAAAGGCAATGTATGCTTCATGGGGTGATTCGTAAGGGCTAAAGTAAGCGTGTACATCCCCGTCGGTGAAGTATTTTGTGCACATGTAATAAAAATGGTCGCTGGTTTGAAGTTTGCGCCAATCTTCTATGAGTGCAAAATCACCGGTTTGCAAGATTGATTCAGTAAGCCCGTATAAACTGGCGATTGCCCCTTGTTGCATTTTGTTGCCAACCCACGCCGTTAAGTCGCGCTCTGTGTCTGCCCAGGTAATTGTTTGCGGACAGTCGACAGTGTCTACTGCAGAAAACTCTGTGGCGGCCTCGGAAACTGTCATAAAGGTATGTTCTGGGGTTTTTAACCATGCCTTAGGCAAGGCTTCAAGGAAGTCAAAAATGCCACTATCAGCCCACTGGTGCTCGCCAAATGTTTCATAGTCCATGAACAGATTGAGTAACGGTTGATCCCAGCTGTCTTTTGTCCATCCCATAAATTTGTCAACTGTCATCGGGTATTCTTCCCAGTCTTTATTACTAAAGCGGAAAGCAATGTCGTCGCTGAGCTTGTAATTTTTAGTCAGCAGTTTAATATGTTCGGTGTGAGCCGGCCGATACATAAAGTTGGGGCTCCGCCAGCCGAGTACTGGATCCCAGCCTTCACTCAAAATTGCTTTGTAGCCTGCTTGGTCAGCCCAGTATGCCAGATCATTGTTGTAGCTAAGCTCAGTGTTGCGGAAAGCGGTTGTTGTAACGTTAAAAAGCCGACGGACAATGTCACGGTGCATTTGTACTTGTGCTTCAAACTCGTTACGGTTGTAGAAGAAGGCGAGTGAATGATGGTATGTTTCGTTTACAATTTCAACTCTGCCCGTGCCAACTAAATTTTGAAAGCTATGCAACACTTCGGGTGCATATGCTTCGAGTTGTTCAAGCACAGTGCCAGTTATGGAAAGTGACAGTCTGAACTTGGGATTATCGGCAATCATACGCATGAGCCGCTCGTTTGTCGGTAGGTAGGATTTGTGAGCAACCTTGCGCACTATGTCGGCATTGTTTTGAGGGCTACCAGCTTGGGCATCAAAGTAGTCGTGCGTGCGACCAGCATCGAAAATGGTGTAGTGCCTAACCCGATAAGGCTGGTGGACGTGTAGATATAAAACTATTGCGCGTTGATCAGACATAGGCCAGCTCCTTTCGGGCGCTCGCGTGACGATGGTAGTGATGAAGAACGGTTTCGGCCGGTTTCTGCCAGCTTTGTCTTAAAAGTTCTTCATGACCTTCTTCAGCCAAAGTTGCTTCTAGATCTGCATGATCGAGTACAGCCACAATTTGGTTAGCCATTTCGTCTGTGTCCCAATAGTCTACCTTGAGTACGCTATGCAGGATTTCACTAGCTCCGGTTTGCCGACTAATAAGGGCAGGTGTTTTTTGCGCCAAGGCTTCGAAAGGCGTTAGTCCAAAGGGCTCAGAGACGCTCGGCATCACAAATAAATTGCCTGCGCGGAAGGCATCGCGCCACTGTTTGCCGGTACCGTTCAAATGACCGGTAAAAATGACATTACCGCTGAGACCGAGCTCGGCCGCAAGCTCAACTAGCTCAACGTACTGTTCGCCCGGCCCAACTATAAGTAGTAGACTCTTTGGGCGCTTGGAAACGGCTTTTTGAAAAGCCCGTAGCAGGTGAGTAAGACCTTTTTGGATAGTGAGGCGTCCTGCGCTTACAACCACCCCATAGCCGGCTTCTTTCATGCGAGTCAGGTAACGAAAAGTATTGTCACTGCGATCCTCGTACAGCTCATGTGGCTCAAACTCCATGGCGTTATGGACAACTTCTACTTTACTAGGGTCAATGTCGTACTCACGCACAATGGTGTCTTTGGTCGCTTGACTGACTGCAAATATTCTATCGGCCAGTTGCATACCCATGTACTCAACTTCTCTGACTAGTGGATTACCGCTGTTACCACCTGATCGGTCGTATTCTGTCGAGTGAACATGAACAAAAAGCGGTAAGCCCGTCGCCTGTTTTGCTGCGAGCCCGGCGCGGAAAGTCAACCAATCATGTGCGTGGATAACATCGTACTCACCAAGTTGCACCAACCGAGATACGTATTTTGCGTAATTTAGCTGGTGTTCATTCATAGCCGCCCCGCGCGTAGATCCATCACGCAGTACGTATTCAAAGTGTTGGCTATCGTAAGTACTACCTGCCACATTGCCAATGACTTGTTCGACATCATCTGGCAGAGCTGGGTTTATAGTCATAAAGTTTATATGAGAGAAGTCAGCGGTATACGGCAGTACAAATTCAATTTGTGCTCCGTTGCGTGCTAGTTGTTTGCACATTTGATAACAGACAATTCCCATCCCACCGGTATGATGAGGTGGTAACTCCCATCCTAACATTAATACCTTCATTCTTAGTCTCTCTGTTTTCGCTCTGTTTTAAATATTGTTGTTTTATCAACTTTTAGTATAAGCACATTCTAAACCAAGTACAAGCAGAACGACTTAGCTCATCTAAAATCTTTCCGAAATAGTATTCGTTAGCTCATTAATAATGTTTCCAAAAAGCTACCTCTAGCCCTACGCTGTCAGGACTATGAGTACAAACGGAAAGAATTATCAAATGAGCAGATTATCCCGCCAGGAATATCTTGGCGTAATGCGAAAGAAATACAAACGTCTCAAGAAGAACCAGAAAAAAGAACGCAGCAAATTACTTAGTGACGTGGTAGACATTACTGGCTATCACCGAACCTATGCTAGCGTCTTGCTGCGCTCCCCGCCGCCCAAGGCGATTATCCGTAAGCCGCGGACTGCTCGCTATTCGGTCGAAACTAAGCAAGTTGTTTTGCTACTCTGGCATGCCACTAGTAACATCTGCGCTGAACGCTTGCAGCCATTCATGCCAGAGCTTTTAGATAAGCTAGTAGCGTGCGGCGAACTGGCCGTAAGACCCGAAATCGATGATCAGCTTAGGCAAATTAGTCTAGCTACTGTTAAACGCATTGTCTCCCGCGAGAAGCGACGCAGCATCATCCGAATTGGCGGTACAACCAAACCAGGTAGTCTGCTAAAACGGCAGATTAGTGTGCGTTATGGTCGCTGGGACGAAACAACACCGGGTTGGTGCGAAACAGACACCGTAGCCCACTGTGGCGACACATTAGCTGGCACGTTTATCTACAGTCTAAATTTAACGGATGTAGCTACTAGCTGGAGTGAGCAGGTGGCTATTATGGGCAAGGGTGAACGAGCGTCTGTAACTGGCCTTGACAGTGCCCGTAAGCGTTTGCCGTTTAAACTACTGGGTATTGATTCGGACAACGGCAGCGAATTCATCAATTGGCACATGGCGCGCTATGCTAAGAATAATCGATTAACCTTTACCCGTTCTAGGCCATACAGAAAGAACGACCAAGCCCATGTCGAACAAAAGAACTGGACTGCCATACGGCAACTAGTGGGTTACCAACGTATGGACACAAATGAACAGCTAGAAAGCCTAAATGACCTCTACCAAAACGAGTGGAGGCAGTACCTTAATTTTTTCCAACCAACTATGAAAGTTAAAGAAACCGTTAAAGACCAGGCTACGGGCAAGAAAACCAAACGCTATTACCCAGCTCAAACACCCTACCAACGGCTGATGAGTCACCCTAACGTCAGCGACAAGCAGAAAGCCATGCTACAATCACAATATGACAGCTTGAATCCCGCGAAATTACAACGTGAGATTCAACGGAAACTTAAAGCTTTAGAAACTAGTTTCAGCAAGATTGTTAAATGAGCTAATACGGCAGAATTGCAAGAATTTTTACATTTTTTTAATTAATATCAGAAGCAGGCGAGCCAACAGGGTAAATTTGCAGGCTGTGATCGCTCTCAGACCAGTTTTTTAGCACGTTTTCGACAATACGCCACGAAGTAAGCACCTCTTGCGCTGTGGCAAATAGTGATTGATCACCGCGCACGGCATCAATAATTACTCTTTCGTAAGCATCTCCGGTTTGGCCGAAAAAAGCGCGTTCATAGTCAAAATCCATCTTGACCATTTCGGTTTCTTTGCTTAAGCCTGGTCGTTTGGCTTGGAGGGAAAGGGTTATGCCTTCCTGTGGCTGTACACGGAAGGTAAGAATGTTTGTGCCCGGTGCATCTTTGTTCGCTCGAAATCGCACAATAATTTCGGTGCATTTTTCGTGGAGCGCTTTACCTGTTTCTATGCTCACGTTTACGCCGCGCCACTGCTCGTTGTCGATGGTTAAATGTAACCGAGCAAATGTTTCAACGTGACTTCGCGGGTTGTTCACTTCTGCTTTGTAGCTATCGTACTGCCCGCGGACAGCATGTGTTTCTACCTGTTCTGCTGAAATTGTGTCAATGCTTTCAAGTAAGCGTAATTTTGCTTTATGAATGTCATGGCTCTCAAGAGCGGCTGGTTTCTCCATGGTAATAAGAGCAAGCAGCTGCATAAGATGGCTTTGCAAAATGTCGCGCAGAGCGCCAGTTTGCTCATAAAAAGTGACACGGTTTTCGATGCCAATTGTTTCGTAGGCTACAATCTGGATGCTTTCAATGTGTCTGGTGTTCCAAATTGTTTGGAACAGCGGATTCTGGAAACGAAACGTTAAGATGTTTTGAGCCGTTTCTTTGGCTAAGTAATGGTCAATACGAAAAGTTTGCTGCTCGCCAAAATGTTCGTCGGCCGCTTTTACGAGCGTTTCGGCTGAGGCAAAGTTGTAGCCGAAGGGTTTTTCAACGAGAAGCCGTGGCCTTTCTCCATCCTGCTCAAACGGTTCGTGGTGACGAGTTTCTCCCAAGTGGTGTACAACGTTTACAAAGGCCTGGGCAGGAATAGACAGGTAGTATAGGCGGCTTACTCCTGGTCCAAGTTCTTGAGACATGACGCGTAAGTTTTCTAGCAAACGCTCATAGTCTGCTATATCGTCTAGGTCAACTTGCAGCATTTCGGTTGCATCGTGTAGCTGTTCAATCACTGCTTTATCGTAGTCTCCGCCATGAATCTTCTGGTGAAGATTTTCGTAGACGTGCGAAACAGGCACGTGGTGGCGGCTGATACCGACAATTTTCATCTGTTCTGGCAGCTGGCGATGTTTTACCAGGTGATACAGTGCTGGTAAAAGCTTTCTCTGAGACAGGTCGCCTGTTATGCCAAAGATAACAAGTATAAACGGTCGGTTTATGTAGTCGTTCATGCTTTGCCTTCGCCGTTTAGGTTGTGTCCACCAAACTTGTTGCGTTGGGCGGCAACAACTTTTGTTGCAAAGTTGGTCTCTCCTTGCTGCGAACGAACGCGCACATCAAAAGCCGCTTGGATGGCAGGCAAGTCGATGCCCATTTGTTTCGCTGCTTCTAATGTCCACCGAGCTTCGCCACTCTCGGCAACATAGCCGGAAATGCCGTCGAGCTCTGGATTCTCCGCGAGGGCATCGTGGCTCAGTTGAGTCAGCCAGCTCGTAATCACACTGTGGTGTTGCCAAAGATCAGCGGCCTGTGCTAGGTCAATTTGTCCTGCGTATGGGCCATCATGTAGCATACGAAATCCCTCGCCAAGGCTTTGCATCATGCCGTATTCTATGGCATTGTGCACCATTTTGACATAGTGCCCAGCGCCGCTGCTGCCAAATCTGGCGTACATGCCGCCGGGTTTTGCCAGTGTTTCAAGCGCAGGGCTAACAGCCGCAAAGTCGGCCTCGCTGTCGCTGCCACACATGAGGGGGAAACCATTTTGATAGCCCCAAACGCCGCCACTGACACCAACGTCAACCATAGCCATTCCTTTTGCCTGTACTAGTGTGTTAAGTCGTTTTGTTTCCCGAAAATCAAAATTTGCTCCGTTGATTATGATGGAACCTTTTGGTAGACGCTCAGTCCACTCAAGCACGACTTGCTCGGTAATCTCTGCTGGGAGCATGACCCACACAACTGCTTGTTCCTGGCCGAATTCACCTGGGATGGTTGTTATATCAGAGATGGGTTTTACCCCGTAGCCTGCAGCTTCTTGCATCGGCTCTGGGCTACGGTTGTGGCCAATGACTTCATGGTCTCCACTTTCTGCCAGTTTGCGCGCAATTTGCATACCCATACGGCCAAGACCGTGAATAACAATTTTCATAGTAAGTTACCTCTCACGTTTGTATGTAATCATTATAGACGGTCACACTCGCCAAGTCATAGAGGATTTTTGCCGGCAAGTGTTCAACTGATTCAGCGTTGCGCTGCAGGCGCTTCAAAGATTCTTTTTTTGTCTCACCATAAGCAAGTACCCACGCGTGATTTATTTTAAGCAGCATAGGTACTCCTAACGTCATTCGTGCAAAATCACTCCAGCTATAGCCAACTACTGTGGAAACGGTATCTGTCAGAGCGGGGCTCTCGGGTAACAGCCCGGCAGTGTGCGCATCTGCTCCCATACCAAGCGTGGCAACCACAACATCCGCCTCGGCCATAGCGTCTTCTGCAAGTTGGGCGTAGTAGGAAACTGTTTCGGCCATAGGCTGATTTTTATTGAGAACGTCTAGCCATTTTGCCTTTTCTGGCTTAAAGCCTGCTTTTTGCATCTGCGCGCTATTTGAATTTTCATGACCATGTCGTCCAAACCGCTCGTCAACCGGCAAAATCGTTAGCAAACTGAGTTTATCGGGCGCAGCCTCCCGCAGCCGCTTCATTACGTCCACCTGCACTGCTACGCAAGAACCACCGCTCACCAGCCACAGTAGGCGCTTTCCAGACTTTAGCTCGCCAGCTAGTACAGTGGCTATCTCTGCCTTAGCCAGGTCTATACCCTCGGTGCTATATTTCATGGTAGAAGTATACGATAAGCTCCACAGAATGCCCACTCGTAAGGCGTCGCTAGCACCTCCCACGTATATCGCACCAGCATACGATTGGGTTTTTGAGATTTTAGGTTTAAAAAGTATTTGACAAGGTGCTTATGCTCGTGTAACGTAAAAATATGTTAAGGTAATTAAAAAATACCTAACAAAACCAAAACTCCTACTAGCTAGAGGAATAAAAACACTGGTCCGATCAACCGGTGTTTTTATTTTTAAGGACAAAGCGACAGCTAGCACTAAAAAATCATTGTGCCTGCCAACCCTTGATCAAATTCGCATTATTGCGGCAGTATCAGGCGACGCTTGTCATACCAATAACGTAGTTTTTGCCGTAATGTTTGGCGCATTTTGGACAGGTCGTATAGAAGAAATAAGTGTCGCCTGGTATTTTACCCTGGCTCGTGACATAAGTTTGCAGCGAGTTATACCAGTTTCTGATGTTTTTAAACGGACCTTCAAATACTTTTGTTATGTACGTACCACTCAGCACTACGTTGTCTGCACCGCCGACCTCTTTGGTAACTGCGTAAAGATGTTCGGCCTTCCACGGCGATACGTCGCGGGACAACGTCATGGCCTCGTTTGGTACCATGGCAGCTCCTGCATCTTCGGCTGTGCGTTGAATTTCAGTCATAACTTTCGACATATTGAGGGGCATGTATAGAAAGCTGCGCGTATGCATTCGGATGAAGCGTTTGTCCTCAAAAACTACTTCTTTGTTATCCCACTCGTCGACGTTTGGGACTGCGCAGCACCCTGTGTCGTTTTTGTCTGTGTAGGTTTTTGGTAGCTCCACTTTGAACCTCCTTAAATGGGGGTTATCCCCCTAGTAATTTTAGTATACTCCTTGCTAGCCAGTGCCAGCATATTTTTACAGTGATAAACGTGTAGAAATTAGCGGGATATATTACGCCAGCTATAACGTTGCCCGATCACAATAGATAACAAGCAAAAAACAAAACCAGGTAAAGCTAATAGAGATAAATTCATAATCCCAGGTGCAAACACACTATCCCTCTCTACCCAGAACTCTGTGCCCACACCGAGCCAAGGTTACGCTACGCTACTCGTTGGATTTTAGTAAGCAAAAAGGTATAATTGTATCTGTTCAAAGCCAAAGGGGCATAGTACAACGGTTAGTATAAAGGTCTCCAAAACCTTAGATCGTGGTTCGATTCCACGTGCCCCTGCCAAATCGCTTATGCTAAAAGGACTTCTTCGGAAGTTCTTTTTTGTTTTGGTATTATAAAGTGATGTCGCACTCAGAAAAGTCAAAGAAAATTCTCCTTTTTATCTTGATTATAGTTGTGGTAATTGTCGGTATTCTATTCAAGCTTAGTGGCGGTGTACTGGTATTTAGTTACCTAAAGCCAACGTACTTACCCTCAGGCATTTCTATAAAAGATGTTCGTGTGACGGCAACTAAGGCTGACGTATTTACAGAACTTAATTTTACAACTGAAGACTGGGTCTATGAAATACAGCAATCGCAAACACGAAGCACCACATTACCTGCCGCCAAAGGGAACTATGATGCTACCAGCACTAATTTTACTTGCAGTCTGTTTGTTTCTCCGCACCAGAGACATTACCGACTTTGTCATTCGGTGGATTACGGCAAAATAAGTAGATATGAAGTTACTCAGCTGAATGGCTCGACGTTAATATCTTCGGCAATACCGACAACCACCAATCATGTGATACACACTGATGAAATAGGAAAATTTGTAGATTCGTTTAAACATACACCGAGATTATTTGCTCCCACATTCAGGCATGATGGACCTTAGTACAGCAGGTCGCCCGACAAACTAAATGATGTGACTAAGTATTTGAGCTTAGAATCGTCACCGGTATTAATGGCTGCCGTTTGAAATGCGTCCGCATACCCCTGCCAATGTAAAACGGCCAGTCGCAAGATTGGTCGTTTTACATTGATAGAGCTTTTGAAGTCTGACCAAGGTCTAGCGAACGAAGTGAGTGTAGATCGTGGTTCGATAACGTAGCACTGCGCACAGGAATGTATTCCGAGCCCAATGCAAGGCTATACAAAGTATTCCACATGCCGCTACCAAGCTTAATAAGATTTGAATAACAGAAAAAAATATGACCGGTTTTTCTGCATGCAATCTGCTCCGATATATTTGTCAAAACTATTTGTGTTAAATACCTTTGGTTCCTAACCCCCGGTCATGTTTCGGGTCTCGGCTGAACCACTTTTAGCGGAATAATCGTGAATCTGTCTGGATTTTACTACATATTCACGCGTTATTGACAATAATACGTGAATTCGGTACAATCAATAGCATGATAAGCGAATTAACAAAATCAAAGATAAGAACTCTAAAGAAGGAATACGAACAGCGTAAAGGCGGCAAAGAGTCACTTTTAGGGCTGCTACGAGAGGTAGAACTGCCCGAATTAGTCTATAACTCAAACGCCATAGAAAACTCATCATTAACATTGAAGGAAACTGAACGAATTATACTTGAGCAAGAGGTAATGCGCGATGTTTCCGTCCGTGAGCTTTTTGAGGCAAAAAACTTGGCTAGAGTTCTGGAATATTTGTCAACTCGGCCAAATATCGAACTATCCACTGAGAATATACTACTGTTGCATCAGATGCTAATTGGTGGAATTAATGATAATATTGCAGGCAGATTGCGCAAAGAAGGCGAATATGTACGGGTCGGTTCGCATATCGCCCCAGCGCCAGAATACGTTAGTGCGCTACTGGACGACCTAATCGATGATTATTTGAGCGATCACGGTCGATACTTTGTCGATAGTATTGGACGTTTTCATGCGGAATTCGAGCATATTCATCCCTTCTGTGACGGAAATGGTCGTATAGGCAGGGTATTGGTTAATGTCCAGTTAGCAGCCTTGGGGTACCCGCCAATCATAATCCGAAACAAAGGTAAGCACAGTAGCTACTATCCATTGTTTATTAGTTACCAAGAAAAAAATGATTATGACGGAATGTCAGAATTGTTTGCCCTTGCCCTGCAAGAATCGTTAAACAAGAGGATCGCCTATTTGAAGGGACAGAAAATTGTAAAGTTAACAGATTACGCAAAACAACGTAATTTAACAACAAACGGCCAACTTAACGCCGCAAAACGACAGACGATACCAGCCTTCCGCGAAAAAGGTATTTGGAAAATAGGGGAATAGCTCAATATTGTTTCCGAGCACCCTGCAAGGCTATACAAAAGTATTCCACGTGCCCGTGCCACATATATTCACTAAGCCCACTAGTTTTATCTGAGGACTATTTTTGCTACTGTAGAAACTATGATGCAAAAAGTCCTAATCTTTAGGGGAGCACCAGCCAGCGGAAAGAGTACGATTGTACCAGAGATAGCCAAACTACTGACCAAACCAGTAGTTTTAATAGAGGAAGACAAGTTTCGTTGGGGATTCCATATCATCGGTAGATCCGTTAGTGAGGTCGGCTCCGATGAACATAGATTTGCTTATGAGAATACTCGAATGCTATACGAAAGATACCTTGAAGTCGGAATGTACAGTATTGTTCTCGAAGGTCTTTTTACGTGGAATAATAAATCTTCCCCTGAAGGTAGCGCCAAAGAACTGGTGGATTTAGCAGAGCAGCATGGCTTTGAAGCAATCTCGATTGTACTAACGGCCGAAAAAGAAGAACTGCGTAGGCGCAATACTATGCGTGAGTACACGGTTCCAGCAAAAGAGTTCGAAGAACTGTATAACGGGGTCCACCAGGAGCTTAATTCTTCCGAGATTATTATTGATACGACCAATGAATCAACGGAAGAAACAATTGCACGGCTCAAATTACTGCTATCTTTGTAAAGCGGCAGTCCTGGCTTTTGTCACCGCCGCTTAAAGACTTGCTCGCATTTTTGTACCCCATGAGAAAAATTTGCTAGAATTGCAATATGAATGGAATACAAATAGATTGCACCGGGTATGCTGTTGCGGCCGATTGGTATGATGGCGGTAGTACCGACAAAATATTGCTAAGTCTTAATGGTTACAGCGCCAAGAAATCAAACCAAGTAGATCTTGTTAGCAGTATCGTTGCCGGAACCGGAATGAGCGCTCTCGTCTTTGATTACTCCGGTCACGGTGAAAGTCCGTTTAGGCTTGAGGACACTCGTCCTGCGCAGCACTTCCTTGAAGTTATCTACGTATTTGATTGGTTGCATGAGAAATACCCAGAAGCCGAAATAACTGTCATGGGCACTAGCTACGGCGGGTTCCTCGCAACGCAGCTTACAAAGTACCGGGTCTTCGCAAATCTTATTCTCCGAGCGCCTGCTATATATAAACCTTCTGATTTTTATACCACTTGGCGCGATATAGATCGTGACTGGACTCGGAACGTTTTCCGTAAAGATGTTGAGGCTCTTATGAATCATCCACTCCTGGCTCGAGCCTCTAGGTTTGCTGGACGAACCTTTGTTATGATTCACGAGCATGACGAATATGTACCGGCTGAAACAACTGACGCATTTATCAAAACATTTTCTGCAAATACATATCTTGCCGAAGGCTTCTGGCATGCGCTCAGTGATCCACGTAACCCCAAGGACAAATTCTCCGACTATCAGAAGGCAATTTCCAACTGGATTAACCATTCCGACACATCAAATAACTAGCTACATTACAATGGGTTCGACAAACGTCCTCACGTTAAGATTTTCATTCTGACTCCTTCTTTGATAAATAGTTATAATAGGATCAATGAAGTATGCCGTACAACTAGAACCAGCGCTAAAATATATGCGATCACCCGAGGAAGCGAAAGATGTGTTTTTGTCTTGGCAGCGTGATGATACGTCTTTCTTCGCGGCAGGCGCCTGTCACATCTTAGCTCATATGTTCCTCTCGCTTCATCCTGGGGAAGGCTTTGACCTCGTTTTTATTAAGCCTACTGACCAATTCCCGGGCAATCATATGTATGCGGGCAACGGAACATGGGCGTTCGATTTTAATGGGTGGTCTCTAGAAAAAGATTTGCTGCGGGTCAATGAGGAATTTGCGAAAGTAAAATACCCCGGATGGAGTTATGAGCGGATTGTTATCAAGGAGGGCCTTCCTGAGTATCTGAAACATTCCAACTATCTGCGCGGACCAGAATATTTTCCCGAGCTCCCCTGGAAGCGTGCCTATGCATATATTCAGAGCTTTCCATCTTCTCAGGCTGAGAAAAAGTAGCTATATCAGGGTAGCTTCAATAACCGTCCTGAAGTTTCTGCCAAGTTAAGTCGCTAGAAAGGTGGGTTGATTTGACCCGAAAACAGATCCCCTTGGGACCTGTTTTCGCTTCGTGCGCGCCCACCCTGCGGCGGGTGAAGCGTCATATGAGAGACGACCGCTCAGCGCATGTATACTGTGGCACGCGCTGCCGGCACAAATCCTTTTATTTTTAAGGTGTTTGTTTCAAACGCCGCAATGAAGCGCACGAACTACTGCTAAGCGTAAGCCTGATGCCGCAAATGGTCAAGGTCTAATCTGTGCACTTCGTGGTAGAACATACAATGTTACAGTGAGTGCCAAGAAAACGGCAAATCCGCACATTATGCTCGGCACGGCGTGGATGAGCTCGGGGTTGATGATGTTTACCGTAGCGACGGGCAAAATGAGCATAAGATATGCAGCCGTGACCCCGTAGAGTGCGTGTCTTTTTCTGGGATTTTTAGTCGAGCGTCCCAGCGACCAGGCGCTAATAAGCGCAGCAAGCTCAAGCCCATAGTAATACAGCGTATACCAAGAGGTTGCCTTGTTATCGGTTTTGAAAATTACATAGTTTCCACCGCAGGTGCTGGCCGTTAAACCCTGAGTTGAGAAAAGGAAATATGCCATAAACACAGCCATTGCGGCGTATGATCCGGCGACGAGCCAGGGCATTTTTTTACCAGCCAAAACGGTTACCATGTGAATACCTAAAGCTGGCAAGGCAGTGATTGCAACGTACCCTAGCCGTGCCCAAGTGATCCCTGCCAACCCGAAAAGACTTTCGCAAATGTTATATTCTGCCAGCTGAAAAAAAGCCAAACAGACCAGCATGAGCACAACAAGTTTAACTAGCCGTGTATGTTTATATCGCCACAGCGTCCAAGCTGCTAGCCCAATTTCTATCAGAAAAGTAGCCATCATTACTGGCGGTGAAAAACAATAGAAAGTGGTGCGTTTTTTCAAAGTTTTTCCTCCAAATATTTTTTTAGTTTTGCAATTGGTCTAATTTGCGCATACACCTCGTCAAATTCTTTTTGTGAAAGTTCTGCGAGGGTTTTGCCGCCGTGGCCGTCTAAACAGAATACGTTATCCCAACCGTGAGTAAAGCCGCCATTACCGCGTGGGTGATCAGCGATTTCACCGGAAATTTCACCATGCATAATCGTCATTGTTTCCCCGTCGTATATACCAAAATAAGCCTGAGCAGTAGCGCGGCGAGAGGCCAGGCCGTCAGCCATGCGACAGAGGTTTTCAAGTCCACTCGGCGCATGCACAAAAAGTTTAATCAGCGGCCCAGGCAGGCCATTTAAGGCATTGAACCACATACTAGCATCATCGACAAGCACAGGTTTCGAGACCGCACCGTAGGCTTGCCTAGCTTTGTGGTCAATAACGACGCTTGGGTCGCTTGACTGTATTTCGTCAAGATCAAGCTTCAAGTGTTCAAGCTCTAATCCAAGCAGTCTACCTAGGCGATTTGCCTTTTCTTGGTTGCCAGTAATAAAGACGGGGAGCCGTTTCATAGCAATGCCAAAAACTCTCCCTCAGACAAAATCTTAGTACCATAGGCTACGGCTTTTTTACGTTTACTAGCGCCAATGTTACCGCCAGCTACGAGGTAGGTGGTGTCTTTGCCAACACTGCTTTGGAAAGTACCTCCGAGCGCGCGGATACGGTCAGCTGCGGCGTCACGGCTCATGCTCTTAAGCGTACCCGTGACTGCAAAACTCATGTTTGCAAATTTGCCAGATTTCGCTTCGTAGTGTGGCACAACTTCTAATGAATTGAACTTGTTTAGCAGCGCAAGATTATCTTCGTCTGCAAACCAGGCAGTGATGCTTTCAGCCACAACCTCGCCCACGCCGTCAACTGAGAGCAGCTCCTCGAGCTGGGCCTTGGCTAAGGACTCAAGCGAACCAAAGCTTTTAACAAGATCAATAGCAGTCTGTATACCGACGTGACGAATTCCTAGGCCGTAGAGAAAACGTTCGAGGGGAGGGGTTTTTTTGGCCTGGACTGCGTTAATTAACTTTTGAGCAGAAACTTCGGCGAATCGGTCAATTTTAAGCAACTGGTCTTTTTCTAGGGTATAAATATCTGCGAGATCTTTGATATATCCGGCGTCCACTAAGGCAACAACGTTTTTTTCGCCAAGCGTATCAATATCTAGCGCGCCCTTGGAGGCGAAATGCTCGATGGAGCGCTTTAAAATCAGGTCCGAGGTGGCTCCTTTTACACGGTAGACAACCTCGCCGACCGCCCGTTCAAATTCAAGCTCAGGGTATTGGCGCGCGAGCTCCGCGGCGTAGTTGATTATCTGAGAAGTCGATGGACGCAATTCAGTAAGTACGCGCTCCACCTGAGGGATAATGTCACCGGCTTTAAATATTATGACGGTATCACCGCGCCTAATGTCTAGCCGGGCAATTTCGTCGGCATTATGCAGTGAAGCATGCTGAACCGTTGTTCCCGCGACTTGTACCGGGTCAAATACCGCAACTGGTGTTGCGGCGCCGGTTCGGCCTATGGAAATAACAATATCTTTGACAACGGTAGTCGCTTCTTCTGCGGCGTATTTGTAAGCAACCGCTCCGCGCGGTGTTTTGCCGACGACACCTAGCTCCGCGTATCTGTTTCGGTCGTCAACTTTTATTACAAGGCCATCTGTGTTGTATGGTAGCTCGTGACGTTTTGCTTCCCAAGTATCTGCATATGTCATTATGCCGTCAATGCCGCTCACAACTTGCGCGTCAGTGCTACGGGTTATACCGAGGGCGCCCAGCGCTTCGTAAGCAATTTGGAAAGTTGGAATTTCACTCGGGTCATCTCGAAGCACATCGTAGCCTCGAAAGTTCAGTGGTCGCTCGGCAACAAGACGAGGGTTTAGCTGACGAATCGTGCCAGCCGCAAGGTTACGCGGGTTCGCAAATTTGGGCTTGCCAGTAGCTATTTGTTGCTCATTTAGTGCTGCAAAATTGGCTTTTGTCATAATTATTTCACCGCGGATTTCTGTGCGCCCCTGGAGAAAATGAGAAAATTTCACTTCGTTACGCAGTCGAAGGGGGACGTTTTGGATGGTGCGGACGTTCATGGTTACGTCTTCGCCAACGCGACTATCGCCGCGGGTTACGGCTTGGACAAGGACGCCGTTTTCGTAGATTAGCGCACAGGCAAGGCCATCCATTTTCACATCGCAAAAAAACTCGTGTTTGTCGCCAGGTAGAATTTTATCAATTCGTTTGACCCACGCTGCTATTTCCTGCCGGTTAAACACATCTTGCAAACTAATCATTGGCACACGGTGAGCAACTTTAGCAAATGAATCAAGTGCCTTACCGGCGACGCGTTGCGTCGGACTGTCTGGCCTGACTAAGTCCGGATACTGTTCCTCGAGCAGAGACAGTTCGTGCTTCAAACTATCGGCCGCCGCCTCGCTCATACTAGATATGTCAAGAACGTGGTATTTGTAGCGGTAGTCGTCAATAAGCTCTCTCAGCTTTTGGGCACGCTCAAGTACTGCCTGGGGAGCGTGAGTTTTAGGCATGGTTTAGTAGCTCGCGGTATAGGGAGTAAAGATAACTATGGATCAGAGCAAACCAAGCGGTTGAAAGCAAAAAGAAAACCCAGACTGCAAACGGGGTCAAAAACAGCAAAAAGGGTAGTACTACCAAAGTAGAACCAATTAGCATAACCACCGGTAGAAGAATAATTTTCCGCCAAATGAGCAAGCGCCTACCCTTGACGAGTAGTTTGGCACTGCGAACTGCCTTTAGAGGTGTCATATCGCCAAGAGTGACAATGTATAGAGCAAAAATAGAACTAGTTACCATGCGGAGTGACCAGAAGGCACTCAGAACAAAAAAACCTAGCGTAAGCAACTTTTCCCACTGGTGTACGACAATGCCGTTACCAATAAGCGTCGTGTAAATGTACGAACCGATGGTCAGGGGTAGCAGTTGCAAACCGATAATGAGTATTACTAAGCTGAAGGGTATGAGTGGGTACATGCCATTGTAGAACGCCCGCTTAGTCGAAACGGGTTGTTTTGCCTGCTTCTGCCGGAAGACCCAGATAAGAGCTAGGCTACAAATTATTAGCAAAATTGTTTGGTACAAACTGGCGTTAGGCAATGTATTCTCGTTGCCGCCGCCACCGAACAGGAACGTTAGCTGCAGGGCTATGCTCTGCAGTTTGCCGCCCGCGCCTTGGAGTAAGCCGTCGAGCAACGTTTGAAGCGTTTGTAAATCTTGGCTGGCGGAAAACCCTCTCACGAGCAGAATAACGCCCAGACCATATACAGCCGTCACGCCCGCAACTGCTTTTTTTGCTCCACTTAGGCGCTTGAGTGATTGACTGAGTAGCATTCGGGCCTTTGGCAACGGGGTATAGCTTGGTTTTGGTCTGCGCCAGCTACCAGGTTTGTACCAGACACGGGCTTTGGTTGCCAAGCGTCTTACTGGGAGCGGCGTACCGCGTTTACTAGCAGTGCGAACCGGCTGTTTTGCAGTTTTTGGTCGTTTTACAGCCCGAGTTGCCGCGGGCGTTGCTTGTTTTTTTATGTTTGCCATTTTGGCCTCACTTGCATATATCTAGTATAGCCGATATGTGGGTGTCGAAACAATTACCGAAACGTTTGGAGATGCAAAATAGCCGGATGGTATGATAAAAGGCATGAGATTAGTCCAGCCTCCAAGAAAAACCTCGGAATTCTACAGTGTCAACAAACAGCCACGCCGTCGACTAAAAAAACGAATCTTTTTTACGCTCGCCATACTAGGTTTATTCATAGGCGTACAACTTATGCGCCCACTGCCAGAGGCAGCAGTTGCATTCGAGTTGCCGGCTGTACCGGCTCCTCAGCCGGTGTCGCTATTGTGGCCTGACTCGCTGCGAGCAGCCGTTGGCGCTGGGGGATTTGGGGTACTCGCTACTTCTGGAACGACCGAACCGCTTGCAACGGCGAGTATAGCCAAAGTCATCACTGCTCTGTGTGTACTCGAAAAGTCCCCGCTGCAGCTGCATGAATCAGGCCCGCTTATTGCGATTACTAGCCGAGACGTTGCATTATACAACGACCAGATTCAGCAAAACGGGTCTCGCTTGCCAGTCCAAGAAGGCATGCAACTGAGCGAATATCAAGCACTTCAAGCTTTAATGATTCCATCTGCCAACAACATTGCCGACACATTGGTCATATGGGCTTTTGGGAGCAATGAGGCATATAGCACGTATGCCAATTCCTATCTTGAGAGGCATGGCTTGGTGCAAACACAAGTTGGCAGCGACGCCAGCGGTCTCGACCCGTCTACTGTTAGTACGGCGAGCGATCTGGCTAAACTTGGTCTGCTTGCTAGAAAAAACAATGTTCTGATGGAAATTGCCGGGCAACGAACCGCCGTTTTTCCGTTTGGGGACGAGTATGAAAACTACAATCGCGTTCTCGGAAGGGCTGGAATAAATGGTCTAAAAACTGGTAACAACGACCAAAATCCAGGTGCACTCCTTTTTACCGCTGACTTGGCTGTTGCCGGTAAGACGCTGCAGCTTTCTGGCGCTGTTATGGGTGCTGAAAGTCTGTCAGCGGCCATGGAAGCATCTGTAAACTTGGTAGGTAGTGTTGATGAAAATTTTGAACAAACAACATTCGTCCAAAAAAACCAAAAAGTTGGTACAGTACGTACGGCGTGGGGCAGTGTGGCAACTGTTACGGCAAAAGATAATTTATCGCTTCTGCGCTGGAAGAATCAATCGGTGGAGTACCGTAAAAGTGCAAAAACCTCGACTGCATTGGAGCCTCAAACCATTGGGGCTTTAGTCGCGCATGCTGGGCAGCAACAGGCAAGTACGCCACTCGTTATTTCCTCTCCTGCTGCTGGCCCAAGCCTATTGTGGAAACTGACACGGCTTCGGTAAGAATTTTTAGAAGCATACAAGCCCGCAGCTGCCGAAAATAAATCTGGTATACTCGACTACTATGGAATCATATTTCACGCACAATTTTTTTGCGGGTAATCGAAAACGCTTGTATGAATCCATGTCGCAAGATGGTCTGTGTGTTGTTGGTGCGCACGGCATCTTACAGCGCAGCCGTGACACGACGTTTCCTTTTGCTCAGGATAAGAACTTTTGGTACCTGACAGGCCTCGATATGCCCGATGCCGTTCTGGTTATGGCCGGCAACAGGGAATATCTGATACTTCCAAAGCGCAGCCGTGAACAGGACATTTTTGACGGCGCTTTTGACTTAAAGCACGTTGCCGCGCGGTCTGGCTTGCACGAACTGCTGGATAACACTGAGGGTTGGCGGCAGTTAAGGGCCGACGTAAAGCGCTATGAAGTTGTCTCGACACTGTTTTCTGAGCCCTCTTACGACCGACGCCATGGCGTATACGTAAACCCGGCACGAAACCGTTTGATTGGCCGCTTACGTCGGCTTCAGTCTGGAATCGCACTCGCAGACATACGTCCTAATCTGGCTGAACTGCGCATGATAAAACAGCCGGCTGAAATTGCTGCCGTCTCGCAGGCGGTCGCCATAACAACTCGTGCGATAGATGCTATGCGCAGCAGCGCTGTACTGGCTGGCTTCGCTACAGAGTATGAGTTTGAGGCAGCTCTGTCACAGTCGTTCCGTGCACAAGGCGCTAGGGGGCATGCCTATGACCCAATTGTAGCGAGCGGCTCAAACGCAACGACTCTTCACTATATTGCCAATAGCGCCCAGCTGGCAGCAGGACAGCTAATTGTCGTTGATGTTGGCGCAGAGGTTGAAGAGTACGCCGCCGATATTACACGCACAGTTGCCTGTGAGCAGCCGACTCATCGTCAACAGACAGTTCTGGCTGCTGTGCGGGATGTGCAACAGTATGCCTTGACCCTCTTAAAGCCTGGAGTACTGCTTCAGGAATACGAAAAAAAAGTTGGACAAAAAATGGCGACGGCTCTAGTAGAGCTAGGTTTAATTTCTGATGCAACAGACACCATGAGCATGCGGAACTATTTTCCACACGCCACGTCACATTTTCTTGGCCTTGATGTTCATGACGTCGGTTTTTACGACAGACCGCTTGCGGCCGGTGTGGTTCTCACGTGCGAGCCGGGCATCTACATCGCAGAGGAGGGCATTGGCGTACGCCTAGAGGACGACGTTTTGATAACCGAATCGGGACACACTAACCTGAGCCGTGATTGCTCGTATGACGCTTACGTTATATGATGTTTAATACATGACCGCTATTAACAACAAACAGGGCTTTCTGTACTCCTATATGCTCCGGTGGTTTGTTTGCAGCTTGGGACTGTGGGTTGCCGCTGGGTTGCTTCAGGGGTCAGTCAACTATCAGAACCGAATCAGTGTTGTCGTGGGAGCGGGGGCACTTCTGGCACTTATAAACGCCTTTCTTAAACCGTTGCTGGTGCTACTAAGCCTTCCTGCTATTTTGCTAACCCTAGGGCTGTTTATGTTGGTTATAAACGGTGCAACGGTCTACCTGGCTAGTAAACTGTACTCCCCACTCCAGATTGATAGTTTCGGGGTTGCTATTTTGACGGGAGTTATTATTGGACTAATTAATTACCTTGTATCCGCGATTTTAGATAAGCCCTCAACGTAATCGATTTAATCCAATTATTTCGTGTCGCCGTAGAATTTGCTATACTACAGGGCATGATGAGCATATACAACTACATAGCCATGGGTGCCATGCTGCTAATGACGCTTCTAATACTGGTTCAAACTAGGGGAGCTTCCCTAGGTGCAGGTATTGGCAGCAGCGGCGAAGTAAACACCGAACGGCGGGGCACTGACAAAACAATTTATCAGTTGACCATAGTGTCGGCGCTCGTGTTTGTGCTAGCGATACTACTGGGTATTCTTATCGGCTAAGTGCCACTGGTGGGAAAAAATCAGCAATGAATGTTATAAATCGTGCGACAAAACTTCGGCTTCGACGGTCGCTTCGTAATCGCCAAAAGCAAGTCGAATCAGTCACATCACGCGCTGAGACAAGTTTTGACTCCAACTTTATAGATCGTCTGGAACGATTACTGGATGTGAAGCGATTTGTTTTAGGTTGGCTGCTGCTGGTTGTTTCACTGGCAACCGTAACCGCCTTACAAACCGTACAGCTGAACAGCTATTATTTGCACCCAGGGCCAGTGGCAGGGGGTAAGTTTAATGAAGGGATGCTAGGTACCTATAGTAATGCAAATCCTATTTATGCAACAGGACCCGTCGACACCAGTGTTTCGCGGCTGCTTTTTGCGGGGCTGTTGAAATATGGCGTCAACAACGAACTCGTTGGCGATTTAGCAACCGGCTATACGGTAGATGCCTCGGGTCGACAGTACACACTGACTTTGAAACCTGGACTAACATGGCATGACGGTACGGCGATTACAGCAAAAGATGTTGTTTTTACATACCAGCTTATACAAAATCCAGACACACGGTCGCCGTTGCTTAGCAGCTGGCAGGGTATAGTGGTTGCCGCCTCCAACCCTAATACTGTTGTGTTTACCTTGCCAAGTGCATTAACTGCCTTTCCGCATAGTCTGACAACGGGTATTGTGCCGTTTCATATACTCGGAGACGTGCCTGTTTTTCAGCTTCGCTCTGACAGCTTCAACACAACTACCCCTGTTGGCGCGGGTCCGTTTATGTGGGACAATCTCCAGCTAGGTAGCGGCGCAGGCACAGGCGATGCAACAACGCTGATTTCATTGAAGGCTTTTCAGAATTACAATGCTGGTGCTCCAAAGCTAGACGGGTTTGTTCTGCATGTTTACGACGAAGAAGATCAGCTTGTGGCGGCATATAAAAAACGTTCTATCGAAGCTATTGCCGGTGTAAAAAATGTTCCTGAAGCCCTAAAAAATGATACATCAGTCTATTTAAGTAAATTTACTACCACCGCGGCGACGATGCTATTTTTTAGAACAAGTGAGGGTTTGCTGGCGGACGCTACGGTACGCAAGGCGTTGGCACTGGCGACCGATAGGCAGGCACTTATTGAGGAGCTAGGCGGTGGCCTACGCCCTGTTAACGCACCGCTACTGATTGGGCAGCTTGGCTATGCCAAAGAGTACGCGCAGACACAGTATGACCCCGCTCTAGCTATTAGTCTTCTTGAGAAAGCGGGATGGGTTCAAGGGAAAAATGGCGTCCGTAGCAAAAATAATCAGCCGCTGAGTTTTGTTGTGATTGGCGAAGATACGCCTGATAATCAAACCCTCTTAAAGCAGGTGAAGGGGCTCTGGAAGGGCATTGGCGCCGACATACAGGTGCAACTCTTACCAAGGTCGGATTTCCAAAGTTCTGTAGAAACACATTCATACGCTGCTTTACTATACCGTATATCCATTGGCCCCGATCCCGATGTATACGCTTACTGGAGCAGTACCCAGGCTGACCCGCGCAGTAATAACAGATTAAATTTCTCTGAATATAAATCGGCTGTTGCTGACGCAGCGCTTGAAGGCGGAAGAACGCGTCAAGACCCACTCGTGCGCGCGCAAAAATACAAACCTTTTTTGAAGGCATGGCAAGAAGACACACCGGCGATTGGGCTATACCAACCGGTTGCTCTATACCTGACGCGCGGTCAGGTAAATGGCCTGGTGGAACACACCATAAACACTGACGCCGACCGCTACTACTCAGTAACTGAGTGGGCAGTCAAAACCGGATATCTCCCCAAGTAATCAAACTAGAAAGCTCCACAGGGTGGATCAAATTTAAGTCAAACCGCTGACAGGGGCTTGGATTGTATAAAAATGATATATGTTTGGAAAGAATGCTTTCCAAACTATACAGTATTTGTAAGTTTGGAAAACGTTATACTTATGTTTTTACATTGGTGCGGATGAGAGGACTTGGTCACCTTTTCGGCTACCCCAACTCGACAGATTTGAAGCATAGCTTCAAATCTGTCTCCGTCCCTGAGGAGTGAAGACTTCCACTCCTCACCTCCACGCGCGTATCGATTCATGCACATTAATGCCAAATTTATAATACCAAGCCAAAACTTGATATTTAAAATTTGGTGCGGATGAGAGGACTTGAACCTCCATGGAGTTGCCCCCACTAGTACCTGAAACTAGCGCGTCTACCATTCCGCCACATCCGCATGTACTGCCAAAGGTAGGATAACTGCTTTGTAGTAGTATTTCAAGTTTAGGCAATGCTATGAAATGCCAAACTGTTTATGCTATGATAAAACGAAGAAACATAAGGAGTTAGTCGGGAGCCATGAGTAAAGTCGCACACTACTTGCAAGAGCATTTACTCGGTGAAGTAATGACCAGCATCGATGCACGGCGTTATTTTTCGACAGACTGCAGTGTTTTTAGTGTTGCGCCAAGCATAATTGTTTACCCCAGGAACGAGCAAGATGTTCGTAAAACAACACGTTTTGCCTGGCAACTAGCCGAACGAGGACGCATTATACCGATAACGCCACGTGGCTGGGGCACCGATGTCACTGGCGGCGCACTCGGCAGCGGCATTATGGTCGTTTTTCCTGCTCACATGAATCGTATCGTTTCGCTTGATCAAAAAACCGGTATTGTGGTGGTAGAGCCAGGGCTCAACTACGGTCGGCTTCAACAAACACTGCAAACTCACGAACGCTTTTTACCACCGTACCCCGCCAGTATCGAATACAGTACCATTGGGGGAGCCGTAGGCAACAACGCCGCTGGAGAAAAATCTGTTAAATACGGTGTTACACGTGATTATGTCAAGTCACTACGCGTCGTTCTGGCTAATGGCGAAGTTATTGAGACAGGGCGCATTACTCGACGAGAACTAAGTAAAAAACTTGGGCTCACCACATTTGAAGGTGAGGTATACCGCTCCCTTGACACGATTATGGAAGAAAACCGCGACTTAATCCAAAAAACCGTACGAAATACTAGTAAGAATAACTCTGGCTATAACCTGTTTGATATTAAGCGCAAAGATGGCAGTTTTGACCTGACACCTCTGTTTGTCGGGTCTCAAGGCACACTCGGTATTGTGACGGAAATTACCTGCGAAACTGAACCCCATAACCCCGAAAACATTGTATTTGCCGCTTTTTTTGAAAGCATACAAGCAGTAGCAGATGCAGCCCAAGAATTACGAGATTTGTCCGATACCCCTAGTGCAATAGAATTTGTGGATGGTAAGCTGCTGCAAATAGTCAATCAGCTCAACCCCAACCAGTTAAAGACTGTCATACCAAGCGTCGTTCCAGCCGGTGTTTTGATTGTTGAGCTCGATAACCCAAACGACCGTCGAAGAAAAAAGAATGTCAAAAAAATCCGTAACATTTTTGAAAAACACGCACAAACCTTTCGCGAAGAAAGCCAGCCTGCCGCTCAAGCTGAATTATGGAAAATACGACATGCCTCGGCAAGCTTACTGTCGCATAGTGAAGGTCAGAACAAATCGATTCCCCTCATAGAAGACGGCGTTGTGCCCATCAGTAAAACTGCCGAATTTGTTGCCGAAATATACGCCCTGTTTGGCGCTCTCAAGCTCGATGTAGCCATTTGGGGCCACATGGGTGATGGCAATCTGCACGTCCAGCCGTTTCTAGACTTGAGCCAGCTAGGTGACAGGCAAAAAGCGTTCAAACTAATGGATCAATACTACGATCTTGTTATTCGGCTGGGTGGTTCAACAACCGGACAGCACAACGATGGTCGCTTGCGCGAGCGATACGTAGAAAAAATGTACGGCGCTGAAGCTTATGAATTATTTAAGAAAATTAAACAAATATTTGACCCGTTTTCCATTTTGAACCCCGGTGTCAAAATCAACATGACTGGTGAAGACAGTCGCTCGGCTTTGCGAACAAATTATTCACTTGATTCTCTCTACAAACACATGCCCCGGAGTTAAACTGGATTACCGGGCATATGAAGGCTCGGCGCACGTCTGACCGAATATTTACTACTTGAGTTTTCGCTCAAAAATAGATACCATGTAGGCTGTGTCACTTTGGGCGGACGTGGCGGAATGGTAGACGCGCTACTTTGAGGTGGTAGTCCTGCAAGGGGTGGAGGTTCAAGTCCTCTCGTCCGCACCACAGAAGCACAATTCGGGTGATTAGCTCAGTTGGCTAGAGCATCTCGTTTACACCGAGAGGGTCGGGGGTTCGAGTCCCTCATCACCCACCATATTTGATATACTGTAAAGAACCATGGTAAAATTACAACCGACAAAACCGCTGCTTATCATGCTTTATGGCATGCCCGGGTCAGGCAAGACATTTTTTTCGCGGCAACTCTGCGAACAACTTGCGGCCGCCCACGTTCAAGGCGATCGTATTCGGGATGAACTTTTTGAAAATCCATCGTACAGCAAAGAAGAAAATCATATCGTTGCCAGCCTGATGGCGTACATGACCAGCGAATTCTTACAGGCAGGGATCAGCGTGGTTTTCGACACAAACGCTATGCGATTATCGCAGCGCCGTGCCCTTAGAAATCTTGCTATCAAAGCCGCGGCTCATCCTATTTTGCTGTGGTTGCAAATTGACCCAGACTCGGCTTTTAAGCGCTCTAGCAAACGCGACCGCCGCAAACACGATGACCACTACGCTCAAGAAATGGAGCCAGGAACGTTCCGTGAGCTCATGTCTGGCATGCAAAACCCTGAAATTACCGAAAACTACCTTGTTCTTAGCGGTAAACATGTCTTTAACACTCAAAAAAACGCTGTTATTCGCTACCTTGTCGAAAAACGGTTGATAGCTCTCGATAACACCCCAGCACAGCTAAGTAAACCCGGTCTTGTCAACATTGTGCCAAACCCTGCTGCCGGTCGAGTAGATCTGTCTCGGCGCAACATAAGCGTCCGCTAATGGCCACCAAAATTATTGAGGTGCCCGAAATTGGCTTTGTTTCATTTACAAAAACAGCTCAAAGTAAATCAATACGTATAAGCGTAACTGCGCACGGTGTACGCGTGACGTTACCACGCTGGACGCCCTATTTTACTGCTGTAACTTTTGTACGCCAGCACACTGATTGGATTCGCCTTGAGCTTGCAAAAACAACTCCCACAACCTTGAAAGAGGGCGACAAAATTGGAAAACTACATAACCTGCATTTTGAGCAAATTCCAGAACGAAGTGAAGCGAAGTCACGCGTAACAGCGACAAAACTGATAATATATTACCACCCAGGTGAAACCCTCACCTCAGAAGCGGTGCAAACGCGCGCCGAGCAAGCCGCTATACGCGCCCTAAAAAAGGAAGCTCGTGTGTTACTGGTGCCTCGGTTACAAGCAAAGGCCGAAAAAAACTCGCTGACGTGCGGCACCGTGACAATTAAACATTTGAAACGTCGCTGGGGCAGCTGCGACAGCAATGGCAACATAACGTTAAACCTTTTCCTTATGCAACTCAGCTGGCAGCAGATCGATTATGTTATATGTCATGAGCTAGCACATACCCAGCATATGAATCACAGCGCTGCTTTTTGGCAGGCAGTTGAGAGTCTGATTCCCGATGCCCGCATGATTGCCAAACGTGTTCGTCATATTCAGCCCGCGCTTATTCCACGGCCATCCACCGAACCCCTAGAAGAGTAGCTTCCTTCAGTTGTGGTAAGTCGTCCTGATAAACTGCTACTGCTTTTCACGCGGATATGGCATACTAAAACCCATGAGTGGGAAAAATCGGCCCGCCGGTCTTATTGCAGACGCGGCAATCGAACACGAACGCCTCCAGAGTCTAATCGGGAGTATGGCAGACGGCGTCATCACGGTCGATGACGACATACGGGTAGTGCTATACAATGGTGCCGCACTAAATATTCTCGATACTAACCGATCAATCTCTGGCAAAAATCTTAAGCAGCTCTTGCAGCTCTTTGACAAAAACGGGCATCATGTCGACGCCGAATCACTTGTTCAGGGCTGCGAACGAGCCACGAGCAACCGCGACCTGTTACTACATTATGACGACGGAAGCCGCATAAACCTATATCTATCAGTAGCACCGGTACATCTTGGATATGGTGCAGCCGGTGATAGAGGCTACGTCTTACTGCTGCGTGACATTACCCATGAAAAATCGCTAGAAGAAGAACGTGACGAGTTTATTTCTGTCGTTAGCCATGAACTTCGTACTCCGATTGCAATAGCTGAAGCCAATATTAGCAATGCCCAGTTCATTATTGACAAAGCCGGCGGCGATCACGTCACAGTAGAAGCGCTTAAACAGGCTCACGAGCAAATTATGTTTCTTGCGGGAATGGTTAACGACTTGTCGACACTGAGCCGTGCTGAACGAGGCAAGCTCACCCTAGAAATTTCTGCCTTCAACGCCTACCAACTAGTAACCAATCTCGTAGACGGCTATGCGACTGAGGCAAAAACCAAAGGGCTCATACTGCGCGCCGACGTCAGCCCCCACCTTGAAACTATGTCTTCGAGCGAGTTATACGTGCGCGAAATATTGCAGAATTTTGTGACCAATGCTATTAAATACACCGAGAAGGGAAGTGTCATTGTTGGCGCTCAACCAAAGGATGACGGGGTGCTGTTTACCGTGTCAGATACCGGCATTGGTATTAGTAAGGGCGACGAAGAGCGGGTGTTCGACAAATTCTTTAGAAGTGAAGATTATCGGACGCGCGCCACCACAGGAACAGGGTTGGGGCTTTACGTCACCATGAAACTGGCTCGCCTCATTCACGCCGATATAAATCTAACAACCGAGCTAAACCATGGCTCAACTTTCTCCATTTTCATCCCGAATCTCAAGTAACTTATAGTTAACCTTTCGTCTCAGCTATTTCTCAAAAAAACTGCTTGCCATTGTGCCAAGCCAGACATATAGTAACAGGCAGAGAGCGTTAACCAAGTGGAGGTACTCCACGCATTTCGCATTTTTAGCTCGCATAATGCATTTTCTCCTGCAAGCACGGAATGATTCGTAAGGTTAAGTTAAGTGGTATCGCAGCTGCCCATCATAGGCTTTCGCAGGGTCAGCCAAGCCCCCCAACGTGGACTCGACTTATGCTAACATCAAGCTGCTACGATTTAACGACTAGACAGGCACTATCAACTTACCTTGGGAAGGCGGGGTTCGACGCGCATAACAGGTATGCAGACATTGCGCCCTTTCCAATTTACCGTGCCAAACTCGTATCGCAGCATAGAAATGTGCAGCATCACAACGTCTGCCGCAAAGCCAAAAGGCGCGGTTACAAAGGCTACCCAGGCGCTATTGAGCTTTGTCTGCACGGCAATTAGGTAGTACATGAGCTCAACGGCTAGCACTGCTCCAAACCATATCGCAAAATACGCGCCGGTGTGAGGCAGTAGAAAACTAACGGGTAGCCCTACAAATGGCCCAATGAAAAAGAAGAGCTCAAAAAGCGTTGTGGCCGCAACCAATTCGAGGCGCCTGTGAAGCTGCGGATAGCGTAAGCGCACAGTCGTATTAAACTGTTCGCCCAAGGTCTTAGTACTGTGAATTTGCAAATCACCGTGGCTTCGTACAAACGTATATATGTCTTTAGCGACAGCCAATTTTGCAAAATGTGCCTCCGGAGAAACACTTTGCGAGACAGCGCCCAGACCGCCAAATTCCTGCAGCAAGTCTTTACGGACAATCCAACAGGTGCTGAGCACTGGCGGACGTTTAAACATTCTTCTTGGCAAACACAGTTCCCAATAGTACCGCATGGTTTGCAAAAACGACACTGTTTTATCTTCAGTAGCAGCGCGCGTCGGTAAAACGCTCATCATTTCTTTTTCTCGAGACAACATTGTTTCCACAATTGCGCGAATTGCTCGCGGTTCAAACACTGTATCGACACCACAGTACAGAAGCACATCACCGGAGGCATCGCGGCGGAGTTGTTCATAACCGTAGTTTTTAGCAATCCAATCCTCCGGCGGTAGCTCGCCCTTTATGAAACGTACACCGGACTGAGCATAGCTGCGGATTATTTCAGGCGTTTTTTTGCTAACAGAGCAATCGTCTAGCACCAGTATTTCTAGCCTTGGGTAATCGTTTGCAACAAGACTGTCCAAACAAACACGCAGAGCCTCTGTTTCGTCGCGCGCCGGTATGAGCACACTGACACTCGGCAGTTGGCTGTTAGAGTAGTGCTTGGCCAGGGGTACTGGCTTAGCATGTTCCCACGTTTGCATACTTGCTCTTAGCAATGTAAGCACACCAAGCAGTTGCGCCGAGGCAACCAATGCAACCAACGTCGTTAGCGGAACAGTATGCAGTGCCAAACAAAGGCCAAGAAGTACTAGCTGAGCGGTAATCTGCCAGCCATGCGCACGTAAAGACACAGCCCGCAAACGTTCAACGTGCAAACGGTGCTTCACAAACCGTGCCAGATTGACGAGCCGGTAAGGGGTGATAAATACGGCTAGCAACCAGTACTTCCAGGCGTTCAGTAGTAACCCAACATCTACTACAACAAGTGCCGTACCAAGCACCAGAGATACAGCCAATCTGCCAGACAAGGTCCGTTGCAGTATTTTTGAGCCAAAAGCATAAAGCAGCGCCTCTAGCGCGGCAACGACAGCCCACAGGCCGAGCCAAACATACATAATCATACTATAGCATCTTGACTTTATCTGTCCCATACCGTAATCTTGACATTAGACGCCTACAACACTGTAGGCTTTTTAAATGGCTAATCATTCGAAAGAGAGAACAACGGTGGCAAAAAAGGTACGTAAACAAACGCAGGAACAAACTCTTACGCAAGTTTTTTGGAGCGGTTTTTTCTTGCCCGCTAGGCTTGTCTGGCGCGCACTGGTATGGCTATCACACCATTTCCCGCTAAAACATATCGGACATGTTTTGCGCTATGTTGCACAGTTGCCGCCTTTCAAGCTACTCTGGCGTATACTTGGGCTCACTTATATACGCGCCAGCTGGAAAGAGTTGCGCGGTGTCACCTGGCCAACGTTCCGGGAAAGTGTGCGTCTTACCTCCGCCGTTGTTATTTTTTCAATTATGTTTGGTCTGATAATCGCGGTGGTAGATTATGGTCTTGATAAAGTATTCAAACAGCTATTTGTGAATTAAGGAGTTTTATGAGCAACAAGCGTTACGACACAAGCAAACAATGGTACGCCATCCACACGTACAGCGGGTACGAAGAAAAAGTAGCCGAAAGCATCCGCCAGCGAGCAGAGTCACTTGACATGAAAGATAAGATTTTCCAAGCGCTCGTGCCCAAAGAAAAGCAAATTGAAATCAAAAACGGCAAACGCAAAATTGTCGAGAAGCGTATATTTCAAGGCTATGTGCTTGTGCAAATGAAACTAAGCGAAGATGCTTGGTACATTGTGCGCAACACTCCTTCTGTTACCGGGTTTGTCGGGAGCGGCACCGAACCAACGCCTGTTGACCAAGACGAAATAGAGAAAATCCAGAAACGCATGGGTCTCGAACAGCCAAAACATAAGATTGATTACGCCATCGGCGAAGTTGTCAGCATTATTGACGGGCCTTTCAAAGGTTTCGATGGCTCAGTCAGCGAGCTAGACGCACAAAAAGGCAAGCTCAAAGTACTCGTCAATATGTTTGGCCGTGAAACACCAGTAGAGCTCGACAGCCTCCAAGTAAAGCGTGTCTAGTATGGATAACTCAGGGGAGTTTCTTGTAGCTGGGCAGCCGTATTTTCTAGTTTTTCGTGGCAAGCGTATACCCGACCTACTTGTTCCCTATGTTGAGATAGTCGACGGCACCACAATACGACGCCCCGAAATTGGTCACGGTCTAAACCCTTTAGCATATTTGTCCAGTTCGGCAGTAGGCGGCTCGAATGTCTTTACGAAGGATGGCCCTCGTATTTGATAGCCACAATTAGAATTCCTCGTGCCTCAAACCTTGTGCTTCAAGGAAAAATATGATACGATCTTATCTGTTACGCACTACTTAAAGGTAGGAGAACGGCGAGACTAGCTTCAAACGTCTCATAATATCCCGTTCGAAAGGAGAAAACTGATGGCAAAAGTCGTCAAAGCTAACTTAAAAATGAAAATTAAAGGCGGGCAGGCATCTGCAGCGCCGCCCGTGGGTAGTACCCTCGGCCAATACGGTGTCAACATGATGGATTTTATTGGTCCATTCAACGACGCCACCAAAGACATGATGGGTAAAACCGTTACCGCACACATTACCATATATGAGGACCGGACCATGAGCTTCCGTGTCGTTGCTGAACCAACCGACGACCGCATACGTGCCGCGCTTGGCATACAAAAAGGCAGTGGCCGACCAAACAGCGAGAAAATCGCCAAGAAACTTAGTCAAGCAGACCTCCGTAAAATTGCCGAAGAAAAAGCTCATGATATGAACACCAACGATGTCGAAGCCGTCATGAAAATGGTCGCCGGCACCGCCCGCAGTATGGGCGTGGAAGTAGCAGCATAATGGGTGGCAACGAAACAAATCCAGCGCGTGCTCTAGGCTTTGCGTTTACTCATGCGCCTCACCTTGACCGTCATCAGACTGCCGCAGCCTCAGCTATTGCCGGTGTTAGCGCTGAACATACGGGCTTCCCAGTCAAGATAACTGTTAAACCCTTACCTAACGCACGGGGCGGAGGTCTAGATGAACAAGCCGGAATGCCTTCTGCCACACCACCGACTATCTTACCTAATAACCGAAAGAAAAAATAACTATACTTATCAATGTACCAACAGTAAGTGGGACCGAATTTAGTAGGGTTTGAACCACAAAAGGAGAAATAATATATGGCAAAGAAAAATGACGACGCAGCAGTAGCTGCCATGGCACTAGAGGCACAAGCAGCGGCTGCTGAGGTAAATGAAGTTGAAGTACCAGAGGAAAAAGACGCATCCGCGGTGAAAGTGGCCAAAGTAGCCAAAGCTGGCAAGCGCAGCACCAAAGGGCTTGAAGAAGCCGAAGCCAAGCAAGAAAAAATTGAACATCAGAAACATCGCACCGAAGAAGAAGCAGAAGCCGAGGCAAAGCCAAAGGCACCAGTAAAACCGACTCGTAGCCGTCTAGAACGACGCAGCAAAGGCTACCGCAAAGCAGCCGAACTCATAGAAAATGGTAAGGTTTATGGCCTTGCTGAAGCACTTGAGCTGGCCACCAAAACAAGTAGCGTAAAGTTTGACGCCAGCGTCGAGCTGCACATTAACCTCGGTGTAGACCCACGCCAGGCCGACCAAAACATTCGCGCCAACCTTGTCTTGCCACAGGGCACTGGCAAAACCATTCGCGTCGCGGTTTTTGCTGATGATACAGTTGAAGGAGCAGACTTGGCAGGTGTCGAGGAAATCACCAAGCAGCTTGAAAAAGGTGAGATTACATTTGATACGCTTATTTCAACACCGGCAAACATGCCCAAGCTTGGCAAATACGCCCGCTTGCTTGGCCCACGTGGTCTTATGCCAAACCCAAAAAGCGGTACGGTTACAACAGATGTAAATAAAGCCGTCGCAGAAGCAAAGGCAGGTCGTGTGGAGTACCGCGTTGACAGCACAGGTATTATTCACTTGGCCATAGGCAAAGTAAGCTTTGGCGGAGTAAAACTAAACGAAAATGCAGCTGCCGTCATGGCAAGTATCAAAAATGCTAAGCCGCAAAGCGTCAAAGGCACCTTCATAAAAGCTGTGCACGTCACCACAACCATGGGTCCGAGCATCACCGTCAACCCCAACGAATAAACTCGACTGTCGCATAATCTCCACGGTTGTCAAGGAGCAAATCAGAATTTACAGCTCTGCTAGCAGACTGGCTGATTGAGTTATGCGTGATTGCTAGAAAAAAGTAAGACGATGTGGCCAACAGGACTATGTGCAACGGGCTGTTTGTATTACTATAGAAGCAAATGGGAAATGTAAAAACTACTGCTGATAAGGCTTTCTCAAGCGAACGTGGCGTAATGGGTTACGGTTCAAACCCGGAAGCTCGCTTTATTCAGGATCACGAAAAACTGCGACTGTATGTTGAAGCACTCAAAACACTTGGGATGAAAATTGTGCTCACTAGTGGTACATTTGACTTGATTCATGTTGGGCATGCCCGGTACATGGAACGGGCAAAATCATACGGTGATGTGCTGATTGTCGGCGTCGATTCCGATGCCAAAGTAAAACTTCGTAAGGGTCCAACCAGACCAATCGTACCGGAGCAAGAACGAGTTCAGATGCTCGCTTATTTACGCTCAGTTGATCTAATAACGTCAAAGCAACCGGATGACCCCAAATGGACCCTCATTAAGCTAGTACAGCCCGATGTGCTTGTGGCGACTGCAGAAACCTACACTGACAAAGAGCTTAAAAAACTCGAGGATCTCTGTGGAAAGGTCGTTGTGCTTGCCCCGCAAGCCACGACATCAACTTCCGCGCAAATCCGCCGCATGCAAATCAGCTGGAGTGCAAATATCGTTGAGCCACTTACCGAAGTATTGTCACTTGGCGGCCTTCCAGAAAAGTCTCGTCAGATAATACAAAAGATTTTGAGCGGCGCAACCGGGTCAAAGAAATAGCATGGCATCGCAGCATATCATCTGCTATGTACCAGTAATCCACGAAGGCTACGTCAACTTTTTTGCTAAATACCCAGGTGCTTCCATAGGTGTCCTTGGTAAAGACGTTCTCAGCAAGCGGTTTGACTATTTGCGGAAAGATATCCGAGCGCTCCATCCAGAAAAGGTGGCCACAATACTTCGTGGCATTGGCCGAGTGGCAGAGGTTATTGACGAACCTACCCTAAAAGAAGTCTTACGCTCAGGTGGAGTTGTTATGCCCGACGACGATATTTCCCATGCGCTTGCAAAAGAGTTTGGAGCTTCTGAAGTAACTTTTGAGCCTGTATTTTTACGGTGGGATCGTCAAGCAATCGACACAAATCAAGTCGTCCACCCTGATAAAGTCCTTAGTGTGGCTGGAAATGATTCTATCATTGCGGCGCTCTACGCTGAGGCTAGCAAGAGCACAAACTGGTGGCGTACAGTCGGGGCTGCGATTGTAGCTGATGGTGAGCTTGTCGCAACAGCACATAACGGCTCAGTGCCGACCGCTTTTTCATCTGCTATCGACGGCGACCCTAGGATTCTTGCTAACCGTGGGTCTGCAATCGATACAAGTATCGATATTCATGCCGAATCTCGATTGATTGGCAAAGCAGCGGCAGAGGGCAAAAAGTTATCAGGTACATCAATTTATGTTTCAACCTTTCCGTGCCCGACATGTGCTAAGCTTATCGCTGCCAGCGGCATCACGCAGTGTTACTATGTCGAAGGATATGCCAGCATTGACGGCCAATCGATATTAAAGAATAACGCCGTTGAAATCATAAAAATTACTGCTAAAACACCTGCTACTTCTCGACAAAAGCTTAAAAAGTATCCGACTAGCTGATCTTGAAACGCACTTTTGCGTCAGCCGGCTTGTCTTTATTCGGTACAATCAAATGTGCGTGAAGGTGGTTAACTGATGCACCATTGTGCTTCACGTCGCCAAAACGCATGGCAAGCCCGCCAAAGTCGACATGATATTTTTTGATTGCCCAGCTAACATGTCCAAACAGCTCTTCGCCAGCACCATCTGGTAGTTGCTCTATTGACTCTACATGCTTTCTGGCAATGGCTAACAAGTGAATCTGGGTGTACTCGTATGGCCACTGGTTTGCAGTAATTGACCAATACTTTCCTTGTCTGAGCACAGGCAGTTTATGGTATTTTGCCAGGTGTTCTTCGTCGAACGGGCATACCTCGGCTTCTTTGATATTTTGCATAACCTGACGCTGATCATCATGCCGCGCATTATCGAGATTGACGTAGCCTGCCATCTAGACCGCCGTCCCCCCCATGCGAAGAGGTGGGTGAGCTTTATACTCGTGAATCGAAAAATGTTCAGTGCGAAAATCTTCAAGGCGCTTGATACTTGGGTCGACTTTGAGTAGCGGAAATGGATAGGCCGGACGCCTTAATAGCTCTTCTACCATTTCTGTGTGTTGGTTGTACATATGCGCGTTAGAAATAATATGCACAAGTTTGCGGGGTTTATAACCCGTCACTTGTGCCACCATAATAAGCAGCAGGGCGTAATGCACCATGTTAAACGGCACCCCAATTGGCACGTCACCGCTGCGCTGGAAATGGACAAGCGACATTTCACCTCGTTCAATATCAATATTGTAATGCTGCAGACCGTGACACGGCACAACGAGCACTTTTTGCTGTCGTCCTGGTGCCCTAGAAATGTACTGTGGTATAAATGGCGTAATTATGTGCGTTCGTAGCTCTGGTCGGGCTTTTATCTGCTCTAACATAACTTTGTACTGGTTAAAGCCGCCTTCTTCAAGAGTCGGGAAGTCATGAAAAGCCGCACCATATGAACCCGGGCCTAAATCACCTAGTTCAAGCCCTCGTTTTTTAGCCTTGTCTTCGTCAGACGTCCACGGCTTCCAGAACTTGCAGCCATATGTTTCAAGCTCTTCCTGCGTCCTAGCACCGTTAATAAAGCCGAGTATTTCTCCGACAGACTGTTTCACCATGCCCGCGAGTGGCCGGTGACTGACGTCAGGCACGTATGCAGCAATTGCTTCTGGTGTCGATACCTGAGTTAGGTCACGTTCGGTAATGAGCGGAAAGCCGTTTTCGAGATCATATTCTAGAATAGCGCCGAGCACCTCAGTAGAGCCTTCGTCCATACCCGACTTCGCTGGTGCTCCAGTGCCGCGAATACGCTCTAATAACCGTTTATATTGCTCGTCTGGACTACGCTCTTGCCGGTATGCTACCGGCGCATTGTGTGTACTTATTGCTGCCATCAAATCTCCCCTCGCTACATGTAGTATACCACTGGAAATTTCCTAACGGCAACGCTTGTACACCACAAAATCGTAGTCATACTGATTTCTTTCGTCTGCCACATGCGACTCACGCGAAACTTCCTGCCATTGTGCTGGGTTTATGCCAGGGAAATGCGCATCCCCAGAAATGTTGGCATGCACCTGCGTCACGTAGAGCATATCGGCACTACTAAGCATGGCCGCGTAAACCTGGGCACCCCCAATAACGTAGACGTCTTCTGCAAGCGTAGCAATCTCTTGAATGTCGTGTATAACCGAAGCTCCCTTGTGCTCAAAAGATTTATCCCGCGACAGAACTACGTTTTTACGGTTCGGCAAAGGCTTTCCAAGGCGCGCTACAATTGACTCAAATGTAGTTCGGCCCATTACCACTGTATGCCCACTGGTAACTTTCTTGAAGTGCTTCAGGTCGGCAGGCAAGTACCACGGCAGGTCATTCCTCGACCCAATTACTCCGTTCTCGGCCACCGCCACAACAATTGCAATCATATTACACCACTATAGCATTTCCGATTCGTCAGCATACAACAAAACCCCATAACATTTGTGTCGCGGTTGCAATACTTTTGTTATGGGAGCCAGTGTGAGTGTTCGATTGGACAGTGTACAAATGAGGGGTGTTAGTTATATTATGTTACAGAGCTATGAATGATGGCAAATATATTGTTTTAGAAGGTGCTATGGGTGTTGGCAAAACTACAATTGCCGATATGCTTGTGCATGAGCTACAGCGTTTAGGACTTAGCGTGCGCAAGATGCAGGAACCCGATGCCCAGGCAGATCCGACCACAACTGAAATTCGCCGCTTAACACAAGACCCAAAATACCCCATGAACAGTCGTACGGAGGTGTTGTTGTACAACGCTGCCCGCAGCCAGTCACTTGAAGCAGTTCGCGAAGCGCGAAAAGCCGGTAACATTGTCATTGTCGACCGAAGCTACTTAACAACGTTGGCCGTGCAATTTTACGGCCGAGGTGACATACCTGAATATAACCGCTTGAACGACATTATTGCGTTCGCGGTTGGTGATATGTGGCCAGATATGACCTTAGTGCTTGACGCGCCCGTCGACGTTTTGCAAAAAAGAGTTCAGAAGAGGGGCGAGAACGAACGGTTTGACAATCTGAGCGCCGAAATGCTGGAACGCATCCGCGCTGGGTATTTATGGGAAGCGAAGCAGCGAAACATGCCTGTCATCTATGCAACCGGCCGAGCCGACGAAACGTTTCAAGATGTCTGGCGCTATGTTGCTCAGCTGCTTGGTTTGAGCGAAGCAGTAGTGCGGGAACCAGTTGCAGTGGCGGATCTGCTTGCTAAAAGCCCGGCTGCTCAGGTACTCAAAACAAAGCGAGACATGCAGCACGGTGAGCAACAAACAACCTACTTCGTACCGCCATCTCTACCCGACGACATACAGTGTGACTACTGTGATGATATAGAACGTATCCTGACAGCTCGACGGAAGCTGGCAAAAGCCCTCACAGGGTACATGCAAAAACAAGGTACAACAACCGACAGCGAATCTAGCGCCTACGCGCGTTCCCTCGAACTACTCAAATCTTTGCTACCAGTAGCCTGCGCACCAGAGCCGCTACTATCGTTACTGGCAAACAAACAACAACTGCAGCTCCCAGGCGACGTCTTATCAACCCTTCCAAACGCATACAGCAGCGACACAACACCCGTCCGGCTAGCTTCTGTAATACCGCGTAACGAACTCGACTTGCTACCTGCCATGCTTTACGAGGCATTCGACATGCCGATGAATGAAGTGAAGGAAACAGTGGAGAAATGGCCATACGAAGTAAAAGCACGCCTTTTTCTGGACTACTTGCAGAAGTACCCAAGCAGCAAAGTGCTTGAATCAACGCGTTTTGAATTTGATTTGTTGACAGACCTTTCTGCCTTGACTGACCTTTCACAAGAGTTGCAGCAGCACGTTCAACTTCAAGCCCTCACGCCTCGCTATGGCTACGACATGCCCCCAGAGATAGAGGCGGCCGACCTAACCGATGATTACGATGCCATATTTGATCAAAGCCTCACCCTAGTAAGCATCCTCCAGGCACGTGGCTTCACCGCCGAGTCTCAGTACGCCACCCTACTCGGCCACAAACAACGCTGGCATACCGTCGTTTCATTTATTGGCCTAAGTGACCTAATCAAATCATCCACAGCGTCTCAACAGCAACAAATACTTAGCGCAATTGAAACACGGACAACTTTCTTACATCAGTTAATCACTAGGGAAACCTAGCTTGGCTGTTGGAAAACGTAACTTTAGCGATATCGTCGAAAGCATACAGCTTGAACGACTAAAATACGACGTTAAAAAAATCGGAAATATCATTGCTTGGCAGCGCAGAGCCGTACACATGGCTCGAAAGGAAATTATTCCGAGTGACATACAGGCGCTGGAGATACTGGCCGCAATACTTTTAGAGCTGAAAATCCCCCACGTTAAAGCGCCAGCGCCAGATGAAAATAACAGCGTCGAATTTCGGCATCCTGCCCTATACAGGGCATTTATGGGTATTAGCGCTGAAAGGTTAATGGGTTCGAGGATCATCGGTTCATCAGTTCGTTTTGCCTCCCCCCGCCCCCCCCCCCCCCCCCCCCCACCCCCCCCCCCACCCCCCACCCCCCCACCCCCCCCCCCCCCCCCCCCCCCGGGGCCGACGTTCGCATGTAATAAATATCTTAACTCCAGATGCAAGCGATGTCGAAAGGATGTTTATGCTTCAACAAGGATTAGGTGCAATGGGGATACAGGCGTACGCACAACCTATGGTAACGAATACATCACTCCCATGGATAACTGCTAACGAAACGGAACTACAAGTCCCGTTAGTATCAAACCCACAGTATATGCAAGAATTAGGTTGGCTTAGCTCGTACGACCCACCACTAGTATTTACATGTATGCCTGGACTGAGCCGAAAAAAAGGTTGACAAAGCAGCAAACGAAAGTTAGTATAACCAACATGTCATCAACTTTGAAGCAACAGCTAATAATTATTCTCGGCCTTAACGGGCTGTGCTTCAGCATGGTTGAAGCCTCGAGAACATAACTCGTCAGCACAGTCCGAAACCCAAAATGGCTTCAACCGAAGCCTTTTTTAATAATTTAAGAATATAGATAGGATAATTAATATGAATAATAATACATGGAATAGCTTTCCCTTTTTAGAAGACCCTGAAAGACATGCTGCCTGTTATCCAGGCCGTCCTGATGTTCAAGATTCTATTCGTTTACAAGGAGACACCGGACAAAGAATCACTACTGATGTTATGAAAGCTTGCGTCGAGGTAGTAGTATAGTGGCTAAAAGAAACTACGCAGGAAAATATGGTACGAGAGAACAAATAAGCATAGCACAATCCGCAACAGCAACACGGCAAAGAGCATGGGAAGCCTTCCTGGATGATGGAAAAATAAACCCAATCAAACTAGAAAAACTGAAGAATATGCTTTTTCTGTTACAAATGCCCTTGATTCTATGTACCGTCGTGGCGCCAGTCGTCGTGGACGTGCGGAACAATTTGCTGAAGTAGAAAGAAGAAGACAGATAGGTAGAGACGCTGGCCTATGCTTCACTGGATATGTTGTTGAGCCACCACATGCAACCAAAGTAAATACAGGAGAAATTAACTTATGAAAACTTATGGGCCGTATAGTCCTGCTAGGGTGGCCAACGGTTTTGTGTACACATCTGGCCAGGTTGGGGCGGTGAAGGGGAAGGCCGAAGCAGACATCACACCCCAAGTTAAACAAGCGCTTGAAAACCTTGCGAGCGTGCTAGATGAGGCCGGAAGTGGGCTTGACTGTGTCGTAAAAACGACCGTTTTCTTGATAGACATGGGGCACTACGCCGCTATGAATGAGGTATACGCCGCTGTGTTTGAGGCTGCAGGAACCGCACCCGCGCGCACTTGTGTTGCCGTTGCGCAGTTACCACGCGTAGCCGACCATCCGCTACTTGTAGAAATTGAAGCCGTTGCGCTCCTTCGGGAGTCAAAGTGAGCCCAACAACTATCAACGATATCGTCCGCGAGGTACTGACATCTCGCGTGTACGATGTCGCCCAAAAAACTCCGCTCGAGAAAGCCCAAAAACTGAGCAGGCAGCTCGGCGCACACGTTTATCTCAAGCGAGAAGATATGCAACCAGTGCACAGTTTCAAACTCCGAGGTGCGTATAACAAAATATGCCGGCTAAGCGAAGCAGAAAAACAGTGTGGTGTTATTGCCGCCAGCGCCGGCAATCACGCTCAAGGGGTTGCACTCGCCGCCCAGAAACTTGGTATTTCCGCGCTCATCGTTATGCCACGTACAACTCCAGCCATAAAAATAGACGCCGTCAAAGCATACGGCGCAGAGCTTGTGCTTATTGGCGACAACTACAGCGAGGCGGCCGAGGAATGTGCGAGACTTGTCAAACAGACAAAGCGAGTATTTATTCATCCTTTTGACGACCCGTTAGTCATTGCCGGACAAGGCACAATTGGACAGGAAATTATTGAACAACTCCCCGATGTAACTCATATTTTTGTGCCGGTGGGTGGCGGAGGACTGATTGCCGGTATTGCCCACTATGTCAAAGCAGTACGCCCAGACGTAATGATAATTGGCGTCGAGCCGGTCGACAGCGCTGCTATGACAAAAAGTCTAGCCAAAGGCGAACGCGTCACGTTAAAACACGTCGGTATTTTTGCCGACGGTGTTGCCGTAAAACAGGTTGGAGAACATACATTTGCTGCCGCCCAGCGGCTGGTTGACAGTTGTATTACGGTCACCACCGATCAAATATGCTCGGCAATTAACGATTCATATGAAGCAGCACGTACCATTTTGGAACCATCGGGGGCGCTAGCGCTCGCAGGGCTAAAAACTTATCCATTACCATCTGAAGCACACGCTGTCGCCATCTGTTCAGGAGCAAATGTTAGCTTTGAACGACTCCAGCAAATAGCTGAACGAACCCTGATTGGTTCTGGCCGAGAAGCGCTGATTGCGGTCACCTTACCCGAACGACCCGGAGCATTTCTTGAGTTCTGCGATAAAATCGTCGGTCGGCGCAGCATTACGGAGTTTTCTTACCGCTTCAGGGAGCGCAATGTAGCTCATGTTCTAGCCGGTATATCTGTCAAAGACGCCGACGACAAAGCAAAACTCCTGGCGCAAATGAAAACCAAGGGCTTTGACCATGTTGATCTTTCTAACGACGAAATTGCCAAAGAGCACGTTCGCCACATGATTGGCGGTCCAGGACCAGGCCACAATGCTGAAATGTTATACCACGTCGAATTCCCAGAAAGGCCGGGAGCGCTTGGAGAATTTCTTCACACCGTCGGCACGCAGTGGAACGTGACACTTTTCCACTACCGCTCAACCGCCAGCGATATTGGTCGTGTCTTGATAGGATTTGAAACGACTGACCAGAAAAATCTCGAAGAGCGGCTCGACGCTACCGGTTTTGAATATACCCGTGCTGGTAACAACCCTGGTTTACTACTATTTTCATGACCGACTGGTGACAAACCCATGACACCGCGTATACTAGAGATATAAGCGTCAATGGGAGAAACTAGTACGATGCGTGGATTAGTTATAGATACAGCACAGCAAACATGGGACGAGTCCCGTGGCTTTTCGTTAGCACAACTGGATAAACCTCGTCTTGACGAGGCACTTTTTCCGGACGATGCCAGTTCGGTTATTGTCCGCATAAAGTACGCCGGAGTTTGCGGTTCAGACCGAGGTTTATGGTATCGAAACGCGTTTAAAGACCAGTTTCTCAGTGCATTAGAGCGAGACAGTAAGAAGCAACGTGTTGTTGGTCACGAGTTCCTAGGCGAAGTTGTCGAAGCCGGTTCTAAAGTTAATTCTCTGTATTGGGATCCAGATCCAAAAAATATTGCAAAAATTGAAGTCGGCAGTTTAGTTTCGGGCGATAGCCATGTTACCTGTGGCAAATGCTACCAATGCCGAGTAGGCGAAGCAAATGTTTGCATGAACGAAGCCATTCTTGGCATTACCATAGACGGAATTTTTGCAGAATATGTCAAACTGCCAGCAAAAAACCTCTGGGCAATAGACAAAAATCGCATCCGCCCAGAAGTAGCGGCCATTATGGATCCTTTTGGCAATGCCATTCACGCACTCAGTAAAGTAGACGTTCGCGGACAGCGCGTTGCCATTTTTGGCGCTGGGCCTATCGGCCTTTTCAGTGTGCTTATAGCCCAAAAGTTTGGTGCAGCCAAAGTAATTGCGGTTGATGTTAGTAGCACTAACCTCGAACTTGCTCGACAGTGCGGCGCCGACGAAACCATTCTCATTGAACCGAGCGAAAAAGCTCAGCCGTGGCAATGCGACCCAAATGTCATCGACCGCATAAAGGAAATTACTTACGGCAAAGGTGTCGATGTTAGCATGGAAATGGCTGGCCCGGCCAGTAGCGTCAATAACGCCATAGACTGTACCCGCCGCGGCGGCCACGTCGTACTTTTTGGTGTAAAAGATGGCGATTTAACCATACCTCATTTCCCCCGTCTCATCGTCGCAGGCTTGACGTTGCATTGTATTATTGGGCGTGAAATCTTTAACACGTGGCAGTTATCTCAGCGCGTTTTGTCGCAAGAAAGCAATGGCATACAAGAAAAAGTATGGAAAATCATCCTAAACAACGGCGAAAATACCATCGTAAACCTGAGTCAGTTTGACCCTGCCATATTTGAACAGAAAATGAACGAACATCCGAAACTTATCTTTAACATGGAGGCTTAAGCCAATGTACACAGATCTAAAACCAATCCTAGACGCTGAACTACGTAGTATCAAAGACCAATCATTATGGAAAGAAGAACGCGTCATTATGTCACCACAAGGCCGTGAAATCACGGTCGGCGACAAAAAACTCCTAAACTTTTGCTCCAATAATTATCTTGGGTTTTCCGGTACAGACGGTGTCCGTGAAGCTTCCGACGCAGCTTTAGCAAAATGGGGTTTTGGTCAGGCAAGTGTGCGGTTTATCTGTGGCACGCAAGGAATTCACAAAGAGCTCGAAGCTGCCACCGCTAAGTTTCTCGGTACGGATGACGCAATTTTGTACTCGTCTTGTTTTATGGCGAATGTTGGTCTTTTTCAAACATTTTTTGGTCCAGAAGATGCCATTATCAGTGACGAGCTAAACCACGCGAGCATTATTGATGCTGTTCGGCTTACCAAGTCAGAACGCCTTATTTATACCCATATGGACATGGCTGATCTTGAAACCAAGCTCGAAAGCGTCAAAGACAAACGCCTGAAAGTCATTGCAACTGACGGCGTGTTTTCTATGGATGGCCACATTGCCCCGCTGAAAGACATTTGCGACCTTGCAGACAAATACGGCGCACTTGTCATGGTGGATGATGCCCATGCAACTGGTGTTCTCGGCGCAACAGGGCGAGGCACACCCGAGTTTACTGGCACTCAGGGACGTATTGACTTCCTCACAGGTACATACGGTAAGGCTCTTGGCGGCGCCGGCGGCGCTTTTATTGCCAGCCACAAAGAAGCTGTGGACTTCTTACGGCAGCGGTCACGCACCTACCTTTTTAGTAATGCCATGGAAGTCGGTACTTGCGGAGCATCGCTCTATACACTCGACTACATCCAGAACCACCCAGAGCTCGTCAAAAAACTCAAAGATAACACCTCGCTGTTCCGCGAACTTATGACAAAAGCTGGTTTCAATGTCGCAGGCAGTGAGCACCCTATTACACCCGTGATGTTTGCAGAAGAAAAAGATGCCGTCGAAACAGCCGCAAAGCTTTTTGAAGAGGGGATTTATGTTGTCGGATTTAGTTTCCCGGTAGTGCCGAAGGGCAAAGCGCGTATTCGCGTCCAAATCAGCGCCGCGCACACTGAAGACGACATCCGCCGTCTGGTTGAAAAGTTTGCTAAAGTTACTGGGCAGTAAGCGGGTACATGAGCCGAGAACTATTTGGTACAGACGGTGTGCGGGCACTGGCCGGTCAATACCCGCTGGATGACATCGGTACGGTTGCCATTGGTAGAGCAGTTGGCACCCAATTCGCTCGAGACAAGGAACACATAGTCATTGCGTGCGACACACGTGAGTCATCGACGCATCTTGTGCAGATGATCACACAGGGACTGCAAGCCGTTGGCGTTAATGCTGTCTTTGCAGGCGTTCTTCCCACACCAGGCCTTGCTTACATTACTGCTCAGCACGACGAATTTGTGGCAGGCATCATGATAACTGCCAGCCACAACCCGTATGAATTTAATGGCGTTAAGGTGTTCAGCGCCAGCGGGAGCAAACTGCCCGATGACGCAGAAGAGCGCCTAAACCACGATATTGAAGCAGGCGTCCCCAACCGAAGCCCCGGCAGCTTTGCAACACGAGACTTAGCGCACGAATACGAAGATTTCCTAGTTTCCTCCGCCCGAGGCTTAAAACTTGATGTTTACAAGATTGCTGTAGACACTGCCAATGGCGCCGCCAGTGCTCTCGGTCAACGAGTATTTGAGCAACTTGGTGCCGAGGTAATCGCACTTGGCAACGAACCAAATGGACGCAATATTAATGTTCGCTGCGGTGCCACCGACACGACAGAGCTGCAACGCGTAGTGCGTGAACAGCACTGCGACCTAGGTATTGCAGTTGACGGTGACGCGGACAGGCTTATTTTGGTAGATGCAGCAGGACGAGCCTGCAACGGTGATTACCTAATGTACATGCTGGCCGTTGCAAATGGCTATAAGCACGTCGTAGCAACAGTTATGTCAAACCTTGGCACCGAACAAGCTCTAAAAACAAAGGGAATTTCGATGGAACGAACCGCCGTCGGTGACCGCTACGTTCTGGAACGACTGCTCGCAACTGGCTACAAACTGGGCGGTGAACAGTCCGGTCACATCATCTTACCCGACTTTGCCACAACCGGCGATGGTTTGCTTGCCGCTGTGCAGGTTTTGAGCGCTATCAACTCGTCTGGAAAATCCTTAAGCGAATGGCGAGATGAGGTTTCTATGCTGCCACAATCACTCGTGAATTTCCCCATAGCAGATAAAACCAAGCTAAACTCACCAGAGGTAGAAGACTACGTCCGAGTGAAAACGGCCGAGCTAGGCAACTCTGGCCGCATACTTGTGCGTCCGAGCGGCACCGAACCACTTGCTCGCGTAATGGTGGAAGCGCCAAACGCCGAAGCCCTTGCTACCGAAATGGCCAACCACATCCAGGAGCTCGTACTTTGAAACCATTCCCCACAACTTATAGCGAATCATCAGCAGCAGTAGAAGCGGATAGTTTAACCGAAAAAGGGCAAATTGCACAAAAAAAACTGGCTGAAGCTGGCTACGAAGTTCGTTTGGGTCTAACTGAGACAGACGCTGCAACAATTCAACAACTCGCACTGGAACCATCTATCATAGAATACTGCCCGAATGACTGCGACTCACGTTTTCGAGATAAAAAGGGCACTACCAACTGGCTTAGCAAAGGTCGGGCAGTTTTTTTGCTGGTCGAGAAAGCGACGGGTGACTTAGCAGGTTATGCCTGGGCGGGTGAAAGCCAAAGTGATCATGTGCCTGACGGAAAAGTAACAGTGGCGGTGCGACTTAGCGAAAGGCATCAGGGTAAAGGGCTCGCTACTCCTTATCTGGCTGTTGTTCTTGACGCCACCATACATTTGTACGATGCAGACAATTTATGGTTAGAGTCTTGGGCAAGTAATACTGGAGCTGTTCACATCTACCAAAAACTTGGGTTCACCCTAGTTGCCAGCGTCCCCTCCACACGCCCCACAGCCACCGGCTCGCTAACCCCCGACACCCGCCTGTACATGACCCTTACGTAATTATGTCTTTTGTGATATAGTAATCCTGTGTCTAGACTTAATCCAGGTGATATTTATTACGAAGTACACGGTCCAGTCTTGCATGAAATACTCAGCATGGCTGACGCTCTTCAAAAAAACAACCAAGCCGACTCACAAGTTATGGGTTTTTTAACGGATGCTCCGCGCGAGGCTGTCTATGAACATACGATTAGTGGACTATCGCAAACGGATGCAATTGATTCCAGGCTGCTAGATCTACCGAAATCCAACGTTGAAGCATTGTTCCGGTTATCGGCAGCAGAGGCTTTAATGCCAGTAACTCTTCTTAGTGGTAATCTTTCAAGGTTTACTTTTTTCAATGTACTCCACCGTCTTATTGCTACTAAAGAAAATGCACATGACGAGAAAGACTTCACAAATGCATGGCTCAATGTAAAACCACTGACAAGTACTCAGTCCTATGTAATTGAAAAATATGATTTCCCGCTTGAAGATGATACCTCATTAAGAGTCAGATTTTGCATGGTTACAGGTGCAGCTGCATGCGCTAGAGAAGTGGCTATTGAATATTCTAAAGGTATTACTGAAGTACTGCGTATCACTGAGTTCAACGATTACGTTGACCCATCTGCTCTCCAAAAAGAACTTGATGTAATGCATGAATTCAAAATGGAAAATGATGAACTTAGTAAAGACATAGAAGGACTTATTCAACGTAGTAAAAGAGAAGACATACGTAGGTCTACCCAAGAATTATTCGCTAAGTTGTTGTTTGGACCTGATAAAACGAATGAGAGAACTCCAGAAGTAATTGAAAATGAAATGCGCGCGAGTTTCGAAAATCCATTTGATCGACTCGTGATTGAAAGAATTATTGATAATATTAGACTTACGGTAGAAGGCTACGATAGGGCATTATCTCTCGAACGATTATTTCCGGATTTAGATCTTCCAAGCCCGTATGTCTTGAAAACTACCGTACCATTCTTGCTACTCTTGCACAACCCGGGAAATAGTATTAGAATGTAATTGTTACCAAAGACAGTGACTGGGGCGAGAGCTTCTTGATTTGTCACCGAGGCGACGAAATCACTTTATTTCGTTTTGCAAGGGCGCTTTTGGTATCACTAAAAGCGCTTTTCTTTATGTAACAAGAACGATGAAATCGCACCGGTCGATAGCGTCCATTCATTATTCTTCATAAAACAATTTATCATTCACTCCAAAGGAGAACGAATGGCACTTAATAAATCACAAAAAGATGACGTTGTTGCGGAAGTCTCTGACTTACTGCAATCTGCCAAGATGACAGTTGTCGCAAAGTACCAGGGCACAACCGTAAAAGCGCTCCAACAGCTTAGGCGCGATGCACGCGAAAACGGCACCAAAGTCAAAGTGGTCAAAAATCGGCTCGTTATCAAGGCGATGACTGGGCATGACAAGCTGAAAAACGCCGACACCAGCTGCCTTAACGGCATGCTACTCTACGCTTTTAACAGCGAAGACGAAGTCGCTCCCGCTCAAGCACTGAAAGCGTTTACCAAACTAAACCCAACGCTTGAGTTTGTGGGCGCCTACAGCGCAGACGGCACCTTTATGGATGCCTCTCAGGTAAAAACGCTCGCTGACTTGCCAAGCAAAGACCAGCTCATTGCCGAAGCAGTTGCTATGCTACTTTCACCGGTAAACGACATCACAAATGGCCTGTCCGGCAACCTTCATGCGTTGCTCGACGGCATTCGTGACAAAGCGACGGCCTAAAAGTCGCACCAAACGTTGATCATTGAACAGTAATCAATATTTGACCATTTTTCATTGGTCAAATATCACTAAATAAGGAGAAAATTTTATGGCTGATATAAAGAAACTCGCCGAAGAACTTACTAAACTAACTGTCTTAGAAGTTAACGAACTTAAAACTATTCTTAAAGACGAATACGGCATCGAACCTGCAGTCGCCGCTGTTGCCGCAGCTGGTCCAGCTGCTGGTGGCGAAGCAGCCGATGCTGCCGACGAAAAGGCTGAGTACGATGTCATGCTCAAAGATGCTGGCGCCCAGAAAGTCGCTGTCATCAAGGCTGTCAAGGAACTGACCGGCCTCGGTCTTGGCGAAGCCAAGGCGATTGTCGACGGCGTACCAAAGGTTGTACTTGAAAAAGCCAAAAAAGAAGATGCTGAAGCAGCCAAAAAAGCTCTTGATGCAGCTGGCGCCACAGTAGAACTTGTCTAGTATTACTCCGGCTCGGTGTCATCACCGCTACTAGCGCCTTCCGGCGTGGGTGGGGGCTAACTCGGCGTTTACGCCGAGTTAGCTATATTGAAACCATATGCACGCTAGGAAAAATATCTAAACCGCAATTTATCCACAGATAAGATAGGGGCGCAGGCTGATATTTTGACTTGCTGGCCAGGGTATGCTAGGGTTAGATTAAGGTATTACAGACCTAAATGGTGGAACATTAGGGAAGTGCAACAAAAGGGAAATAGAAAGAAACAGTTATGGCCGATTTACCAGATAAGCAAATCAAAAGACTTCGGGCACTCATACAAGAAGCGGAAACCAACTTGGCAGCCGCAAATGAGCTCTTGATAAGTCTCGTTGGTGACGATATTAAAGTTCAGGCTAAGGTCAGCGAAGAAGCACTGGGCAAGGTTATTGAGGGTGTTTTTGACGGGCAAAACATGGTCGGTAGCGATGGCAAAACCTATCCCGTTCCAGCAAACTATGCCAGTAAATCAAAACTGGTTCAAGGCGACATTTTGAAACTTACAATTGCCGATGACGGTGCGTTTTTATACAAGCAAATTGGTCCAATCCCACGCAAACAGGTTGTCGGACAATTAAAGCTCGAAGGTGGTCATTACTTCGTATCAGTAGGCACAAAAGATTACCGCGTCCTTCTTGCCAGTGTCACTTATTTTAAAGCAAAACCTGGCGATCAAGTTTCAGTCAACGTACCAGAAGACGATGCCAGCGCAGAGTGGGCCGCTCTGGAAGCTGCTCTCTAGGCAACTATGTGGCAGGTTGCTCTTTGTATCAATATGCTTCTGTTTGTGGCCTCGACACTTCTTAGAAGGCGTTTCGCGCAAGCACAAACTGTCCCCGCCAGCATTAGCGTCGCACTTTCATATCTGATTGGCTTAATGCCGCTGAGCATTGTTGCTGGGCTCATAGCACCGCATGACATCACCTGGTCTGTCTGGACATTGTGGCTGCTTCTTAGCGCAAGTTTTCTGGTGGCAGTTTTTGTGCTGTTATCATTTATGGCCATAAAACATATGCCGGCAGCATTAAACCAAACAATATTCCAAGTACGCATTATCATCACAATTTTACTCGGATGGCTGTTTTTGGGTGAAAAACTAACCATTATCCAGCTGCTGGGTGCCGGTTTAGTGCTTGTGAGTGGCGTCATCGCCGTTTGGGCACCGGCAAAAGCGCATCGCAACGGCACAAGCTCATATGAGCATATAGCCAAAGGTATTCTTCTGACACTAATATCCGCAGCTTTTCTCGGTGTCGGTGTCGTCGTCGAAAAAGCAGCTATCCAGTACATGGATATCGGCGCGTTTTTTATCTATGGCTTTGGGCTGCAAACTTTTTGGCTGACGCTTTTTGCGGCATACGATTATCACAAGCGTCGTTCAGTTCATATTTCAACCAGGCTGATTCGGGAATCTGCACTGCTCGGTACGGTGATAGCAGGGATTGGGATTAGTTATTTCATAGCTCTAGAAAAAGCAAATAATGTTTCTCTTATTGCCTCACTGTCAGCATTTGTACTGCCACTGACAGCCGTAGCAGCGCATTATTTTCTGCATGAAAGAGATAACGACAAACTGTTATGGGTAGCCGTCGCACTTGGCGCTATCGGTGTAATCATCACCTCATTCTAAGCAAAATGCCGCTCGCACTTATTACTGTAACTGAGCCTTTACGGCGAGTTCGCCTTATGTTTGCTCGTAGGGAGTTGGGGGGGAAAGTAGTTTCTTAGCCGAGTACAGGGTGGGGGATTGCATCAGCCCAGTTAAGTACTCGATTGTAATTACTACATTCGGAAATCGCTCACGCAGCAGCTATACTTAAGGGACAATGGGGAAAGCACTGTACAGAACATACCGGTCTCGGTCACTGAGTGAAGTGGTCGGTCAGGAGCACATTACTACCACACTCGGAAATGCTTTGCAGCAGGGTAAAATTGCTCACGCCTATCTTTTGACGGGTCCACGGGGGGTTGGCAAAACATCAGTCGCACGTATTCTCGCCCATGAAATTAACCACTTGAGTTACAGCGAAAAGCCCCACTTTGACATAATAGAAATCGATGCCGCAAGCAATAACGGAGTAGAAGACGTCCGAGACCTGCGCGACAAAATAATGTCTGCTCCCTCTAGTGCAACATACAAAGTATTTATCATCGATGAAGTGCATATGCTCAGTAAAGCCGCCTTTAACGCACTGCTTAAAACGCTTGAGGAACCACCCGCGCACGTTGTCTTCATACTTGCCACCACGGAGGCTCATAAACTCCCAGAAACAATAATAAGCCGGACACAACGTTATCGGTTTAAACCAGTGTCGCTAGAAAAAGTTGCCGCGCACCTGCGCCATATTGCGAAAAAAGAACAAATTTCCATAGACGATGAGGCGCTTCATCTAATTGCCGAGCATGGCGAAGGAAGTTTTAGGGACAGCATTAGCCTCCTCGATCAAGCAAGTTCGACAAGTAGCAATATTACTCGGGAGCAAATTGAACAGTTGCTCGGGCATGCTCCCTCAACCTCGATTACTCAGCTAAGTGATGCACTAAAAAACCAAACAGTACCGGCTACGCTTGCTGCACTGCACGAGCTGTCCGAGCAGGGGTATGAACCAGTTATGATTGCCCTACAGCTGGGGCAGATGTTAAGATCTCAATTTTTAGACGGCAACGCTCCTTCATACGCACTAGATTTGTTACGTGATTTGCTCGATGTCCCACCGGCTCATAATCCGCGGGCACTGCTAGAAATCACACTCCTAAAATACGCCGGCTACGCTAGCCCCAAGTTAAATGAAACAGAGGTCACAGAGGCGTCCCAGGTAAAAAAAGTAACTCCTAAACCCGAGTCAACAACTGTCAAAACAGTTCAAGAAAAAACTTCCTTGCAGGCTGACAAGCCCGCGCAAGCCCCTGAAACACCGACACAAGCTGACGAACCTATCGTAATTGACACGCCGCACCCACCGACCGCGGAGCGCTTAAGTCATGATATAGCACCTCAGAGTTCCAGCCCAACCACCGACAACCACAACATCGACACGCTATGGCAAGCCGTGCTACAAGATCTCAAGCAGACACATAACACACTATATGGCATTGCCCGCATGGCACGACCAAGCCTAGACGGCGATACGTTGACGCTAGAGCTCAATTTTTCATTTCATCAAAAACGTTTGAACGAACCACGCAATCGCAGCATCCTGGCTGCGCTAGTTGATTCGGCTCGTGGTGTTCCCACGGAAATCCGTTGCCTTACAAGTAGCGCCCCCAAGACGGCACTAGCAGGATCAGAAACAGTGGCAGCCATAAGCAATATCTTTGGCGGTGCCGAACTGCTAGAATCATAAAGCACGACAAATAAGAAGGGTCGAGAGAATAAATGGCCGTAGAACCACTACCACAGAATATCGAGGCGGAAGCATCGCTACTAGGCGCAGTGTTGATAGACACCGATGCCATCATAAAAATCGCAGACAGAATAACACCTGACGATTTTTTCGACGCCCGCCATGCCCGTATCTACGAAGCCTTGCGCGCGCTGTACGAAAAACGTTCTGCCATAGATGTTCTGACGCTCGCCGATCAGCTCAAAGGTAATGGTTTTCTGGAAATGGTGGGGGGGTCAAGCTATCTCACCGAACTGACAAATTTCGTGCCAACAGCGGCTCACGTTGAACAATACGCCGACATTGTCGCACAGAAAGCACTGCGCCGCCGTCTTATTTCGGCCAGCGCCGAAATGGCAGATTTGGGACGAGATGAATCAAAAGCACTTCAAGAACTCATCGAGGAAGCTGAGGCTCGACTATTTGCTGTTAGCCAACAACACGTCAAGCAAAGTGTCGTTAGCTTGGAATCAGTTCTTGCTGACAGTTTTGAGCGTCTCGACGACCTCCACAAAGACAAAAACAAGCTACGGGGTGTTCCCAGCGGTTACCGCGACCTCGACAATATTTTGGCTGGCTTCCAACGGTCAGATTTGTTTATTATCGCAGCTAGGCCATCAATGGGGAAAACCGCCTTTGTTTTGAACCTTGCCCACAAAGTAGCGACACTGGCAAAAGAATCTGTGCTCATATTTAGCCTAGAAATGAGCAAAGAACAGTTAGTTGACCGCTTACTCGCCATGGAATCAGGCGTAGACGCTTGGGCACTGCGTACCGGTAAACTAACCGATGACGACTTTGAGCGTCTCGGCGAAGCAATGGGTACCCTCAGCGAAGCAAAAATTTTCATAGACGACTCCCCCGGGATAACTGTGAGCGACCTACGAACAAAATCAAGACGCGAAGCCCACACCCAGAAGCTTGGCCTCATAGTCGTAGACTACTTGCAGCTTATGAGTGGCGGCGGCAAGTACAGCAACGAGGGCAACCGCGTACAAGAGATATCGGAAATTTCTCGCGGACTGAAAGGTATTGCCCGCGAGCTCAACGTTCCTGTCATAGCCCTCAGCCAGTTAAGCCGGTCAGTCGAAAGCCGCAACCCAAAAATACCACAACTATCAGACTTACGTGAATCTGGTTCTATTGAGCAAGATGCCGACGTCGTCGCATTTTTATACCGCGAAGATTATTACGAGCCAGAAAGTGAGCGCAAAAACATCATGGATGTTCTCATTAAAAAACACCGCAACGGTCCAACTGGCGGGGTCGAATTGTATTTTGACCGAGAAAAACAGCGTATTCGCTCGCTAGACAGTAGCCACGCGGCAATACCGTTTGACGCTCAGTAAAAAATCAGAAGCTCGCTTTCGGCTTGTTCGCTTCGCTCATTTTAGCGTAAAATATGGAAATCCGGTGGTACTTATGTGGAACTGAGGTTATACTTAGCTATAATACTTATGGACAGAATACTCAATTTCATAACCGTGCATTGGCGATTACTACTTGCGTGGCTCGGCCTCGCACTGTTAGCCTATGTGCTCCTTTTCCGTGGCTTAACAACACTGATACCAAACTATGCTCCGCTTGAACAAGCTTCGCAACAACAGTCAATCAGTCTTCGTACCATATACAACAATCCAGTAGATGCTCCCTATAAGAGTCTGGTGTGGATTGGGCATAAAATGGGTCACCAAAGCATTGCGGTGACACGCATAGCCGCAGCGTTAATTGCAGCGACTTTTGCGCTACTTTTTTACTGGGTCGCTGTTCATTGGTATTCTAAACAAGTTGCACTCCTCGCGACCATACTGTTTGTTAGTTCTTCTGGATATTTACATTTTGGTAGAATCGGTGCGGCATTTATCCTGCAGATGGCAACAATAGTTTTAATTGCCTGTACGTTTCTGCTACGCAAAGCCAAAAAAGAACGGCTTATGTCGTATGCAATTGCTGCTATTTTTGCGCTCTGTTTATATATTCCGGGAATGATTTGGTTTGAGCTTATTGGAATTGTGCTTATGCATAGGCGAATACTAGGTATTTTCCGACAACTTGGTGCGAACCACTCTGCGCTTCTCGTGCTGACTGGCGTTATTATTACTATTCCGCTAGTGATAGGGGCAGTCCGGTCGCCAAATGTCCTACTGACCGTGCTAGGGCTTCCCACTTCGCTCCCATCATTACAGCTGCTTTTTGATAATGCTATGCACCTCGGTTCTTCGGTAATATTTAAGGGCTATTGGCCGCCGGAATATTGGTTATACGGCGCTCCGCTGCTAAGTGCCGGAGAAATTATTTTGTTTATAGCTGGTTTTATTTTACTTTTTTCAAGACCTCGCATACGAGGAAATTACTTACTATTTGGTATGCTCGCGGTTTCGTCTGTGCTAATTGTTCTGGGTGGCAGTGCAGCCATGGCTATGATTATTCCGCTCATCTATCTTACAATTGCCGGTGGCATCTACTACTTGCTTGATCAATGGCTGAGAGTTTTCCCCAAAAATCCACTTGCTCGGCTTGCTGGTATGGCACTCCTCGTTGTGCTGGTTGGATCCTCGACCCTCTATCATATCAAAGCATATTACACCGCTTGGCCAAATGCCCCTGAGACAAAAGCTGTTTACACTATAAACAAGCCGTCATAATCTGTTACAATAGTATCTATAAACGGAGGTGAATATGAGTCGATTTGATCAAGCAAAAATGTTGCTACAAGTTAAAAAAATCCAAAAAGAACTACAAAAAATGGTAATTACTATCGAACAGGGCGATGGAGCCGTGCGGGTTGAAATAACTGGCGAACAAAAAATTAAAAAAATTAAAATTGACCCAGAATATGTCGACCTTGACGATATTGAACAGCTTGAACGTTGGGTAGAAGACGCTGTAAAAGATGCAATTTCAGAAAGTCAAAAAGTAGCCGCTGAAAAAATGCAGCCATTTATGGGCATGCTCGGCAATCTTGGCCTGTAAAGACCAATGAACATTCTTCCCGTTGCGCTTGAAACCCTTATTGAGGCGCTAGGCAATTTGCCTGGCGTTGGTTCACGTACCGCCGAAAGATATGCGTATTTTTTGGTACGGCATGACCGGGGAAAGTCTCAACAAATCGCCGCTGCGCTTGCCAATCTACACGACAGCGTCAAATATTGCCCTCGAACATTTGCTCTAATTGATGCAGCGAAGGATATTTCGCCGCTCTATAGTGATCCAAAGCGTGACAAAAGCCTAATTGCCGTCGTTGCCGAGCCGCTCGACATTGTCTCTCTTGAGAAAATCGGCGCTTTCCACGGCACCTACCACGTTTTAGGCGGTTTGGTTTCACCGATTGACGGTGTACTGCCCGAAGAATTGCACATCGCTCAGCTTATGCAGCGCATTGATGAAGATGACGTAAAGGAAATAATCTTGGCAACTAACGCCAGTGTCGAAGGCGAATCGACGGCCTTATACATCCAACAGCAAATTGGCGACCGGGAAGTTAAAATAACTCGTTTAGCGCGTGGACTGCCCATCGGTGTTGACCTAGAATACGCTGACCAGATAACCCTCAGCCGTGCCCTTGAAGGCAGGCAGCTGCTTTAGCCTGACGTGTGCTCAAAACGAGGAAGGGTGGCACCTTGCCATGCGACAGTCTCAAGCCAAATGCTCATCCAGCGAGCAAAATGAATATCTGGCGCCTCAATTGGCGAATAAATAACTTCGAACTCTAGCGTTTCCTCGTCAAACGCGATCGCCGTAACAATATATTCTCCGCCCTTATAGTGACGCCACCTAGATCCGACTGGCACAAGTTCGACCGCCTCAGTCAGCATTTCTCTTAGTTGTTTAACGCCTTTTTTGCTTCTCATATTGCCATCATACCACAACTACTTTGTGTATCAGTCACACCAACGTACAATACAAGGTATGGAAAACCAAATTCGTGGGTCAGTAGACGCGGCAGCTACAATCGTTATTGTCCAGGCTGATAACCCTGACGCGGATAGCCTCGGCAGTGCTCTTGCGCTTGAGCACATTCTCGGTGACATGGGCAAGAATGTTGTACTGTACTGCGGCGTCAACGTACCAGAATATCTTCGCTATATGCACGGCTGGGATCGGGTAATCGATTCGCTGCCAAGCCAATTTGACTTAAGCATTATAGTCGACACTAGCACTTACACACTACTGGATAAGCTTAATAAAAGCGGCCAGCTGACGTGGCTTAAAAGCAAACCGTGCATTGTACTTGACCATCACGCTACTGTTGAAAATAAAATTGATTTTACGCAGCTGCAAATCATCGATGAACATGTTGCTTCCACCGGGGAATTGATCTTTCATCTGAGCTCTTCACTTGGTTGGAATGTATCCAGTGAGGCTGCCGAACATATCATGACCTCCATCCTTGGCGACACGCAAGGTCTTATGAACGACTTGACAACCGCTGGAACGTACCGCGTCATGGCTGATCTGACTGAGCTGGGCGCCAACCGCCCACGGCTTGAGGAGCTTCGACGTGAGTATGGCAAAATGGTTGAAAAAATCTTTCGCTACAAGGGCATGCTAATTACGCGAACAGAGTTTTTTGCCGACGGTAAAATTGCCCTGGTACACATTCCTCAGCCCGAAATCAACGAATATAGCCCTCTCTATAACCCGGCACCACTTGTTCAGTTTGATATGTTGCAAGTCCGGGGCGTGGCGCTGGCTATTGTGCTCAAAAGCTATGATGACGGCCGGGTCACAGCAGCGCTTCGCGCAAACAATGGTTACCCGATAGCCGCTCAGCTTGCCGAGCATATGGGCGGAGGAGGACATAGTTATGCTGCTGGTTTCAAAATTACCGATGGCCGCAAGTACGCCGACATCAAGGAAGAATGTTTGCGCATGGCAAGTGATCTGCTTCTTCAAAAGTACCAGGATATCGCATGAAACTATACAACACGCTAACTCAAGGAAAAAATACGCTTCAAACGCTTGAAGCCGGTAAAATCAAACTTTACACCTGTGGTCTCACTGTATATAGCCAACCGCACATCGGAAATTGGCTGCCATACATATATTGGGATGTGCTGGTACGCACACTTCGTTCCGCTGGATTTAGCGTCGAACACACGCAAAATATTACTGACGTTGGTCATCTTACCAGCGACGATGATAATGGCCAAGACAAAATGGAAAAAGGGGCTCTTAGGGAAGGTATAACCGCCTGGGACGTGGCCAACAAGTACATAAGCGTTGCAGCCACAGAAGCAGGCCAGCTTGGGCTCCTGAAGCCAACACATTTAGTTCGGGCGACCGACATGATCCCCCAGCAGATTACTTTTGCGCAGACGCTGGCTACAAAAGGCTACTTGTACGAAATTCCGGGTGATGGAATGTATTTTGATACATCGAAGCTAACAGATTACGGCAAGTTAGCGCGACTAGATATTGACGGTTTAGAAGCCGGCGCACGCGTCAGCGTAGAAGGTAAAAAAAATATTACAGATTTTGCAGTTTGGAAGTTTTCACCGCCAGACAGTAGGCGAGACATGGAATGGACCAGCCCTTGGGGAGTTGGATTTCCGGGTTGGCATTTGGAATGTTCGGTTATAGCAAAAGAAACACTCGGCGAACAAATAGATATACATACAGGAGGCATAGACCACATACCGGTACACCACACAAACGAAATCGCCCAGACTGAAGCGGTGACGGGCAAACAATTTAGTGCCTTCTGGATGCACGCCAACCATCTAAAAGTCGACGGCGGCAAAATGGCGAAGAGTAAAGGAAATATTTACACACTGCGGGACATACTAGAAAAAGGTTACAGCCTGAAAGCATTTAAAGTGTTTTCACTTGGGAAGCACTACAGAACAGAGGGAAACTTTACCTGGGATAATTTGGAAGCTGCCCAAAACCGCCTAAATCATTGGCAAGAAGCAATGGCAACCCGCTGGCAGGAAGCGCTGATGCACATAGGCACGCAAGATATCAATCCAGCCGATTTTGACCAAGATATGCAGGCTGCGCTTGCTAACGATCTTGATACACCACGCGCGCTCCAGCTTGTCGACGAAATCGCAGATAAGGCAATCTCAGGGTTTGCTAGTGCTGCCAGCCTAGATAGCATTGCACGACTTGTCGATGAGCACCTGGGTATTTACATTGGCGAGGAAGATATTAGTAATGAGCAGAAGCAGCTGATAGTAGAACGGGGCATTGCGCGCACCAACAAGGACTGGAAGGCATCAGACAAACTGCGAGACCAATTGGCTACAGAAGGTATTGGGCTACGAGACACGCCGAGTGGTGCCGTTTGGTACCGACTGTCGCACCCAAATTGAACACACCACCGGCTTCTGAGCTATCTAAAAAAACTTATAGTGCGCCGCCGCGTGTCTTAGCGTCTTCAACGGTAGCTGGAGACAATATGTCCCGCCGCTCTAAATAGTCGAGAACAAGAATGCGGAGACATCCGGCTACCGGAATAGCAACAAGCGCGCCCAACAATCCACCGAAGTTGGCGCCCATAAGGACGGCTACAAACACGAGTAGCGGAGACATGTTGGTTGAGTTGGCCTGCACACGGGGCTGAACAACGTAATTTTCTATCTGCTGGTACAGAATGTAGTAGGCGAGAACAAATATTGCCGCGGCCGGTGAAGTAAAAAGAGCTACCAGTGTACAAATAATGGCGCCAATGGTATGGCCGACCATTGGTATAAGACCGCATATGAAGACAACGACCATTAGCGCGAGTGGGTAGGCAACGTGCATAGCAAACAACATGGGTACAATCAAAACTGCGGCAACAGCTGCCAAAATGACCTGACCGTTTACATAGCCGCGCACAACTTTATTCATATCCCCCGTCAGGCGATGAGCCCATTCGCGCCGACCAACCGGTAGTAGCCCCTCAAGTAGTTTTCCCCATTTCGGGCCTTCAACAAGCATCATCACAGTCAAAACTATAACGGTTAGCACAGCAAAAATACTGCTGCCGATCTTTGAAACTGCTGTTACCGCCGAACCACCGACATCGTCAAGTCGAGTAGACAGCTGAGATGACAGCTTTTCGACCTGAGAATCTAGGTTATATTTTTCTACAAACGCCCCAAGTGCACCTTCGCCGTTACGTGTATCATCTATAAGCTGCGGCAAATCACTAAAAAATCCGGCAGTTTGCTTGGCGATTGGCGGAACAACTGCGACCAAAAATCCTGTAAGCGTTAGTAGGATAACCCCTATAGATATACCAGTAGCGAGTGAACGTCGGTTTTTTTTCTTTGCAGGCAAGCGACTGGCTAGCCATTGCACTGGACTGTTCAGTGCCAGGCTTAAGAAAAATGCTGCTCCAATAAGTGTCAGCGTACCTGCGCTTTGCTTAATAGCAAAAAAGAGCAGTATCGTAAGCATAGTGAGTGAAATAACACGCACTATGGTATGAGTTGATATTGTTACCTCAAAATCTGAGTTTTCTTTTGGAAATAATCTTGCCATAAAAGCATTATGTCATGACCGAGGTCGTTTTTGCAAAGCTTGATTATACACTGCAACAATTTTAGGACCAATTTCGTCAATATCATACTGGCGCACATACTGTTGTTGTAGCCGCGCCATAGATTCCCGACCAGTATCGTCGTCCAGCCAGTTGGCAAGTAGTTTTGCAAATGCCTCTGTGTCTCGCGGGTTGAAAAGCTGTTTTTTGTCAGCGACAACACAGGCGTATCCCAAATTATCACCCGCCAAAACAACACCTTGGCTCGCTGCCATACCCTCAAGCAGACTTATCCCAAAACTTTCACCAGATGTGCTCGGAAAAACGACTAGATCACCACTAGCTAACAGTTCTGCTTTCTTGTTTTCTTCGACAAATCCAGTAAAAGTGACTACTTTTGAAAGTCCTTGTTTTTCTACAAACCGATTCAGCTCATTTAGAAGCGGCCCCCGTCCGGCTATTGTCACTTCGTATTTTACCTTGGTCAAGTTGGTGCTATAAAGTAAAGCAACGGCCTCCAGTAGTTCCCGTGGACCTTTTCTAGTGACAAGTCGACCCAAAAAAACTATTTTTTTGACCACATGTGGTTTGTTTTTACCACGTCTGGCAACAGAGAACTGGTCGTGATAAAACGGATTCGCCACTACAATACTGCGAAAACCATAATACCTGCCGGCAAAGACTTGTGTAGGGGCTGAGACCGCCATCATAGCGTCAAAACGTTTCGCGGTCGAGGTATTAATTTTCCCCAGTATGTCGCTTCCCAGTCGTGATGCACGGCTATACGGCAAAATATGAAAAGTGCCAACAACCGCAACTGAAGGCTTTACGCTGCGAATAAGCCGACCGGCCAAGAATGGGCTATACGGAGCTTGTACATGTAGCACGTCAAGTTTTAGATCGTCCAACAGCCAACGCAGCTTTTTATATGAGGCCGGTGCTGGCATAGACAGCTTGTTTCCGTTGAATCGAACGTTTATGTTAGTACTTACACTAAACATATTTTCAACATCGGTTCGGTGTGACTCCCCAACAATGTAATACACTTCATGCCCGTGTTTTTGAAGCCACCGACCAACACAGAGCATGTACTGCTGAATACCATTCGGATTATCTAGTGTGTCGTCAAGAACGAAGCCAATCTTCACGTTTCCTCCTTGGGTTATCTGCCAATTCTTTAATTGCTCTTTCGTACGATGCCAGATACATTGCAGCCACTTTGTGATATTCAAACTGCCTGACATGTTTCTTCGCCCATTTTATCCATAGATCTCGTATACCTGAGTCGTTCAGTAACAATTCCATGCGGTGAGCAAATTCTTTGCTATCGCGCGGGTCGACAAGTGAAAGTTGTCCCAGCCCGGTCATAACACTTTCGTATCCAGAGTTATTACCCGCGATTGTAACAAGCCCGCTAGCCATCGCCTCAAGCAGCACAATTCCAAAACTTTCTCCATAAATTGCCGGGGAACAAAACAGATCAGCGGCGTGCAATAATTCCAACTTTGTGCGGTCGTCAATGTAGCCATAAAAGCTAACCTGTTTTACTTCTAGTTGCTCGGCAAGTTCTTCGAGTTTTTCTTTGTCAACGCCGTCTCCAGCAATAACCAAACGCACATCGGGTTGTCGCTCCTGCAGAAGCTTAAACGCTTGTAAGAGATAATTGACACCTTTGCGTTTTTCAAGACGACCAATGTACAAAATAGTCTTGCCGCTGTGCGAAACCTGAGCTGCGTGAGCAGGGCGACGGAAATGTCCTGTGTGAATACCATTGGGGATGATTTGAATTTCAGCATCAGTCAGCGATCGAACATACTCGGCAGCTGCATTAGACACGGCTGTGTAGGCATCTATGTGCTTAAGTAATGGTTTTGTGTAGGGTATGATAACTTTTGCCAGCGCTCGGCTCGCAATAGTTTCCGGCAACTTTGCGTGAAACGTTGCAACGTTAGGACACTGGCTGCGGCTTAAAATTTGTCTACTCAGCACGGGTATCCACGGTTCATGAAAATGTAGTACGTCAAATTTTTCATATTCGAGGATGCTATCGATTTCATCGGTCAGCATGCTTGCACTGATTTGTGTGGTTGTTGCAGCAGCTTTAAAGTCTGTCGAAGTGCCAATAAAGACAACTTTGTGATCCCGATTTGTAAAGGGTTCTTTCGGTTGAGGCGTAATGATAATAGCTTCGTGCCCAAGCTTTATGTATTCTCGCTGCAAAGCTTTTACAACTTCCTGAACACCGCCACCTTTGGCAATACTGTATGGGCAAACCAATCCAATTTTCATACTATATCCTAGTATACCATTCGCTTACGCACGTTTTTTCTCTTTACTAGCTGACTGCCTTAATGCACTTCTTAGCTCTCTTGGAATGAAGGCAGCGGCCTCCTTCTTAGTGGCAATAACACTAGGGGCGTGCGTCTTTGACTGTAAAGAGGCGGGAAAGAAGTCTGCAAATACCACGCGCATTTGCTGTTCTATAACTTCATTGTCAAAATAGTTATCATGTGGCGTAAACACATGCCAGACAGGTAAATCAATATTTTTCTCACAGTTGTTGACAGTCAGCATTTCTACAGTCGTCCGCATATGCGTCCTGACATCGTTCTTGTGCCATAGGGTAA